>CAYSMO010000299.1:0-3056 GCA_964432125.1 uncultured Bacteroidaceae bacterium | reverse complement strand
AACCTCCTTTAAAAAATATTTATGGGGTGAGGCAACCAGTCACTTGAAGTTAAAAAGACAGTTATATTATTTTATATCAAGTAGTTAAATAAAGAATTTATACCAATGAAAATTGCAATTATAGGAACAGGTTATGTCGGATTGGTTTCAGGAACCTGTTTTGCAGAAACAGGTATCCAGGTTACCTGTGTCGATATTGACAAAAAAAAGATAGAGGGGCTTAAAAATGGTGAAGTACCCATTTATGAGCCCGGATTAACAAGACTCGTTAAAAACAACCTTGAGAAAAAACGGCTCGATTTCTCCACCAGTTTGAAAGATAGCATTGTTGACTGCGAGGCAGTTTTTATTGCCGTTGGTACTCCGCCAGATGAGGATGGTAGTGCCGATCTTAAATATGTGCTGGAGGTTGCCAGGGAAATCGGGCGCCACATGACAGAATACCTGGTGGTAATTACCAAGAGTACCGTTCCGATCAACACCGCTGAAAAAGTGCGGTCTGCAATCGCCGAAGAACTCAAAAAACGACAGGCCATGATAGAATTTGATGTTGCATCTAATCCCGAATTTCTGAAAGAGGGTGCAGCAGTCAATGACTTCCTGAAGCCCGATCGCATTGTTATTGGAACCGACTCGAAACGCGCCGAGAAGATTATCAATCGGCTCTACAAACCTTTCCTGCTTAATGGCCACCCGATTATCACGATGGATATACGTTCAGCAGAGATGACAAAATATGCAGCCAATGCCATGTTGGCCACCAAAATTAGTTTCATGAATGAGATCGCCAACCTCTGTGAAGAGGTAGGAGCAGATGTGAACCTTGTCAGGAAAGGGATCGGATCAGATCCGCGGATCGGCCATAAGTTTATCTATCCCGGTGTCGGCTATGGTGGCTCATGCTTTCCCAAAGATGTAAAAGCGCTGGTTAGAACCGGCAAAGAATATAACACCCCTTTGCGCATACTGCAATCAGTTGAAGATGCCAATGACCACCAGAAAACAGTTCTTGGAAATAAGGTTCTCGCCCATTTTGGCGGAGACCTTCATGGAAAACATATCGCTGTTTGGGGATTGTCATTCAAACCTGAAACCGACGACATGCGCGAAGCACCCTCAGTGATAATTATTAATTCGCTGCTGAAGGCAGGGGCCCAGGTTACTGCCTACGATCCAATAGCGATGGAAGAAGCAAGCAGGATTCTGGGCGATAAGATTAAATATGCCAAGGACAGGCATGAAGCTTTGTTGGATGCCAGTGCCCTGGTAATTGTAACGGAATGGTCTGAATTCAGGGTTCCAAACTACAGGATGATGGAGAAACTTATGAAAGAAAAGACAATATTTGATGGAAGAAATATCTATGAGCCAGCAGAAATTATGGAATATGGATTTTCATATTATAGTATCGGTCGAAAACCAACACTCGTAAATAAATGAAACGAATACTTGTAACCGGAGGAGCCGGATTCATTGGATCACATCTGTGTGAGCGACTGCTGAATGAAGGGAATGATGTGATTTGTCTCGATAATTTCTTCACTGGCAGCAAAAAAAATGTTGTGCACCTACTCGGTCACCCGTTTTTTGAGTTGGTAAGGCACGATGTAACCCAAACCTACTATGCCGAAGTTGACGAGATATATAACCTGGCCTGTCCCGCCTCTCCCGTTCATTATCAATACAACCCAATCAAAACAGTGAAAACTTCGGTCATGGGTGCAATCAATATGCTGGGACTGGCGAAACGGATTAAAGCCAAAATCCTGCAAGCATCCACCAGCGAGGTATACGGCGATCCTTCCGTTCACCCGCAACCCGAATCCTACTGGGGGAACGTGAACCCCATAGGCAAGCGGTCATGCTATGACGAAGGAAAGCGATGCGCTGAAACACTTTTCATGGACTACAATATTCAAAATGGTGTGAAGATAAAAATCGTTAGAATATTCAATACGTATGGTCCCAATATGCATCCCAACGACGGACGTGTGGTCTCCAACTTTATTGTCCAGGCACTGAAAAACAATGACATAACAATCTACGGTGATGGATCTCAAACCAGGAGTTTTCAGTATGTGGATGACCTGATAGAGGCGCTGATCAGGATGATGAACACCCCTGAAAGTGTAACAGGACCGGTAAACATCGGAAACCCGCATGAGTTCACTATTCTGGAACTGGCACAAAAGATCATTGCCATGACCGGTTCAAAATCAAAAATCATCTATGAGCAACTACCGGAAGATGATCCCGTGCAGCGAAAACCAGATATTACCATGGCTGGTGCGTTGCTCAATAAATGGCATCCGGAGATTAAACTGGATGATGGGCTGCAACGGACAATTGATTTTTTTAAAAATACCTTAGAATAATATAATATTCTGAAGGCTCTTATCATCTAAGTAAGAGTTGCTCATACAAAATAAGAATCGTTTAAAAACAGATATTCATGAAAGGAATAATTCTGGCCGGGGGCTCCGGCACCAGACTCTACCCGATCACTAAAAGTATCTCTAAACAGATCATCCCCGTTTACGACAAACCGATGATCTACTACCCCCTGTCGGTATTGATGCTCGGGGGTATCAGGGAGATACTAATCATCTCTACACCGGACGACCTCCATCTTTACCAGGAGCTGTTGGGCGATGGACATCATCTCGGAATAGAGATAACCTATGCAATGCAACCCTCTCCCGATGGACTCGCCCAGGCATTTATTATCGGAGAAAGCTTTGTTGGAAATGACAATGTCTGCCTTATACTGGGTGATAATATCTATTACGGCCATGGGTTTGAAAGCACGCTCTCTGCTGCCGCCTCTCTTAACGACGGAGCCATCGTATTCGGTTATTATGTGCACGACCCTGAACGCTACGGTGTCGTCGAATTTAACGATGCAGGAGGGGTGATTAGCCTGGAAGAGAAACCGCGAAAACCCAAATCCAATTACGCGGTAACCGGACTCTATTTCTATAGCAATGATGTCATCCAAAAGGCAAAAACACTGAAACCCTCTGCCAGGGGAGAACTGGAAATTACTGACCTGAATC
>CAYSMO010000298.1:0-3066 GCA_964432125.1 uncultured Bacteroidaceae bacterium | reverse complement strand
GACCAAATATGTGGAGAGCAAGGGACTGCTCTATATCGGAACCGGCGTTTCGGGCGGAGAAGAGGGAGCCCTGTTGGGACCATCCATCATGCCAGGTGGATCGGATGCAGCGTGGCCCCATGTGAAGGAGATCTTTCAGTCGATTTCAGCCAAGGTAGAGGACGGATCGCCTTGCTGTGACTGGGTGGGCCGCGATGGCGCTGGTCATTTCGTGAAAATGGTACACAACGGGATCGAATATGGCGATATGCAGTTGATCAGTGAAGCCTATTTCCTGATGAAAAACCTGCTCGGAATGAGTACCGATGAGATGCACGAGGTCTTCAAGGAGTGGAACAAAGGCGAGCTGGATTCATACCTGATCGAGATCACCCGGGATATCCTTGGCTTTAAGGATGAAGATGGTGAACCGATGCTGGAAAAAATATTGGATACCGCCGGACAAAAAGGTACCGGGAAATGGACCGGGATTGCTGCGCTCGACCTGGGGATCCCGCTGACATTGATCGGCGAATCGGTATTCGCCCGCTGCTTATCAGCACTGAAAGACGAACGTGTGGAGGCCTCAAAGGTGCTTTCCGGACCGGCAATGAAATTCACGGGCGACAAAAAAGCGTTCATCGAAAATATTCGCCAGGCACTTTTTGCCTCCAAGATTATCTCCTATGCACAGGGATTTACCCTGCTGAAAGAGGCTGCCAAAGAGTACAACTGGGACCTGAACTACGGGGAGATCGCCTTGATGTGGCGGGGTGGCTGTATTATCCGCTCAGCATTCCTGGCCGATATCAAAGAGGCGTTCGACACGAACAACGATCTTTCCAACCTGTTGCTGAGCGATTTCTTCAAAGAGAAGGTGGAAACCTCACAGGCAGGATGGCGGAAAGTTTGCGCAGTGGCCCTGGAGAACGGTGTTCCGGTACCGGCGTTTACCTCGGCGCTCTGCTATTTCGACGGCTACAGAAGCGAGCGGTTGCCGGCCAATATGCTGCAGGCACAGCGGGACTATTTTGGTGCGCACACCTATGAGCGTCTCGACAAACCAAGGGGCGAATTCTTCCACACCAACTGGACCGGCAGGGGAGGAGATACGGCATCGTCTACTTATAATGTATAGATCCATCAATCTGCCGTTAATTTCTCCGCCTGTTTCAGCATTCCCCGCATGGAAATCTGGAACAGGCGCGGAAAGTAACGGCTGAAAAAGGCCATGCTCTTTCCCATGGTCGATAGGGTGGACCGGAACCTCCGCCTGCTGATGTTTCTGAGAATGAGGCGGGCCACTTTTTTGGGTGATTGCTGTACCCAGCCGGGCCTGGACTGGATGGGGCGGATACGTCCATCCGGACCCACAGCCATTTTCTCCGGATCGTTCTGCGTGAATCCAATGTAGAGGATCCCGATGTGGATACCCTGACCGGTTAGCTCGGTCTTGAGCGACTGTGCCAACGCGGTGAGGGCCATCTTACTCATGCTGTACACCGATGAGTGGGGTATGCCATGAAGTCCGGCCAGTGAGGAGATAAAGACAATACTCCCTTTGGTCCTACGAATATGCGGCAGCGCAATTCGCGCACCGGCAAACGGACCAAGCGTGTTTGCCTTCATAACATTATACAGTGTCTGATCGCCCGTTTTCTCCACGGTGCCGTAAGAGCTTAGTCCGGCGTTAAGAATCAGGATATCCATCCTGCCAAATCGCTCCACTATAGAATTGATCGCCCTTTCAAAAGATTCAGGATCAGACATATCGCCAGCAATCTGCATGATTTTATTGCCGTCATTGATCCCCCCGTTGTCAGTAATTTTTCTGTTGACAGCGATCTTTTCAAGGTCAGTATTCTCTCCATCGTCAGCAGTTCGTCCGTCCTCCTTCTCAGTGATCTTATCTATGGTATTTCTGTTCAGTTGTGCAACCTGGCCAGGTTTCTGTCCAGCTCTTCTGCTTTCAGCTTTATTTGGATCAATTTCCGGGGATAATTTCCTGCGCTCCTCCACGATCCGACCTAATTCCTGAGCGGTTCTGGCGAGTGTTTCAGCATTCCTTCCGTTCAGCACTACCTTCGCTCCGCGGCGCAAAAGCTCCAAAGCTGTTGCCTTCCCGATCCCTTTGCTCGATCCGGTTATAAAGACCACTTTGTTTTTGAATTTTCCCATTTTTCGGTTGGTTAGAACAGACCCCAAAAGTATATAAGATTCATAAATATTGAGTCTTTTTGTGTGACTTTTACAGACGTTGCGCCCCGCCAGGGCTATACATGTCGCTCCTACGGAGCTGGGGTGCTTCGGTATGTCTGTAGAAGGCGGTATGTCTGTATAAAGACCGTTTAAATGGAACCCCAGCCCCTTTAGGGGCGACATGTCTGTACGGCGAAATGTCTGTACCAGGAGAAATTTTTATCCGTTGAATCCGGTCTTCCGGGTATAGGTCTTCTGTGCGTTGATATAGTACGCTTTGTACTTAATGTAGTGGTTTCCCTTTTTGTATTCCCAGTGTACATCCTTTGCTTTGTAAATTTTTCCGATACACGCTTCAAAAATCAGCGTGTAGTTGATGCCGGTGACCCGCTCTGCTTCCAGGATGTTTTTGAATTCTACGCTGCGGTCGGCGAAATGTCCGATCACCGGCAGGGTATATTTCTTCTGGGCACGTTTTCTCTTGGCACCTTCGTTTATAATCGCAAATTTTCGGGGAGGTCCTTCCTGTTTATGTGCCATAGCAATCCTGTTTTTCAAATCTTTGAGTAAAAATAGAAAAAATATTTACACAATTACCAACGCTCTGCTACAATTTTTTCAAACTTTGACTTCTTTCTGCTTGCCGAACAATTGAAACATATAAATGTAGCATGCATATCTTGATAATTTCGATTTAGCCTCGCAGGGCGGTAACAATGCGGCCGCCAGTCTTAAAAATGGAGATGAACTGTTACTGCTGCATTAAGAAATCTATAAATAATTGTGTAAGATGGTCAGATAATTCTATATTTGACCCGGTTGTGATCCCACATTATGAAGACACTTATTGCATACTCAACAACACTTGGGTGTACGGAACAGTGCGCC
>CAYSMO010000297.1:0-3080 GCA_964432125.1 uncultured Bacteroidaceae bacterium | reverse complement strand
TTTTAGAATTGCTTCAGTTTCCAAACTACTTACCGCTGCAGCTGTAATGAAATTGTATGAGGAGCAACACTTCGATCTGGACAATTTTGTTTTTGGTCCGCATGGAATACTTGACACTTCTTTTTATAGCGGTTACAAGGATAAAAGATATGAGGAGATAACAGTAAAGCACCTCCTGAACCATTCTGCTGGATGGTCAGGAATAGCCGGTGACCCTATGTTCAATTCATTGTATATCGCTAAAAGGATGAAAATTGAACCGCCGGCAAATATCGATCATATCATTCAGTACTGTTTATCACGCAAGCTCCAGTTTGATCCCGGTACACGATACAGTTATTCCAATGTCGGCTATGCCATTCTAGGAAAGATCATTGAAGTTACCAGCGGAATGCCTTATGAGGATTATGTAATATTGAATATACTGAAACCAGCTGGAATTCATGATATGCATATTGGAAAAAGCTTCCACCATGAACGGTTGCCCAATGAAGTAACCTATTATCATTCCGGCAGCTCGATAGAAACACATTCTTTTAATGGATCAGGAGAGATGGTGCCCTTACACTACGGGGGCAATAACATTGAATTGCTCGCTGCAGCCGGAGGATGGATCGCATCAGCTCCCGAACTGGCTAAGTTGTTAACTGTATTGGATGGATACAGCATTCAGCAGGATATTCTTAGAAAGGAAACAGTCAACTCGATGGTAAATCCTGAATTTGCAGGATACGGACTCTTTGGATGGAGGGGAATTGATCGTAGCGGTACATGGTGGAGAACCGGCTACCTCAGCGGATCAACAGCACTTGTTGTCAGGCAGAAAAATGGTCTGAACTGGGTGGTTTTATTAAATACATCCACCTACAGACAATCCCGGATCCAACGGTATGCCTCCGCAATGATGTTTAATGCGGTAGGAAGAGTTGAATTGTGGCCCTACCTTAACCTTTTCCTTGTGGACCAGCAGTTTGCTGATGATCCAATTTCAGAAATCACAACACCCAATCCACTGCTCTAACGAGTGGTAGAAGATTCAGGAATAATTTCGTTATAGGCTATGCTCTCGTACTAAATGATCCAACCACTGCGACTCTATTGATATACTGGCGTTTGAACGAGAAGCTGCATTACTATATTCATATATCATAGTTGATAACACAATGCATTTTAGATTACCCTGGTGTAAATTGATGATTATGTAATACTAAACTCTGGCAGTGAAGAACTGCCTGGTAAAGGATCACTTTTATGCAAACATTTTTTAATAAGTGTTGTTATATGTGCGAAAATCTGACTATTTTTAAATAAAACAAAACACATAATCTGAAATGGCGCATTTTGATATAGTAATGCCAAAAATGGGCGAGAGCATCGAAGAAGCCACCATAACCAAATGGTTTGTGAAGGAGGGAGATAAAGTGGTTGAAGATGATGTTCTACTTGAAATTGCCACCGATAAGGTGGATTCTGAGATCCCTTCGCCTGTTGAAGGTGTTGTAAAAAAAATATTGTTTGAACAGGATGATACCGTTGCTGTTGGAACTGTTATCGCCGTGATTGACATGGACGGTGAGGACGACGGAGAGAGCCCGGATGATGAAGGGTCCGGTGATCAGGAAGCAGAGAAAGCATCACAGGAACCTTCGGCGAAACAGGATGGGGATACCGATAATGAGGACACAGAAGAATTCGGCAAGGAAACTACTGACACTGCAGCGCAGAAACCTCCAAAAGCAGCCTCCTCAAAAAGTGAATCAGGACGGTTCTATTCGCCTTTGGTAAGAAAGATTGCAAGCGAAGAGAATATTACAGCCCAGGAGCTTGATTCGATCTCCGGAAGCGGCATCAATGGAAGGGTGCAGAAAAATGATGTTCTTGAATACCTGGAATCACGCGATAAAGAGAGTTCGTCGAAAGAGACTGTGAAAGAAACCAAAAAGGATTCTGCTCCTGTAAAAGTTAAGGTTAATGTCTACTCTTCAGCTGATGATGAGGTCATTGAAATGAGCCGAATGAGAAAGCTCATCGCAGCCCACATGCTTAACTCTAAGCAAACCTCGGCCCACGTAACCAATATGCTGGAGATTGATGTGACAAATGTGGTGCATTGGCGTAACGGGGTGAAAGACGAATTTTTGAAAAAGCAGGGACAGAAACTCACCTACCTTCCGCTTTTTATGGAAGCAACCGTAAAGGCTCTCCGCGATCACCCGATGATCAATGCAAGTGTGGATGGAGATAAAATCATTATCAGAAAAAACATCAACCTGGGGATCGCTGTAGCGCTTGAAGATAACAACCTGATTGTTCCCAATATCAAAAAGTCCGATCAACTCAATCTCGCTGGTCTTACAACCAACCTGAACAATATCGCCACGGCTGCCCGGAGCAATAAACTGGGACCGGATGATATCTCAGGTGGCACATTTACGATCACAAATTTCGGCACATTCCAAAATGATATTGGCACACCCATTATCAACCAACCAGAAGTTGCGATTCTGGCAATTGGAGCAATCAAGAAGAAACCCGCAGTACTCGAAACAGCAGAAGGTGATGTAATTGCTATACGACAAAAAATGTGGCTCTCCCTGACCTATGATCACAGGATTATAGATGGGGCACTGGGTGGCATGTTTCTTAGAACACTAGGCAATTACATTGAGTTATTCGATACCACCCGTGCCATTTAACCTGTACCAACACCAATACTTACAACCCATTAAGATATGTCTACAGAAAAAAAATTCCACATAAAAAGAACAGAAAAAGAGACACTGGCCAAATGGTTCAAACTTATGGTAGTCGGTCGTTTACTGGACGACCGGGCTCCCAATTATCTGAAACAGGCAATTGGATGGTCATACCATGCACCTTATGCAGGGCATGACGGAATACAGTTGGCAATCGGACAGGTTTTTGATAAAGAGAAGGACCATCTTTTCCCCTATTACCGGGATATGCTTACCGCTATTTCTGCTGGTCTCACTGCAGAAGAGATTATACTGAACGGTATTTCCAAGGACACTGACGTTGCAGGCGGCGGGCGACATATGTCCAACCATTTTGCCAAACCT
>CAYSMO010000296.1:0-3115 GCA_964432125.1 uncultured Bacteroidaceae bacterium | reverse complement strand
GCTAAGTCTACGATAAACTCCCACACACAACTGCTGTGCATTCATCCAATAATGTAAAAAGATTAAAAACAATCACGTTCGTTTGATAATATCATATATTTGCACAATGAGTACCAGTCAGAACATCATCGATATAAAAATCCCCCTGTTTCTCAGTCTGCTGGTACTTCTCATAAGCACCGCCGCTCTCCATGCCCAACTCGACCAGTCGGACATGGCCGCCGATCTCACCGAAGCGCTCACCTTCACCAAGTACCCCACTTACGCGCAGTACGACAGCATGATGCACTATTTTGCCGACAGCTATCCGGCGATCTGCCGGATCGACACCTTCGGCACCAGTATCCAGGGCCGCCTGCTGCTGGCGGTGAAGATCTCCGCCAACCCACACACCGACGAGGATGAGCCGGCTTTTCTCTACACCGCCACCATGCATGGCGACGAACTGGTGGGATATGTGCTCTCGCTGCGACTGATCGATTTCATCCTCAGCAACTACGGCAGTAATATCGAGATCGACCGGATCGTCGACGAACTGGAGATCTGGATCAACCCCCTTGCCAATCCGGATGCTACTTACTACCACGAAGAGGACACAACCAACAGGGATACGACGGTAAGGTATTCCCTGCGAGAAAACCTCAACGGTATCGACCTCAACAGGAATTTTCCGGAAGTGCCTTTCGGCGACCCTTCAGATCTTTCGTCCGTTCAGCAGGAGAACATCCACATGATCCGCTTTCTCGAAAAGCACCGCTTCAACCTCTCAGCCAACATGCACAGCGGGGCTGAGGTGGTCAACTATCCGTGGGACTATACCTACGCGCTGCATCCCGACGATGACTGGTACCGCTTTATCTCGCGCGAGTATGCCGATGGCGTGCACGCTGTCGAGCCAAACTACATGCTCGGCTTCGACAATGGCATCACCAACGGCGCGGTATGGTACATCATTACCGGGGGAAGACAGGATTACGTCAACTACTTCCTCCGCGGCAGGGAGGTGACCCTCGAACTGAGCGGCATAAAAAAGCTCCCATCGGAACTGCTCGACGCCCACTGGAACTACAACAAGTGGAGCCTCATCAACTACATCAGTCAGGCCCGCTACGGCGTCCACGGCAAAGTAACCTGCCGTCGCACCGGCGTTCCCGCGCCAGCGGAAATACGCGTTATGCACCACGACAGCAACAATTCATGGGTGAGGAGCGACAGTGTGCACGGCAGTTTCTATCGCTACCTGAAGGAGGGGGTGTACGACCTGCTGGTGAGCGCGGAAGGGTTTGTTAGCGATACGGTGCGGGGTGTGGCGGTGTTCGATTATCAGCGCACCGACCTGCTGGTGGCGCTCGACAGCCTGGTAACGGGGGATCGCGGGATGGGGCTGCAGCAGACGTTTGTCTGCTTCCCGAATCCTGCAACCGAAGTGCTGCATGTGCGTGGAGGCGAGCCGTTTGAGCCGGATACGCGGGTAGAGGTATTCGCGGTATCGGGTGCACGGGTGATCACTGAAACGCTGCAGGAGGATTCGCAGTTGCACCGGATCGATGTTTCGGGGATGGAGAAGGGAGTATACATGCTTCGAATCGTGAGTGGTGGGGAGGTATTCAATCTCCGGTTTGTAAAGATGTAGTAGCACTGTAACGGTATCTATTTCCAATGATGAGAGGTTCATCTGTTGCAGGGAATTCAGGAATAGTTGTAAATTTGCCAAAATTACGTAGGGAAATTACTCAATTGCTCAAATAAAACTGGATTCCACTCTTTTTAAATCTACGGTATATATAGAAACTGCGATTCTCCGTTCTAGAAGGAGCAGGAGAATTGTTAATGTGGGAAACTGAAAGAAGAAGAACGGGTAAGGAAGAACAGGCGGAGAAGAATGGGTGGAGAAGAGTGAATAATAAAAAAGTGTTTGAGCAGTATGGAGTATCAAAGAGAGAGAAACATGAGGAAGTTATTAATGGGAAGAAAGAAATTTTTATCGGTGGGAAAAGGTATTGGAAGGAACATTCAGAAATTAGGTTCATTGTTTCAAGGGAAGGGATCATTGTTTCAGAAAAATGGTTCGTTATTTCAGAGAACCGTTTTGTTGTATAATAGAACCGTTTTGTTTTTTCAGAGAACAGGTCCGTTGTTCTCCGAAAAAAGTATTGCAGTTTTGTTGCTAATCTGTTTCACGGTGCCGAACCTTCAGGCGCAGCGGATCCCTTCTGAAAAGCCGAAGCTTATTGTGGGTATTACCGTTTCGGGGATGCGGTTCGACTACCTCCCGGCCTACTGGGACAAATTTGGCGACGATGGTTTCAAGCGGATGGCCGGTACGGGAACTTACTGCCGGAACGCGCGGTACGACCACCTGATCACTGAATCGGCCGCAGGGTATGCCACCATCGCCACTGGGGCACGTGCCGATGCGCACGGCATCGTGGCGGATTACTGGTACGAGCGCGCTGCGGGAAAAATAAGGTACTGCATTGATGACCCGGAAGTGCGGGGACTAGCGGGTTCAGACGAAAACGGACATACCTCACCATCGGCGATGCTGTCGCGCACCCTCACCGATGAATTGCGGATCAACTCCCGGTTCAGGTCGAAGGTGATCGGCGTAGCACTCGATCCGGTAGCCGCGGTACTGCAATCGGGTCACACCGCCAACGGCGCTTACTGGTTCAATCCTGTGCATGGGATGTGGACTTCCAGCAATTACTATGTTGACTCTTTGCCGGGATGGGTGGAGGAGATAAATGCAAAAAACTACAAGGATATTTACAGTGAGAAGTTGTGGGAGCCCCTGTTGCCAATCGGTGAGTACACCGCGGGTATGCTCGATAATAGCCCTTATGAAACAGGATTCAATGGTCAGATCACCTTCCCATACGACCTGTACAAACTGAGTGGTGGAAAGCAGCGAGATAATTACAACCTATTAATGTACACTCCATTTGGTAATACCTATACGAAAGATTTTGCCATCAGTGCGATTGTGAATGAGGAGCTGGGGCAGCGCGGGGTGACCGACTGGATCAATATCAGCTTTAACGCCACGAAGTACCTGTCTGATCGTTTCTCCACCTGGTCGGTGGAGGTGGAGGATATGTACCTGCGGCTCGAC
>CAYSMO010000295.1:0-3122 GCA_964432125.1 uncultured Bacteroidaceae bacterium | reverse complement strand
AGCAGTCCGAGGATTACCTTCAGAAGGGTGGTTTTTCCTCCTCCATTGGGACCAATAATTCCAGTGAAATCCCCGGGAAAAATATCGAACGATACATTGCTCAGTACAATATTTCCAGGGTATCCCGCACTCAGGTTGCTTATTGATATCAGGGGCTTGCTCATTGGAGGTTCGCTTTTAGCTTTTGTGTGATGAAAACCATTTGTTCATACCATTCTATATCCAATGGATTGATCTGAACAATTTCTGCACCACTCTCCTTTGCCAACACTTCTGCATTTTTCTGATCAAATTGCATCTGGAGGAAGATGATCTTGATATCTTTTTCTATACCTGTATCGATCAGTTTTTTCATGTGGGCCGAAGAGGGTTCTTTTCCTTCCAGCTCCATTGGATGCTGCTCCAGGTTATAATCTCTTGCGTAGTAGGACAGTGACGGATGATAGGTAAAAAAACCATGTGACCGCAGATTTGATAAGGTTTCTGAGATATAATGGTCGAGGGAGTCAAGTTCCTGGAGAAAAACCCCCAGGTTTGAATCGAAAATTTCACGGTGCTCCGGATAGTCGGTAAGAAGCGCCTCATGGATATTTTTTGCAATAAATTTTACATTCTTTGGTGATAACCAGATATGCGGATCGACTCCCCCATGATGATGTCCATGATCATGTGCGTGATCGTGCGCCACATCCTCAATGATCAGGTCTATTTCTTCCGACAGATCGACCACTTTCATCTCTTTGTTCGCAGAAGTTAGTTTCTCCATCCATGCCATCTCAAAACCGGTATGTCCCAATTTCAGGTAGAGGTCGGTTTTTGACAGAGATACCAGTTGAGAAGGGGTGGGCTCGTAAGTTGCCGGGCTCGCACCAGGTGGGATCAATACATTGATGTCAAAAATGTCACCCGCGATTTTAGTAACAAAATATTCCTGTGGAAGAATACTTACCGCTATTCTTGGCTTCGAATTCTCACGATTGTTGTTCACACAACCGGTAAACAAGGCAGCCATTAAAAGGATAATTCCTATTTTCTTCATATACGCTGTTATTTTATAATGTTTAAAGCCATTTTTCTTATGGAGCCTACCATGACTATCTATCAAAGCTATTCGATTCAATTGGGAATTAGTCATGATCCCCGATAAAACGGGAAAGCTGTATATGTCTATAATACTATCATGGCTCGTTTTTTTTAATCTGATAATTCTCTTGCGGCTAATTGCACTTCCAATTAAGTATTGTATTTAGGCTGTTTGTTAACATATAAGAGACTACTCTTTGGTTTTTAATATTTTAAATCTGAACAAGGGCGTACCTTTTGAAGGAACAGGGTCGAAGCCGTGTCCACCCCAGGGATGACAGCTGAAAATTCTTTTTGTACCCAGTAACAATCCTTTTACCGGGCCATGGATCCGGAGTGCTTCAATGGCATATTCTGAACAGGTGGGCACATACCGACAACTGCCTGGCAACATCGGAGAAATAATCCACTGATAAATTTTAACGGGAATGATCAGGGCAAAGGATAACGCTGTACCCAACCATTTGGTGATGGTTTTTATCCTTCTAATCAGATTGGAGTTGTATGGTTTTTCGCTTACTGACATTTATTACATTTTCCTATCACAAGAAATTGGTTCTCCTCTTTTATAAAACCTTCCGGCAGTAAATAGTCCTGTACTTCTAATTCAGTCAGACAAAAAAGCCGTTCACATTCGGAGCATTTAAAATGAACATGATCACTCTCGTGCCCGTTGCCATTATTCACAGTTATTCTCAATGCATATTTCACTTCACGATCGACAATGACCCGTTGAACAATTTTTTTTTCGAAAAGTGAGTTTAATGTCCTGTGCACGGTTGATTTATCACATTTTTCTTTTAACTCAAAACAGATCTCTTTTCCTGAAAGCGGTGTGTTGACCCGTTTCAGGAGGTTCAGAATATTGATCCTGCTGCGGGTTTTGCTTAAGCCGTTTTCAGTTAGTATTTTCGATGGGTTCATTATAATTTGCAAATGAGTTGCAAAAATAACTATTTTCTATATTTTTTCAAAGTACTTATGTTCATATACGCAAATTCTTTATTTAAATATCAATTCCCAATGATGAGGGGTTCATATTTAAGATTCAGAAAATATGAGGGTGTAGCTATCATGAAGCCGACATAAAATATCCAACCGGTGTTGACTATTCCTTTCTGGCTTGTATTCCCTGAGTCCCATTGGTTTTTCTGATAATTTAGACCTGTTCTACAGCAGTTTTTGCTTAAAATTATTTACTTTTGCGATTTCAAAAAGGATAGAAAATTTTGTTAAACGAATATTTAAAAAGTTGAAAATGAAAGATGCTGTTGCAATTCTGTGCGCAGGAGGTCCCGCGCCGGGAATCAATACTGTGATTAGTTCAGTAACAAAAGTATTTATTAATAATGGGTTCAATGTTATTGGTCTTAACGGAGGGTACAAGAGTCTGTTTGCTGAAGAACCTTCATTTGAATACCTCGATTTTGATTATGCCGATCAGATCTACAGCAGAGGTGGTTCTGCATTGAAAATGAGCCGTTATAAGCCCCGGGACGATGAATTCAGTGCTGATTTCTTTAAAAAATACAATGTAAAGCTACTTGTTACCATTGGAGGGGATGACACAGCATCAACAGCCAACCGGCTCACGAAATACCTGGCTAAAGAGAAGCTTGAGGTAAAAAACATTCATGTTCCCAAAACAATTGATAACGATCTTCCGCTTCCGGAGGGTACTCCTACATTTGGATATCATTCAGCCAAGGAGGAGGGAGTAAGACTTGCAACAACAATTTATGAAGATGCCAGAACAAGCGGCAACTGGTTTGTTGTATCGGCTATGGGGCGTGAGGCTGGCCATTTGGCAATGGGTATTGGTACCGCCACACACTACCCGATGATTATCATCCCTGAGATGTTCAATAAGACGAAAATCACCTTTGAAAAAATTACCAACCTGGTGATCTCTTCCATGGTGAAGCGGAGAATTTTAGGAATTGATTACGGTGTAGCGATTATCAGCGAAGGGGTCTTCCATTTCATGAGTGAGAAGGAGATTATCGATACCGGGATTAATTTTACCTACGATGATCATG
>CAYSMO010000294.1:0-3125 GCA_964432125.1 uncultured Bacteroidaceae bacterium | reverse complement strand
AGTTCTGCACACCTGAAAATCCGATCGATTTCAGCTCTTCAATAAACTTATCCATCAATCTAAAGGGGTCGGTTCCGCATACTCCGGCCAAGACGGGAGTATGCTCAACAATTGTCAAAACCTCTCGAGCCATATCCACGACAATGCTATTAGCATCGCCATAAGGAAGTAATCCAGCCATAGAGCCTCTTCCAGCCATTCGATAGCGCCCGGAATTGTAGATAATAATCAGATCTACACCGCCCTTTTCTACAAACTTCGCGGATATTCCAGTACCGGCCCCGGCACCAATTACCGGGTTTCCGGATGCAATCTGCTTGCGGATTTTTTCCAGTGCCTTTTCTCTTGTAATAATCATTCTCTCACCTTCCTGTTTACTTCAGCATTTCAAGTAATGTATTTGTTATTTTCAAAGCAAAGCTCTCGTCATTGATATTTACATCCATATCGATGACTTTTATATCTTTTCTTAGGCTTCCTCTTAGAGACTCGAAGAACGCATTATCCGCATCGGGCCACCAAAAAGGTCCGTCAGGCGCGTCTATCATGGACAATCCTTTTAAAGGCAAATAGACTTCAACGGGGCCTGTAGACATGTTTAATTTCTCTGAAATAATTTCCCCGAGCTCTTTCATTTCATCGGGAGTTGTTCGCATCAGAGTCACATTGGGATTATGAGGATAAAATTTGCGGTTTTTAAATTTTTCCGGCACGGTATCCGGGGCCCAAAAGTTCACCATATCGAGACAACCTGGGACGACCACAGAAGGGATCCCTTTTCTCGCCGCCGCTTCAAGGCGTGATTTTCCGGCATTTAGTACTCCCCCAACCAGTTCATCGGCCCATTCTGTAGTGGTAATATCCAGCACTCCTACAATAAACCCGCCCTCGATAAGATCCTCCATTGTCTTTCCGCCGGTTCCTGTAGCATGAAATATTAGGACTTCATACCCATGCTCCTCAAGTATTTCTTTGGCCTTTTCAACACAGGGTGTCGTATTACCAAACATAGTCGCGGCAATGAGTGGTTTTTCAGATGAAGGCGCGGTCTTTTCAATCGAAACCATTCCTGTAACAGCTCCAACTGCATTGAGGAATATCTCTCTGCTAATTCGGTTGATTCCTGAAACATCCACTATTGAAGGCAGCATCAGGATATCTTTTGTGCCCACATACCCCGAGGTATCTCCGGATGCTACAGTCGACACCATTACTTTGGGGATGCCAATGGGCAGTGCCCTCATCGCATTTGTTCCAACTGCCGTTCCGGCAGTGCCGCCCATGGAAAGTATTCCATCAATTCGCTGCTTATCGTATAGAGTTTTTACAATCTCAGCAGCACCATTTGACATAACGCTAATGGCCCCGCCACGGTCTTTCTTGTTTACAAGCGCTTCGAGGTCTGCACCTCCTGCCTGGGCAACTTCTTTATTGGAAATCTCCACATTTTTCACCGAGCTTTCAAAAACTCCGGTATTAACGAGAATAGTGCGGAAACCTCTTCTTTCAATATTCTCTTTAATGAAGGTAAACTCGTCCCCTTTTGTGTCGAGCGCCCCGACTAGACATATCGTCTTGTCTTTTTTTGATTTTGCCACCTATACCTCTCCTTTAGGGTTTTCTTATCCAAAAAACAAAGAATCCATCGAGGTAATTGTAAGGTGTCGTATTTATAGAATCTTCCACTAAATTCATTATTTAATGTACTAAATACTTGATATTGAACAGTCAGGCGAGGATTAACGGTTTTTTACATTATCACTATATGAAGTGAATTGAAAGCAATTAGCGTAGGAGGAGAGGATATCTATTCGTTTAAGAGACTACTTCTAAACTCAGACGGACATACGCCGGTAAAACGCTTAAATGTGCGAAAGAAAAAACTTAGGTTGTCAAAACCGACATCGTACGCAATTTCTGTAGTAGTAGCATTGTTCTCCAACAATAATTCTTTCGCTTTATCTATTCGTACCCGTAATAAGAACTCTTTAAAAGTTTGACCGGTAACCTTTTTGAAAAAATTACAGAAATAATTTGCACTCATAAATGCAGAATCAGCAGCCTCTTCCAGAGAAATTGGTCTTTGATAATTATTCATAATGAGTGAAAACGTCTTAGAGAGCCGATTAATGTGATTTATATTTTTATCATAGGTTATTTGCGAATCATACGGGATATCTTTCTTCGTCTTTAACAGTGTGACGAGAATATCGAGTAAATGCACCTTGACCGAAGCTTTATAATATTTTTCCCGATTATTAACCTTATTATAAATTTCGGTTATCAGGTCCGGAATGCGGTTATGCTCGATCTCACTTTTCATGATAATGTTTCTAAAATTATCTTCTCTATAGTAGAAGGGTTTTAGATAATCAAGATTATATTCTTTTTCTCCTAAGACATAGATCAGTTCCGGTATGAAGAATATTACCATTAAAATGAGATCTTCCTTGAAGTCGGCAAGAAAAGTGTGTAACTCGACATTGTTGATAAAAACCGTATCACCAGTGTTGATAACATACTCCTGGTCCCCGACGAGACATCTCCCTTTACCTTTGTAAACAGTCGCGATTTCCAGGTAATCGTGGTAATTGGGAGTCAGCCTGTAATCCAATTTGCAATTAATTAATTTTACGGTTAACGGAAAATCTTCATCAAAATCGAGAATATGTTTTCCAGCGTTGTTTAGATGGATATCTTTCGATGAAATTAATGAGTTAAGGATATTTAATTCTAAAAGTGTACTACTCATGAACCGTAGCCGAACCTCCGGATCACTGGTTGTGTCTCCCAAGATTGCGCTATGGAAACCTTTTTATAACTCTATCCGTAGCCTTTCTGCTTGTCAACATAATTATTCCAAAGTGATAAAAAAGATCATTTTTATAAAATACTACTAATTATTTCCAATCAACTCCATTCGGATGTATAAATGCTTTCACATCCTTTCGGGACCTTATCCGGGAAAAAGCGTTCTGCCATTCATCAAGACTGTAACGTCCTGTAATAAGGCTATCAAAGTCAAAAACTCCGGAACTGATCAGTTTTACAGCTCTTTCCCAGGTGTCTTTTCCGTTCCAGCTCCATGCTCCGGAAATATTTAGCTGATATAAGGATATGGCATC
>CAYSMO010000293.1:0-3129 GCA_964432125.1 uncultured Bacteroidaceae bacterium | reverse complement strand
AATAAAATACTGCGCAGCAATGAAGGTCAGTATGACCATAAACCCGGCATAGGGTATCTCCGTGTGAAATGAATGAACTGCCTTCAGGCTACCGGAGATAACAAAGAGAAGAGAACCTGCAAAAACCAGCCTGAAGCTGTTGAAATTAACCCGGTCACGCCTATTCAAGGCAGAAAGCGACATGCCGGTCAGCAGAATGACGTAAAAGAGAACCAAATAAACCGCAAAACCTTCCAGCCGGGGATAAAGTAGCAGGGCCAAAAACAGACCATAAGCGGCCAGTGGAATAACCCAGAATGGATTTCTAAGGAGCAATCCCTTAATGTCATTTTCGGTACTGAACAGAAAAATGAAAATATATGTCAGCAATGACAGGGAAAAAAACCCTATCCCCAGAGAGAAAAAAGCATTATTGTCGCAGGCTTCCGACAACAGCATGAAAATATCTCCCATCCAGCTAAAGAAAAAGGCAGTCAACACACCCAACAGGAAAGTACGCTTCCTTGCGTTCATCAGGAAGTAAAGCGCGATCCAGAGCATAATGAGTGGCCTGAAAGGATATTCAAGCATGGGATTCTCCAGCAAAATGCCCAGTAATACCGCAACCACGAGTATCGCAAAAACAATATTCAGAAAAAGATTCCTTTGGTTCATAATCGGTATTTTTGGTTGCACCCGGTATTCGAAAAAACCAGCACTGTAACCCCAACGAAGAGTCAAATATATAAAAAAACGGGAATTACCCCCCATAGACGTCCCACCATTTTTGCAATCGATTGCATTTGTCTATCTTTGTCATTCATGATCCATGAGAAACAACATATAAATATTCATGATATTGCGTGGGAACCATTTCAGGATCGACAATATCGCGCGCAGTGAAAAGCAATCCGCAAATCAATAAATAAATAATGATCAGAAAAAATATAGATTATGGCAACAAATTATGAAATTCGTTATTCAAACCATCCGGAGGATGCAAAACATTATGATACAGAAAGGATAAGGAAAGACTTCCTTGTACAGAACCTGATGACACCCGACGATGTCAATATGGTCTACTCTATGAACGACCGCTTCATCGTGGGCGGTGCAGTACCGGTAAAGAAAGAGCTGCTTCTTGAGGCGATCGATCCCCTGAAAGCAGGACATTTCTGTGACAGGCGGGAACTTGGGGTGATCAATGTCGGAGGGACAGGAAGTGTAAAGGTCGATGGGAAGGTGTACAACCTGAAATACAAGGAGGCAGTGTACATCGGTGCGGGCACCAGGGAGGTGGTGTTTATCAGCGAATCGGTCAACAAACCGGCACACTTCTATTTCAACTCAGCTCCGGCGCACAAATCCTATCCCACGAAACAAATCACCCTTGCCGATGCCGAGCAGGTGGAGCTGGGGTCTCTCGAATCGAGTAATGCCCGTAAGATCAACAAGCTGATCGTCAACTCCGTCGTGGATGTTTGTCAGCTCCAGATGGGGATGACTGAGCTGAAGCCGGGCAGTGTATGGAACACCATGCCGGTGCACCTTCACAGCAGAAGGATGGAGGCCTATTTCTATTTTGAAGTGCCTGAAAATCAGGCTGTATGTCATTTCCTGGGAGAACCACATGAAACACGTCACATTTGGATGCACAATGAAGAGGCGGTGGTATCCCCTTCCTGGTCGATTCACTCTGCCGCAGGAACCAGTAATTATATTTTTATCTGGGGGATGGCCGGTGAGAACCTTGATTATGGCGATATGGATCCATTCGGACCCACAGAGCTTAAATAAAAAAAATGCAGATTCGTTTTGAGGAACCATCTGTTCTTATGTTTTTCCGGTGAGCTGTTTTCGTCAGAAGGAAACTGGCTCCACGGAACTCCAAAGGGACCTCTCAATGCGATATTGGTGAATTTCCCGCGTAGCGGTTTTAATTTTCAAATTTTCAAATTTTCAAATTTTCAAATTAATATAGAACCTATGTCACTTAAACTATTCGATCTCACAGGAAAAACGGCCCTGATAACCGGGGCCACACACGGTCTGGGAATGGCCATTGCCACCGGACTCTCAGAGGCTGGTGCTAAAATTATCATTAACGATATCTTTGCTGACAAGCTGGAGGCGGCAAAAAAGGAGTATGCCAAAAAAGGCATTGATGTTTCCACCTACCAGCTCAATGTAACCGACGAAGCAGCAGTTGCAGAATCAGTTGCAAAGATGGAGCAGGAGGTGGGTCCGATCGACATCCTCGTGAACAACGCAGGCATCATCAAGCGGATTCCTATTCTCGAGATGAAGGCAGATGAGTTCAGGGAGGTGCTTGATGTTGACCTGACCGGTCCGTTTATCATGTCGAAAGCTGTTGCAGGGGGCATGATTAAACGGGGCCATGGGAAGATCATCAACATGTGCTCCATGATGAGCGAGCTCGGCAGGAACACCGTTTCGGCCTATGCGTCGGCAAAGGGCGGACTGAAAATGCTCACCCGGAGCATGGCCACTGAATGGGCGCGGCATAACATCCAGACCAACGGCATCGGTCCGGGTTACTTTGCCACGGCGCAGACAGCGCCCATCCGTGTTGACGGTCACCCATTCAACGACTTCATCATCAACCGCACGCCGGCAGGCAGGTGGGGCGATCCGTCCGACCTTGCAGGAACAGCGGTTTTCCTTGCATCCGACGCCTCCAATTTCGTGAATGGTCAGGTAGTCTACGTCGACGGCGGCATCCTGGCCACCATCGGCAAACCCAGCAATGAGGAGTAGATTAAAAATGTCGGTGAAAGATTTTGGTTAGTAGAGTGGATCCCGGATTCAACCTCCCGGGAGATGGATTACAGAACAGAGTTTCCGGGACCCGATAGAAATAAATGGACCATTTTTCAATAATTTAAAGCCCAAAAAAAATGAAAGTAATTATTTTTTTGCTGATCGCGGTTTTCACTGCTGCCTGCAGTTCTGAACCGAAGTACGAGATCCAGCTTACGAATCCATCGGACATTGCTGTAGCAGACGCCGCGGTGGTGATCCCGCGAACGGCCCTGGAGGCGATCCCTCAGTTGGAGCAAGGCCTTCAGCCGGTGCTGACCGATGAAAAAGGGGGAAATATTCCGGTGCAGGCGGATGACCTTGATTGGG
>CAYSMO010000292.1:0-3191 GCA_964432125.1 uncultured Bacteroidaceae bacterium | reverse complement strand
TGGCTGATTGAGCCTGAAAACAACATGCCTGTTTCATTATATTTTGACTATTTTGGTACCGAGAGTGATACAGATGTGGTTAGGATTTATGACGGACGGGAGCGGACCGATCCCTTGTTAGCTGAATTCAGCGGTTTACTCGTAGATCCGGATACTGTTATCACTTCCGGAGATGGAAAGATGCTGGTGGTGTTTGTCTCCAACGAAACAGTTGCCGATAAGGGGTTCAAGGCCAGGTATTGCACGGTTGCTCCACAAGGAACGACAACGATTGCAGGAAATGTATTTCC
This sequence comes from uncultured Bacteroidaceae bacterium, assembly GCA_964432125.1. GTDB lineage: Bacteria > Bacteroidota > Bacteroidia > Bacteroidales > M55B112. The sequence continues at coordinate 2,901 of CAYSMO010000292.1, read as the reverse complement.
ATGCAGGGATAGTGAGGTGCCATTTTTTGCATTGGCGGCAGAAGGAACTGAATTTGCCTGGGAATCGGAGAACCTGGCTGAAATTACAGAATTGAATTTCAATAGTGTTCAGTTGGCAGTTAAAGACTCCGTCGATGTTTTAACTGTTATTCCTTTCAATCGGTGTGGGGAGGGAGAGGTCGCACAACTGGGAATAGCACCGCTTTCCGCCCCCCCGGTGCTGGAATCAATTATTGGCGATACGGTAGTTTGTGCAGGAACACATGTGGACTATGAAACCACCGGTTTAAATGGCTCCACATATCTTTGGGAGGCTCCGGGGACCTGGCTTGGAAACAGTGAAGCATCGACCATTTCATTTATTTCCGGAAATACATCAGGTGACATATCTGTCAGGGGAGAGAATGCATGTGGGGCAGGTGAATCCCTGACCATACCCATCGATCTTCTTGATGTGCCGGAGACAGAGAATATACTAACTGACAAAGTACCTCCATGTGAGGAGTCGGTTCAGGCTTTCTATGTTGAACCATTGCCAGATCATCAATATTCCTGGAGTGTAAATGATGATTGGGAGATCCTTGAAGGCGAAGACTCAGATTCTGTTCTGATACGGGTCGGAAATACAGCGAATTTTGTTCGTGTTAATACCACCAATATCTGTGGTCAAAATGAATCCGGCAGACTTTTTCTTACGGCAAAGCTGCCTGAGTTACCTGAGGTGGAGTTATTTGATGAAAATCAGGGACTTACAACATTAAGGGTAACCAATGCAGAAAAATTTGATGCGCTGCAGTGGTACCGTGATGGGATTGAGATCAAAGGAGAATCGGGTACTGGTAATCCGTTGATTGTATCCAGAAACGGATTGTATACAGTTGCGTCTATAAGCGACAAGAGGTGTTACAATCTTCTGGATGATGATGATGGTGTTGATATTTACAAAGATGAATTTGAATTCATTGCTTACAGGGTCAGTGAAACAGCCATCGCTATTGAAAACTCAATCAGCAATGAAGCTGCGGTGCGCATCTATTCTGCATCTGGTAGACTGGAGTTCGTCGGAACGGTACAGCCCGGTTACAATGAGATCGTATTCCCGGGCAAAGGCGTGCACCTGTTGCGGCTATCCGGATATGGAGGCCAGCAAATAATTAAATCACTCTTCTAACTAACTAACTAACTAACTAACTAACTTACTTACTTACTTACTTTGACAAATTCCAGGTTGGAATCCTCAAACAGACCTTCTTCTACATATATTTGATACCGGATCGTTTCCATGATCAAATCACATGAATTAAATGGAGCAAAATCTACAGATGCAATATACACAGGACCATATTCCGAATGATCATAGAGATATTGCTCCGGAATGTTCCATGTTGGGTAACTCGCCGATGTAGTATCAAAAGCGATTTTTACAGGATAGTAGGGCCATAAATCATCGGTTACTACCGTGTCGCCCCCGTTTGGATTTTCTTCAAAAGTGACAAGATAGGGATCAAAGGGGCCGTCATAGGCTGACACCTCATTGGCTATCCAGTCGCCAAAAACATCCGGGATATTGAGGGGACAGATTTCCTTTTGCTGGAGATAAACTGCATAGCTATTATTAAATTCTGCAACATCTTCCCCTTTTAGTTTGATGGTTACCGTATCTTTTATTCCTTCAAGCATTTCAAAATAACCCTGAATCGTAAAAGAGGCTATGACATTGTTTTTTGTTATCGTTACCGATGAGGGAACATCAAAATGGGTTCCCTCCACGAGTGTGGCAGACTCAACTTCCAATTCAATCACCAGATCAGTTTCCAATGGATAGGGAATCCCAACCTGTATCCGCAACGGTTCATTTTTAGGTTCGAGGGCATATTTTTCCGATGTGCCATCCGTAAAGGAGACAAATACGGGACCGTCATAAATATAGGTTTCAGTTTTACTGCAGCTGGCGAGAATTACTGTAGCTACAATCAGGATAAATATGGATTTCGGTATAATTTTCATTATCAGGTGAATTTAATCATTAATAACCGGGATTGGGAGTAATATTTGGGTTCGCCCTGATTTCATTGTCAGGTATCGGCCATAGCCACCTGTTGTTTTCCGGTGTAACGGACAGTTCATTTTGATTGGGTCCAGGATTGGTGATGAGTCCCTCCACAGGATGATCAACAGGTACCCTTGTAAAACCGCGACCGGTCCGTTTCAGGTCCCATAAATAGTGCCCTTCAAATGCCAGTTCCCTGATACGTTCTTCCCATATGGCATCCTTCAGGGCTTGTCCGGAGAGGTTTTCGTCAATGTAATCATCTATGCGGTTGCTTCTTAAAGTGTTGTAGTCTACAACTGCAAGATTATCAAATTCCATCTCCGCATTGGCCTCTGCCCTGATCAGGTACATTTCGGGTAGCCTGAAAACCTTGTACATATTGGCGTTCGTGGTGAGCGAGCCACTATAAAAGCGGGGATTCCCGGGATATTTCCAGACCAGTGGCCAGGACCATCCATACTTGGTTGAGTCATGTTTAAAGATAATCCCTCCTCTTCTGTCATCCTCACCATACAGGTCGATGATCCATTGGGCAGGTATATAGTCGACGTTCGGGGCCCCCTGGGAATTGTTATAATAATTGTACCCAATATACCTCGAATCGAAATCACCCCTGGTAAGACCAATTCTGAAGATTACCTCATGTCCGTTGTCGTTCAAATACATACCGGCAAGTGAGGCATTGTCGGAATTCAATTTAAAACTGATATTATCAATTACGTTGGTGGAAAATTCCACTGCATCTTCCCATGCGCCCATGTATAAACTTACCCTGGCCAAAAGCGCATATGCCGATGCTTTTGTAAAAAAGACACTGGCCACATCACTTTCTCCCTGATCTTCAAGAA
>CAYSMO010000291.1:0-3216 GCA_964432125.1 uncultured Bacteroidaceae bacterium | reverse complement strand
AAACGCAATACCAGCACCGGTTTAACGGTATTGGCCACAGGTATGCTGGGGGGAACCCCCTGGAAAAATGGTACGGATATTTTTAGTAACCATATATTGAATAACAACAGGGTGAACGGCGGATTGTATCTGAATTACAATTTCAACAGGTTGAACGTGTATGGTTCGACCAACTATGCAAACAAGTACAACAAAGGAATTGGCGATATTTTTACCTATATCTACCAGGATGAAAACCAACCCAATCCAGATACCTGGTATATTCTCGACGGCAGGGGCGCAAGGCCCAAATGGGACCAATCCATGTACACCAACGTTGGAGCTGATTATAGACTTGGCGAAAATTCTGAACTTTCCCTCAACTATCAGTATTCGATCAGGCATACCGGCAGGGCAGCGCATTATAAGTACGACACTTATTTTTCCAACAGTATTGATGGTGAACCCATTGCAGGAACACTTTACGAGCTCTTTAATCCGAACGATGTTCACCGGAAGGGTACCTTTCAGAACTTCAATTTGGATTATAGGTTGAACAGAGGCGACAACTCCTCATTTACCGCTTCTTTTCTTTATGAAAATTCGAATTTGGAGCAGACAATTGAGAATAAGGAGTTTGCCTATACAGGTGATCAGCTCTATTACGACTATTATTCCGATGAGCCCGGCAATCCGGTATTTCACTCCTTCCAGAGTGATGCCACACCGCTTCAGGCATATCGGCTTTCACTCAACTATAAGAAGGAGTTTGAAAACGGAAATTCACTCGAGCTGGGAGCAACATCACAAAATGTGCGGTTGGATGGTATTTATGAATATGATACAGTTAACATGAATACAGGTCAGCTTGAAGGGTATGATTACTTTAACAACACCATCGATCTGAAGCGCGATGTCTACGCAGCCTATGTTGACTATTCCGGCACCAGCAGCAAGCTTTCCTATATTTTTGGATTGCGGGCGGAATACCTGGATCAGCTGATGAATGTAAGCAGCACCCGTTATTTTGAGGAGGTATATAATGTATTTGACGAAATTGGACGGGTTTTTAATGAAACGGAATTCAGTCAAAACAAGTTTGACCTGTTTCCTTCACTCCACCTTAGATATAAAGCCAATGAGTTAAATACGATTTCACTCGCAGCCAGTAGAAGAATCAACAGGCCACCCGCCAAAGATATGGCCCCTTTCCTTTACCGGCGTCATCAGGAAATATTCGAAATGGGCGATCCCCTTTTAGAGCCCGAATATAGTTGGAACGCGGACCTCTCCTACAACCGGCACCTGGGTGCGCATAGCCTGATCCTCACCGGATTTGTCCGATCTGCCAGCAATGCGATCTACCGGGTAAACCGCCTGGATTACGATCTTGCAAATACAGGAGGGGTATTGCTGAGAAGTTTTACAAACGCCGGGAGTAAGCTTGCGGTAGGTGGGGAATTGGGAATTAATTTTTTCTTTTTTAGCAACTTAAAACTTTTTCTTGGGGGATCCCTCTACCAGTTCTCAGTGGAATCAGACGAAAACCTGTTTGGGGACCAAAGCAGTAACAGCAGTTTGAACTGGGATACAAAATCAAATCTTTCCTGGGAGATCATTGATCCCCTGGAAGTAACGGTCGACTATTCGTATATATCAAAAAGCGTAACTCCGCAAGGAGAGGACCTCCCATTCCAGATGTTGAATATTGCAGTTAATTATAAACCCGCAAAACTTCAGGGCTGGAGCTTTTATGCAAAGGTGCTTGATATTATGGGAACCAACCAGTCAGGCGGTTATACCGGAGCAACCGAAGGATCCACGAGCCTGTTCAGGCGTGATTGGGTATATGATTATGAAGGACAGATCGTTGAAGTTGGAGGCTCTTTCACATTTAACAGGCGCTATCAGCAAAAGCAGCTTAAAATGATTGGTGACGAGTATTTTTAAGTCATCAGACTTATATGTTAATCAGAGGAGGCTATTTTAAAAGAGCGGCCACCTCTGCGTGCCCGTTCGCGAGAGCGAAATCATAGGCCGATTCGCCATCTTCATCAAGCAGGGTTTTGTCGGCACCGTGCTTAAGCAGCGTGGAGACAACCTCTTTCTGACCTTCAGCGGCAGCAAACATAAGGGCGGTGAAATGCTCGTCGTTATCGATCAGGTTGGGATCAGCTCCAGCTTCAAGCAATAGTTTTACAGATTTATTAAATGGTCCGGTGGATGCGTACATCAGGGCGGTGCGTTCCTGGTTGTCACGGATATCCGTTTTAGCACCATGGTCAAGCAGCATAGCCACAATATCCGAATGACCGTTGTATGCTGCCATCATTAATGCTGTATGCTGTTCCTGGTCCGTGGCATTCACATCATATCCGTTTTCAATTGCTTTACTGATTGATCCGGCGTCGCCATTGAGTGCAGCCTGCATAACAATTTCAGGATTGATTGTAACTTCTTGTTTTAATACTCCTGCACCTGGAGCAGCCTCTTTTTGCAGGTGATCCGGAGCAACGGCTTCTTGCTTTGCTGACTGATTATCTTTGGTGTTGGAATTTTCGTTACTGCACCCGATAAGGATCGCAGTTAACGTCAACATGAGAGCAAATTGTTTGAATTGTTGCATAACCAATTTTTTTCTGAATAATTTTTCGCAAGGTAAAAATCATTCATCAAAAATGCGACTCTTTCTATTTATTGTTGACAGTTCAACAGGCAAAACCAGTCTGTCTAATAGACAGTGCCATTTTTCCGAAGAGCCTGATGGAGATCAGTTCTCCCTTGCCATTTGATATAGAAAAAGGTTGTCCGGGTTGTTGTTCGGTCCTGCTTTTTCTTTGTTTTGATTCATCAGGGCAAACATTTTGGTTTTTAGCATTATCAGATTGATAGGTTTTGAAATATAGGCATCACAACCGGCTTCAAGGGCTTTTTTCCGTTCACCTGACATGGCTGCGGCCGTTTGGGCGATCACAGGGAGGCCGGGATACTTTTGTTTGATGATCCGGGTTGCTTCATATCCATTCATAACCGGCATTTGGATGTCCATTAATACAATGTCGAAAAGAGCTCCTTCCTCCAATTGCTGAATAGCCTCTTTTCCGTTCTTCATCCATGCGTAGCCTATCCCCGTGTTTTTAAGCGCATTGATGAGAACCTTTGCATTCATCGGTTCATCTTCCACGATCAGCATCATTCGGTTGCTCCAGTCAACATTTTCAGGAAGAGTTTCTATTT
>CAYSMO010000290.1:0-3219 GCA_964432125.1 uncultured Bacteroidaceae bacterium | reverse complement strand
AGCCGATGCAGTCTACACCACCTTCGATTTCGGCCGCTCTTCCCTGGAGGAGGGAACATACAGGTTCAAAAAACAGTGGGGCGCGGAACCATACCCTCTCCGCTGGTACAGCACCACAGCCCCCAAAACCCCCGCCACCGACAACACCTCCCCCACCACCAAAGGAAAAAGAGAGATGCTCGCCGACGCCTGGAGCAAACTCCCGCTGCCGCTGGCCAACTTCCTCGGCCCCAAGATACGGAAATATATTAGCTTATAAAGAAGTAAAATGAGAACCGACACACTCCTTTCCCCCCTTCTCTCAGCCGGGATATTGCACCGAGTCCGGCAGTTTCATGGACGAGACATGGGAGGATAAAGGAACTTTTTTGCGGTAAATCAATATTTTCAGTTTTCCCGGAAAAGTAGAATAAACACCATTATTTCGACATTGCAACATCTTCGTCTCTGTGTCAATATAAGCGAGACACCTGACCCTAGCAAAATCAGCGCAGGACAGTTAGGAGTTTTGGCACATAAAATACCTGCAGTGTAATGCTGGATTACTTTGTTTAAAAATCATTATCACTGATATCCGGTGACACCCAAAGCGGAGGATCACAGGTATGGCACCAGTGGGTCCACCTAACTCGAATTTCTCATGAGAAATTGTGTCGATATTCATCAATTTATCTATAGTTCAATATTTTCAAGTATTTTTCTTTTATATGGAAATCATACACAATGTTCACCGAAGGCCAGCCGATCTTACCGCGCCCGGAGTCTTACTTCGTTCGCTTACCTGCAGCGTTGGCGAAGCAAGGTGCATAGGGCTACTATTGCACCTTGCTTCGCGCCTCACATCCACGGCAACCTCGACTGGTGAGAAATCCAGACTACAAGGCTGGACCCGATTAGGGGTGCTTTTATATCTGTTTATGGCATTTAAATATAATATCGGGATCAGGACAGGTGCCGGAGACAACAACTCTTGAGGTAGCAATGAAACGATTCAAATCATTTTTTGTCAATTCTATACGGTATAAAAACATATTAAAAAGGAAAATGGCAAAAAGAATTGATTTTTCAGGTAAGAGAAGTCTTATCTATCAGCGTTATTGGGAGACAGCTGCTTCAAAGTGTAAAGCTGATATCCATCCAATGGATAATGATATTTTTAAAATTTCAAAAGAAAATAAAGCAACATATGTTCAGTATCATTATGTCAACATTGACAGTTACTTTAATCTAAAGATTGCAGATAATAAACCGTTTATCCACAAAATTTTAAAAGAAAACGGTTTTCATGTGCCACATTATCTGGAATATAGGTTTGACAGTATCAAAAATGCTGAGAACTTTTTACAAGAACACAATTATAAGTGCGTTGTTAAACCTTGCGGCGGTTCGAGCGGATATGGCATTACAACAGCTATCAATTCTTTTAAAAGACTTCGCTCTGCGTCTTTGGCGGCTTTATCTTCGTTCTATGACGATAAAATAATGATTGAAGAGGAGCTGGCAGGTGATTCATATCGTCTATTATACCTTGATGGACAGTTGCTCGATGTGATTCAAAGAAAAAGACCCACAGTTATCGGAGATGGCTCATCAACCATCAAGCAGCTAATTTCTATTGAAAACAGCTCCAGGTTGAATGGCGTTTTTACTGGATCAATGTCCCAGTTATCTGTAGATCTTGATTTAAAATATTATTTAAAAGATACAGGCCGTTCAATCACTTCAGTTCCAAAAAAAGATGAATTATGTGTTGTAAAAAATGTGTCTAACGAAAATACAAACCGGGACAACATCAAAATATCAGACTCAATACATCATGAATTTAAGGAGCTGGCACTTGCGCTGCGAGAGACATTCGGTTTCAAGCTTATCGGGATCGATGTGATGACTTCAGATATTACTAAGTCCTTAAAGGAAACCGGTGGCGCTGTTAACGAAATCAACATCCCTCCCGGTCTGCATTATCATGAACTTGTAGCTAACACAGACGATGATCATCAAATCGGAAGTAGTATCCTCAATTATATTTTCAGCCACACAGTAGAAACTAATCTTTAGCACGATGGCTGTCCCGGATATTATTAACCGGGCCTGGATTAACAACACCCAAGGAACGTCAACGGCTCATCTCTGTAAAATTGTTGGGAACAGGTATGAAAAGTAAACTTTTCCCGCTGAATATGTTGGGCAACCTCCTGAAAAGCGTAAAATTACTTGAAAGGGAGGCTGGAAAAGGATAGGTTGATGGAAGTTGATGACTGGCTGGAAGGAATTTGAGAAATGTTAGGGTTGCCTTATAGGTCGATTTCTTATCACCTATTTTAATCATTTTCTATCTTGAACAAGAACGATGCAATTTTAATAAGTTAATGAGGTTTAAGGCATATGAGAGCACCACTGAGGATTGGCATAGTAGGGCTTGGCAAAATGGGTGGTATCCGCGCTAAGACCATTAAAGAAAACAGTGCAACGAAGCTAGTGTGTGGCACTGATGTTAACATACCTGGGAATGGCTTTGAGGATATTACAATCCTGCCTGACTCCGATGCTGTCATAAACGCTGATATTGATGCTGTTTTTGTCTGTACCCCCAACAAGTATATTCCTGAGGTAACCATTAAGGCTCTTGATTCCGGCAAGCATGTTTTCTGTGAGAAGCCTCCAGGATGCAATATGACTGATATCGAGGAAATTATCAAAGCGGAGCAACGCAATCCCGGGTTAACACTGAAAGTGGGATTTAATCACCGTTATCATTACGGTATAATGGAGGCAAAAAAGATAGTTGATAGTGGAAAGTATGGTGATATACTTTGGGTTCGTGGTGTATATGGCAAAGCTGAAGGATCAGGAAATCCCAATGAATGGCGCAACAATCCGAAACTCGCCGGAGGAGGGATACTGTTAGACCAGGGAATTCATATGGTCGATCTCTTTCGATATTTTTGCGGAGAATTTACGGAAATAAAAAGCATGTGTACTACAGCTTACTGGGATATGCCATGTGAGGACAATGCATTCGCATTGTTGCGCAACAGGAGGGGACAGATAGGTATGCTGCATAGTTCATTCACTCAATGGAAGCATCGTTTTACATTAGAGATTTTCATGCAGGATGGTTATGTTATTGTTGATGGGATGCCTTCCAGTACGAGAAGTTACCGCGATGAGTGGATTATTGAAGGGAAAAAGCACACTGGATTTGCCATAGGTAATCCT
>CAYSMO010000289.1:648-3221 GCA_964432125.1 uncultured Bacteroidaceae bacterium | reverse complement strand
AGATTGGGGTTGTACACGATGATGTCGGAGATGGATGATATTGCGATGAGCATTCTGGAGAAGGAGGTTTACAGGGATATTTCGAAGCGGTTAAAGGCATCGAAAGAGCGGCGAGAGAAGTTTATTGATGAGTTTATTGCCCCGCTGAAGGGGCGGCTGGAAAAGGAAAAACTCAAATACGAGATCCTCGGCCGCTCCAAAGCGATCTCGTCGATCTGGAGAAAGATGCAGAAGCAAAATGTTGAGTTTGATGAGGTATATGACAAGTTTGCCATTCGGATCATTCTCGACAGCGCACCGAAAAAGGAGAAGAGCGATTGCTGGAGGGCCTATTCGGTGGTAACAGATATCTATCAGCCCAATCCTAACCGGATGCGTGACTGGATCTCGGTGCCGAAATCGAATGGATATGAATCACTGCATACAACGGTGGTTGTACCCGGGGGAGAATGGGTCGAGGTACAGATCAGAACAACACGGATGAACGAGATTGCAGAGAAGGGATTGGCTGCACACTGGAAATACAAAGGTATAAAGGGTCAGGCGGGAATTGATGAATGGCTGGGGAAGTTACGGGAGGCGCTGGACCATGGCGATCCGGAAGAGACGGCGAACCTGATCGATGACCTGAAACTGAGTCAGTTTAGCAAGGAGATATTTGTGTTTACGCCCAACGGTGACCTGAAAAAGTTCCCGGAAGGAGCAACAGTGCTCGATTTTGCATATGATATTCATACCGATGTTGGATCGGGATGCACAGGGGCAAGGATCAACGGGAAGAACGTACCGATCAGGCATAAGCTGAACAACGGAGATAAGGTGGAGATTATAAGGTCGAAGAACCAAAGTGCCAAGGTCGACTGGCTCAAATTTGTTGCCACATCGAAGGCAAAAACCAAGATTAAGCAGGCACTCAAGGAGGAGAAACTCAAGGAGGCAGAGAGTGGGAGGGAGATATTGCGTCGCCGGTTCAGGAATTGGAAGATTGAATACAACGACAGCAATGTGCGAAAGGTGATGCAGCATTTTAAATACAGAGACTCCATCGATCTGCATTACGATATTTCGACAGAGAAGATCGACCTGTTAGCCATCAAGGAGCTTTTTGCACAGAAGGAACAACCTGCAGAACATAAAGCGATTCCTATTGAAGAGGAGCAGGTTGACAAGATGCTGAAAAATGCGATTGGTTCGGCAGAGGATATACTAATTATTGATGAAAAGATTGCCAATATCGATTACAAACTGGCAAAGTGTTGCAATCCGATCCATGGCGACAGGGTATTCGGGTTTGTAACACGCACGGCCGGTATCTCTATCCACCGGATGAACTGTCCGAATGCACACCAGCTGCTTACCCGTTATGGTTACAGGGTGCTGAAGGCGCGGTGGACACAAACCCATGCTGACACCCGTTTTTCTGTCTCTATCCTTATCACCGGTCAGGACGATATCGGGATCGTTAGTAACATCTCCGATGTGATCTCAAAGGACCTGCAGGTGAACATGCGTTCCATCTCCATTGATTCCAAAGACGGGATGTTTGAGGGAACCATTACGCTCTTTGTGAAGGATACCCAGCACCTGGAAGCACTTATCCGGAAAATTAAGAAGGTGAAGGGGATCGCTGGTGTGAGACGGATTGATTAGGATTTGATCATTCATCCCAGTGGTTTCGCCGGGAGAGTACGATCGCAATATCTACAGGGTAAGCTGTCCGAACTGCTGGTTATAACCCCCAGAACAACTGTTGTCCGTCTTTAGAGAATTCCAGAAACTGAAGCTGGGAAACATCACTGCTAAAATTAAACGGGATCTCGATAAAATACCGCACCACCTCTCCGTTTAACTTTGCCGGCTCCCATTTTCCGGGCAAAACTTCCATGGTTTTAGCAAGAAATGCGTTGACTGAGGGAATTTTTCCTCTCAAGACCCTTATGCCGGTCAGTTCCCCTGTCTCCATTATAACTGCTCCAATAACAACCAGGTCACTGATTTCCTGCACCGGTATTTCAAACTCCTCGATCCTCGCCATGACAAATGCTTTAAAAGCCAATTCCCCCAACAAATAGCTTGGCGTTTGATCAACAGAATAAAAAATATTATGAATGTATTCGCTGCCGTCAGGATTATAATTCATATTTGAAATCAGCCTGTTGTCTGAGTAGATAGATTCGGACTTGACCTTTCCGCTGGTGAAGTATTCGGTGACTTTTCCATCCAGATGTAGTGGAATTAAATTTTTGCTAAAACCTTCACGTATCACTTTACCGGATTTGCGCTCCTTGAAATAGTATAAATCACCATGTATATTCTTCATTGATCTTTCGAAAGATCTAGGGAAAAAAGTATTCTCTCTTCTCCATACTTTCTGCATACCATCATTTCCTGTTCTTATCCGGTCCCTTCTTAACAGGACCCAGCTATCACCTGCTTTTTCCCGCACTGTTATCCGGTGACAGGAGCTGGTGACCTGCTTGACTGTTTTTGAGATTTGCGCATCTTCTGCTGAATTGAGTATTCTGTTGTTCACGCCATAGTAAAAGACAGTATCCCGGGCAGTTAGAAGCATC
>CAYSMO010000289.1:0-638 GCA_964432125.1 uncultured Bacteroidaceae bacterium | reverse complement strand
AAGAAATAGTATGAGGAATATTGATTTTCTTGATGTCATAATTTGGCGCATTAAAAACAAAAATACGATTATGTTCTTGATTTAAAAATTTAAAAGATGACCCCACTCATCAATGAAGGTCCGGATGACAAATCATGGACACCATGGGATACCACAATCGGTGGATTCTGGAAAGGGAGAAAACACTGGAGCGAGGTGCTGGGCGATGATGCCCTTTCATTCACGCCGATTCCCGCCCCGGAAAATGAGAAAGATTTACGACTGGCAACTGGAACACTGGAAAACCGAAGGGGTAAAGTACAATGGTTATGCGGAATATGACATATTATTCGATAGGTATATCCTTTAACAGGTCCGATAATCAGACATGTATTAGATTATCGCAACTCCAAACTGCGCAAAAGCTCCTGAAAAAATATTGTTCTGTATATAGAAGGAAAATATGTAGTTTTTGTTTTGTGTATAAAATAAAATTAGATTATAAAAGAGAATATCTGACAAGTGTTTATCAAAAGATTTTTTTAGGAGATATTGCTGCCCGTCATGCAGTGGAAAATACCTTCGCTTTGCGAATCTTATTTAAGAAACTGGCCGAAAGTATCAAACAACCTTTGTCGTTTACACGGATAGCGAATATC
>CAYSMO010000288.1:0-3223 GCA_964432125.1 uncultured Bacteroidaceae bacterium | reverse complement strand
CCAGCACCTCCTCCTCCGACGGGGGCGTGAGCTCGAGCTTCAGCCGGCTGTTGGAGAGGATGTGTGTCTCTTTGATCGCGTCGAGCGATACGAGGGTTTTGCGGTTCACGCGGTAGAAGGTGCCGGGGGCCAGCTCGTCTGTGAGCTGATCGAGGCTCAGGTCGAGATCGTAGCTCTTCCCATCCTTCAGCCGTGCGAAGGTGTAGCCGCTCTCGCTCTTGAACCAGGCTATGTCGGTGGTCCGGAAGGTCCTGATCTTCCTCCCTGCCTTCACTGAAAAGCGGTCGCGGTAGGGTTCCTTTTTGTTCACGATCAGGTCGTACAGCTTGTGAAAATCGCCCGACACCCGCTCGCCGGCGGTCATCTCCCGGTACTTCTTCAGTGCGGCATGCAGTTCCTCCTGCACAATGGGTTTCAGCAGGTAATCGATGCTCTTCAGTTTGAATGCCCTGATCGCGTATTCGTCAAAGGCGGTGGTGAATATGATGGAGCTGGCGATGTTCACCTTCTCGAAAATCGCAAAGCTCAGGTCATCCTCCAGGTGGATATCCAGGAAGATCAGCTCCGGATGCTCGTTCGCTTCGAACCACTCCACCGACTCCTCCACCGACTCCAGCTGTGCCAGGATCTCGATCTGCTCGTCATACTCCAGTATCATCTTTTTCAATCGCTCCGAGGCCAGTGCCTCGTCTTCTATAATCACTACTCTCATACCTTTCTTTTCAATTATTGGTGCTTGCAATAAACCGTCAATAGCGAGGGGGGTTGCTCTTAACGTTTTATTATCAAGCACGGTTATATAATATGTGTTCTCTCATTTACTCTCCCTGGCGGTCAACATCCCGATCCCCCGTTTTTCCCTTCGAAATCAGTGGGATTTTCGCGATAAACTTATCGCCGGTAATATCAAACACCGGTTGCCGCGCCGACAGCAGGGCATACCGCTTGCTGATATTCACGAGCCCCACCCCGGTGGAGAGCATCTGCGTCTCCCGGCTCTGCAGGTTGTTCACCACATGCAGCATCTGCTCCTTGTCAATGAACATTTCGATGGTCAGCGGCCGTTTCTTCGAAAAGGTGTTATGCTTGATCGCGTTTTCGATCAGCAGCTGCAGTGCAAGCGGCACTACATACAGCTCAGCGTCGCGTTCAGCAATGCTGCTTTTAATGGTTACCTTGTCGGCAAATCGGATCTCCAGCAGGTAGATGTAGGCCTTCAGGAAATCCATCTCGGTACCGAGCGATACGAGGTCCTTCTCCTTGTTCTCCAGCACGTAACGGTACACCTTCGACAGCTGCACCGTGAATTTTTCGGCGGTGACGGGATCGATCTTGATCAGTGAGGTGAGGACGTTCAGGCTGTTGAACAGGAAGTGGGGGTTCACCTGCTGCTTGAGCACCTCGAACTGTGACTGCAGGTTCTCTTTTTGCAGCTTCACCAGCTGGGTGTTCGCCTCAGTAAGCTCTTTGGTTCGTTGCTGCACCGTCGCCTCCAGCGTGGTGTTGATCGCCCTCAGCTCTTCGGCGTGCCTGCTTTTTTCGCGCTCGAGGCTGACCTCCATCTTGAGGTCAGATTCTTTGCGCAGGTAGTCGAGCTGACGGTCGATAAAGCGGTAGATTGAGTGCTGGTGGTAGATACAGAGCAGACCGATAAACAGAATATAGGCGAGCTTGAACGCTTGCGCCACCGGGGTGAGCGAGAGGCTCACCTGGTAGATGCCCGGTTGTAGCCTGTAGTGGTAACCATACAGCAGTCCGAGTCCGCCGATACCCAGTAAAATAATATATATCAGCAGTTTCCGGTCGAGCCTGAAGGTGTAGAGCAAAATCATAAATGGGATCAGCAAGATGGTGGCCGCAGCCGAGATCGCTATCGGATCGAAATTGTGACTGAGGTGGTGGAGGTGAAACAGCACGATCCCGATATCGAGGGTCGCACCGAAGTATCCCACCCACGGGGCATCGTACCTTTTGAGCACCGCTCCGGTAAAAAAGATGTTCGATACGAGGTACACCGCCAGCAGCCTCAGGGCATGCATGGTCTCGGCCCGGTACCCCGACGAATATTGTACCGCCAGAAGTGTTCCCAGCAGGACGATGAAGGCCCACCTGAAGATCACCACCATCCGGGCACCTTTCAGCCGTTCGTTGTCGATCGATTCTTGTGAGATGTGTATGTTTTTTACTTTCATTGGTTAACTTTTCAATGTAAAAATAGGTTGTAGGAATGGGTCGGCAAAATAATTGGGGTTGAATGACCGATTTTTTAGGTTGAATGACGGAATGGTACAGACTTTTACAGACATTCCGCTCCTCTGGAGCTAGATGGTTCCATGTAGACCGGATGGCCCACATGGAACCCCCAGCCCCAGCGGGGCGGCATGTCTGTAGCTAATGCGTTACAATCGAAGCCCCATAGCTCCATAGGAGCGACATGTATAGCCCCAGCGGGGCGGCATGTCTGTAGCAGGCGCAATGTCTGTAGACGTTTTAAAATTCCGGACAAGGGATCATCCGCTTCTTTTTCTTCTTTCGTGTCGTTGAAAATTCGTACGCTATGGAGATTTCATGCGATCCCCCGGTAGAGCTAACCAGGTTCGAGATGGTGAAGTCGTAAGAGTAGCCCACCCTGATCCCATCCATCTTGTATCCGACCAGGAAAGAGAAGGCATCACCCCGCGGATCTGCGCTGATAACCGGCACGCCGCGGTACCACAGACCCAGCATCAACGGTGCCTTGTACCAGTATAAACCGAGGTCGAGCTGGGTAAAGACATCCTGGTGCCGTAAAAGGAAAGCGAGGGATAGCGATTCGTCGATGGGGTTGAAGAGGTGACTGCGTTTCATGACCTGGGCGCCACCAAAAACGGTATATTTCATCGGCCATGAAAGGTTGTTGTTCCACAACCCGTAGTTGGGCGTTAGCAGGTGGTCGACCGCGAAGCCAAACCAGTAGCGGTCGGAAGAGAACAGTGCCGAAGCGGAGAAATCCACATCGGCCTTCACCGGCTCACCCTGCTGTTCAATGCCACTGCTGACCCCTCCTCCTGCGCTCAGCTGGTCATTCCACGTGAGCTTGATATAGTCAATCCCCATCTGGGTGTAGTTGATCTGGGCCCCCGGCCGTACATGCCACATGTTGTTGATCTTGATATCGTATGAATAATGCACTCCCGCATTGGTTAGCGCCAGGTCGCCCGTGCCCGCCACATCGCGCAGCAAC
>CAYSMO010000287.1:0-3240 GCA_964432125.1 uncultured Bacteroidaceae bacterium | reverse complement strand
TCAAAATCAATTACTGCGGCGCCTTGTTGTTTATCATCGATCACAGAAGATGAAGTATCAGATTCTTTTCCCCCTTCATCAGCACATCCGGCAACAACCATGCCCAGCAAAAGCAAACCATATGTGAATACATTACTCATTTAATGTGCAAAGATAAAAAGATAAATTATTTTGTACCTGCAAAAAAGTCAACAGCTGTCTTAATTCCGCCTTCAAAACACCCAACTGCCATTCTACACTTCTCCAATAAGACCCCTGCCGGTTTTTTTGATCTTGTTATTCTCCTTCAACTGCGAGGCAACCTTATCAAGAACACCGTTGATAAATAAATTACTCTTACTGGTGCTGTATATCTTCGATATATCCAGGTATTCATTCAGGGTTACCTTAGTCGGAATCGATTCAAATCCAATGAATTCAGTTATGGCCATCTGCATAATAAGAATATCCATGAAAGCGATTCGCTCCAGATCCCAGTTTTTGGTATTGGATCTGATATATCCAATGTACTCCTCCCTGTTCGCGATTGATTTTCGTAACAAATCAAGGGCAAACCCTTTGTCTTCAGGTACTTTTCTGTTGTCCGAATTCTTAAAAAGATCTAGAAGGGGATTCTTCTGCTGACCGTCCTCACGGAACCTCTTCAAAGTTTTTATCACCATGCTGATCATGTATTCAAGATCGTCCGTCCAATAAATACTTTGCTCTTCAAGTACCTGCTCCAAACTTTCATTTGGATAGATCACATCGGTAAGAAGATGTGTAAACAGCTTGATTTCGTCTGAAAAAGAAACTTTATCAGCCTGCATAAATTCAATGAATCGATCATATGCTGAAATTTCCTGATAAAGTTCTTTGATCAATACCGGATAATTGGCCCATGAAATTTTTTTTATCTCAACATACCGGATAAGCTGATCACAATTTCTAAATTGTTCGATGAGGTTGGTGTCAATAAACCTGGTATTGGGCTGCAGGTCTTCGTCGGAGGGTACATGCTTCTTTCGAGCCAACTCGATTCGTGACTCAGAATAGTTCGCTATATCGATAAACAATATAAAAATGGAATGATACAGGTCGTAGGCCTTATTAATGTTGTAGAGTAATTCTTTCTCCGCTTTTGACACCTGCACGTCTTCTTTGTTATAATAAGCATATAACGTTTGAAGTGTTTTGATCCGTAATTGCCTTCTGCTGATCATTTTTAAAGAACCTTGCTTTTCAAATTATACGACGGCAAATTTACACTATTTTTCGAAACATAGTATAACTAAAAGGAATGTCTTGAGAGATTTATTTGAATATATAGAAAATATTTTACATTTTTGAACAAGAAACCAAAATAGCACAACAACAAAACCCGAACTAAATCACCAGTAATGAACGAAGAAGGATCAGAAAAAAGAGATGAGATGGCGAATGAAAATTCGCGCGATGAGATTCACTCAAGCATTGTAAGGGCTGGAAAAAGAACCTACTTTTTTGATGTGAAGGCTACAAGGCGCAACGATTACTACATTACCATCACTGAGAGCAAGAAACGTTTTGGAAAAGATGGCAAGTTCTTTTACGAGAAACACAAGCTGTTTCTCTACAAAGAGGATTTTGACAAATTTACAAACTGTTTAAATGAGGTCATTGAGTTCATACGTGAAGCAAATCCTCAGCTTACAGAACCTGAGGAGAGCGCTGAGTATATGTCTGACAATAATGCAGAAAAAGAGGTGGCTGTTACAGCTGAATCCAAGGATTTTACCAATGTGGAGTTTGAAGATCTGGATGACAGCAATAGCTGATTTTCGGTAAGAGCTTCCTGTCAGGATTTAATTCATGTTGTCTTCGGTATCCCCGGAATCAAATTCTGTATTCTTTTTCTCGATAAAGGCTTCAACCTCATCAAAGGTTAATTTTTTAACATTTGTTGCAATGCAATCGTCTCGAAGAAAGTCACCATATTGATTGCACTCAAGAATTCCTTCCGAAAAAAGATCATGAATAGGATATTGAATCGGTATGAGCAATGACATTGTAGCCAAATAGCCTGAAAAATCAAACTCTTCGACCTCACCTTCATATTTTTTTAACGCATATGGGAACTCCTCCTGAATGATTTTTTTTTGAAATTCAGTAAGCTCACGTCTGTTACGGGCGATCAATACAACAAAATACCGCAATTTGTTGTCCCTCCCGCCCAGTCCGGTGGATATAAATACCTGCTTCTCCTCCAGAAAGTGGCTCTCCAGATGCATTCTTGATTCCTGTAATGCAAGAATACTCCAGTCACGTAAATCTTTATCGGGAGCATCAGCATAAGCCTCAATCGCCCGGTAGGCAGTAACATCCTCTATAGAAGCCAGCCTGGTAAGAATCTGTTTCTTCTCTTTCAGTGGGTATTCACTGTCTTGCAGAAGATTAATCTGGTTCAGGGCCCATTCATCATCAAATTCGGTCGATATCTGACTGGAATATTCAAAGTACTCCACCTGGAGATCTACATCAATGGTGTCTTCCATGATATTTACACTCCCGGGAGCTATCCCTATCAACTCCCTGATCTTGTCGTATATGTTCTCACTGTCCTTCACAATTACCCCCAAATAATATTTATTTTTGCCATCGTCAACCACTTCACTCCTATTCTTGCAGGCGCTAAATACATGTTCCGCAAATACTCTCTTTTTCAAATATCACCAATGATATGATACTGAATTCATACTCCTATCATTAAACTATAGATAAATATATAAAAATATCTATACCAAAAAAATTTTTAATCGTTAAATTTTGTTACCGTAATAATGAATATATCATTTTAGCACCTCTTTTACTCAATAATGTATCCCCGTTAGGGACGAAATATATCCCCACTAGGGACGAAATATATAGCCCCGCCAGGGACGACATGTCTAACCCCAGCGGGGCGCAATGTCTGTAGCAGATTGCCCACATGGAACCCCAAGCTCCGTAGGAGCGACACGTCTGTAAATGTAAAGGATATAATTAAATGATTGTATATTTGCTAAGAAATATACTGATATGGAAATACTACTAATTATAGGTGGCATCGCCCTAATCATCATAGGTTTTATCGGCAGTGCCCTCCCCGTCATTCCCGGTCCCCCCCTCGCATGGCTAGGTTACCTGCTTTTGCATTGGACCGAACGCGTAAACGATAATCCGAATTATGACAACTCCCTATGGATCATGCTTTTCTTTGTGATCCTCGTAACAATCCTCGAC
>CAYSMO010000286.1:0-3334 GCA_964432125.1 uncultured Bacteroidaceae bacterium | reverse complement strand
GACTGTAAATCGAAGCACATGATCAAAGGGATCTCTTCGATCAACGCGGTCGACCTGATTACAGTAAAAGGAGTCGGCATGGTGGGAAAGACAGGGACATCGGCGCGGGTATTCAGCTCCCTGGCCCGCGGCCATGTGAACGTGATCCTGATCACCCAGGCATCGTCGGAGATGACCATCTCCTTTGCAATCGACCCGTCAGATACCGACACTGCGGTGGCAGAATTGAAAGAGGAGTTCTCAACAGAGATAGAGCTGCGACAGGAGATGGCCATCGAGGTGATACGTGACCTGTCCATCATCGCCATCGTCGGCGAGGAGATGCGGCATACCCCGGGGATATCGGCGATCCTGTACCATTCGATGGGACGGAACGGGATCAGCGTAATCGCTACCGCACAGGGATCGAGTGAGCTGAATATCTCGGTGGTCATAAGGAGGGAGAGTCTAAAAAAAGCACTGAACGCGATCAATGAAGGTTTCTTCCTGTCAGATCTTAAGGAGATCCACCTCTACCTCGCCGGAACCGGAAACGTGGGCAGCAATCTGTTGAAGCAGATTAAAAAACAGTTTCAACCACTGATGGAAACACAGCGGTTAAAGGTCAACCTCGTGGGCATCTCCAACTCCAGGAAGATGCTGATCAATCCCGACGGAATCGATATCAGCGATCCTTATAAAGCACTGGAGAAGGGGGAGTCGGCCGATATGAACAAGTTCATTGAGACGATCGGTCGGAAGAACCTCCGCAATTCGGTATTTGTCGACTGTACTGCCAGCGAAACACTTTCGGAACGATACAGCGACCTGTTCGAAAAATATGTATCGGTGATCACCGCGAACAAGATCGCCTGTTCGTCGGACTACAGCCTGTACCGCGGACTCAAGGAGTCGGCCATGATGCACGGCGTGAAGTTCAGCTTCGAGACCAATGTGGGGGCCGGACTCCCTGTGATCAGCACGATCGAGGACCTGATCAGCAGCGGCGATGAGATTCTGGAGATCGAAGCGGTGGTATCGGGTACACTCAATTATATTTTTAATATCCTCAGCGAAGAGATTACGCTTAGCAAGGCGATCAGGATGGCCATGGACAACGGTTTTGCAGAGCCTGATCCGAGGCTCGACCTAAGTGGCATGGATGTGAAACGGAAACTGTTGATTCTCGCCCGCGAGTCGGGCTATCCGCTGGAGCAGGACGACATTCAGATCGAGACTTTTCTTCCCGACGAGCTGTTTGAGGGCGATGTGGACTCCTTTCTGAAAAATGTAGCACAGCTCAACGGCGAATGGGAGGAGAAAAGAAAGAAGCTTGTTACCTCGGGAAGGCGGTGGCGGTATGTCGCTGCACTGAAGGATGGCAAGGGGGTAATCGGACTGAGAGAAATGAAGGAGCGACACCCGGCTTACCAACTGGAAGCGAGTAACAATATTATCCTGCTAACCACATCAAGGTACCGGGAGCTTCCGCTTTTGATACAGGGGTATGGGGCAGGTGCAGACGTGACGGCCGCCGGACTCTTTGCTGATGTAATCAGGGCAGGAAAAAGATGATCAAAGCTGTTATTTTTGATATGGACGGACTGCTCATCGATACCGAACCTTATTGGCAGGCTACAGAACGGGAGGTATTTGGCGATCTCGGTATCGAAATCACTGAACAGATGCTGGTGGCCACCTATGGCTTGCGGTCGGATGAGGTGGTAAGCTATTATTACGGTCAGTTTCCCTGGAAAGAGGAGAGCCTTGAGAAGGTAGAGGAGCGGTACAACAGCAGGATGCTTGACTATTTTCGTACGAAAGCGGAGCTGATGGAGGGGGCCCGATCGGCGCTCGAATTTATCAGCAGCAAGGGATGGCCGGTGGCACTGGCATCATCGTCAAACATGCAGCTGATCACTGCCTTTCTTGACAGGTTCGGGTTCCACCACTATTTCAGGGAGGTCTACTCGGCCGAGTTTGAGGAATTTGGTAAACCACATCCGGCGGTCTACCTTGAAACAGCCCGCCGGTTGCATGTGGATCCGGTCAACTGCCTGGCCCTGGAGGACTCTTTTCATGGTCTGATCGCAGCAAAGGCAGCGAGGATGATGACCATCGCCGTTCCTGAGCATGCCGACGACAAACGATTTGGCGCAGCCGATGTGGTATTGGGATCACTGTCAGAATTAAATGATGATGTTTTGCAGGAAAAGCCCCGTTAGACATGTATAGCCCGGTTACGGGCGCAATGTCTGTAGCAGAATGTTTATAAACTGATAATTTTTCACATAAATAAAAAGTCCATTGAAAAAAGAGGTAACCGTATTTTGTCCGGCAACGGTCTCCAACGTCGGACCGGGATTTGATCTGCTGGGATTTGCCCTGGAACAGCCAGGCGATGAGTTGATTGTAAGAAGAAACGATGAAGGGAAACTACGGTTGTTCGATGAATCGGGCACCGGTCTGCCAACAGATCCAGCAAAAAATGTTGCATCCATCGCAGCCTCTGCCCTGTTGGAGGAGCTTGGGATCGAAGACGGTTTCGACCTGGTATTCCTAAAAAAGATCAATCCCGGTAGCGGACTCGGTTCATCAGCCGCCAGCAGTGTAGCGGCGGTGGTGGGTATCAATGAGCTGTTAGGGGCACCCCTGTCTTCCCCGGAATTATTGCCCTATGCCATGGAGGGGGAGGTATCAGCCAGCGGATCCTACCATGCCGACAATATCGCCCCCGCACTGCTGGGTGGTTTTACGCTGATCAGGGGGTATGATCCGCTCGATATTAAGCACATCCCTTATCCAGCCGACCTGTGGTGTGCTATTATCCACCCCAACCTGGAGTTTAAAACAAGCGACGGTAGAAAGCTGATCCCCGACACAATTCCCTTGTCAACCGCACTGGCACAAGCAGGTAACCTGGCAGGGCTGATCGCGGGACTCACCACGAACGATCATGGGCTGATCGGTAGGTCGGTGGTTGACCTTTTTGCTGAACCGTATCGCACCGACAAGCTACCGAAGTTCGACTTGCTCCGGAAAAAGGCGATCGATAACGGTGCCCTGGGCAGCGGCCTCTCGGGTAGCGGTCCCGCGATATTCTCGCTCTGCAGAAGCGAAGAGATCGCATCGGCAGTGGCGAAAACGATGCAGGCCCATTTTGATGAACACAGAATCGGCAGCAGCATATATATTTCGCGGGTAAGCGAAGCAGGATGCCGGGTACGGTAATATTTTATTATGATGTATTATTCAACAAAAAACAGGGACCTCCGGGTGCCATTGGAAAAAGCGGTAAAGCAGGGAATGGCACCCGACAAGGGGTTGTATATGCCGGAGCGGATACCGGTGCTCA
>CAYSMO010000285.1:0-3340 GCA_964432125.1 uncultured Bacteroidaceae bacterium | reverse complement strand
AGGCTGCCTGTAATAGAGGCGTCGGAAGGGATCTGGGAGATACTGGCATCTTCAGTGGGATTATCAGCGGATGACAAAAGGGTGAAAACGGTGTTTCCGGTACTGCCGTCAGGATCGAATTCGGTGGCCGCCTGTAAGGCAAGCACACTCTGCATATCGGTATCAACTTCTATCTGTAGTCCTGGGTTCGATTGGTTTTGCAGGGTCATATTGTAAAACGTCGTTTTAGACGTACCAAGCACCTGCTGTATGTTGCCGCCGTCGAAATATACCGTACCATTCCGCTGGACAAATGTTCCATTGTTCACCCAGTCTCCATCGAGGAAAATGGCATAATCGGTACCGCTGACATCCAAACTGCTGTTGATGGTGAGGTCATTGGTGACAAAAAGGTTGCTCTGCAGGGTTTTGGTGTTCGTTCCGGCTAGTGTCAGGTTGTAGAAGTCATTCCCACCGCTGAGGTTCTGGTTTCCACCCGACAAGGTTACGGTGCCGGTACTGGGATTAAACGTACCGGAAGAATAATTCCAGTTGCCGGATACGTTAACATTTGATGCAGGGAAGGTTACATCGCCTGTAATGAGAATATTGTTCAGACTTTTGGAGCCTGCTCCGGAAAAAGTGGTTCCCGTGCCGGTGAATTGAGCGGTGGAAGTTCCGCCGGTGAGCGTTCCCAGCACTACCAGGGAATTTGCTCCGGATCCGGTGAAGATCACTGTGCCTCCCAGGGTTAGCGATGCCCCCGAATTTACCTGGGTATTATAAAAGACCGGGTTCACCGACCCGCTGATCGCTGAAGTGCCATCAAAGAAAACCGTATTGCTGTCGAAATCGCCGGTGGCATTGCTTGCAAAGTTGCCTCGTAAAGTCAGATCATTAGAACCGGGATCGAAGGTGCCGTTGAGGAGGGTAAGTATGCCATTTACAGTTACATCGTTGGCCCCGAGGGATATGGTGCTTGAATTGTCGATGGTCAGGTTATTCAATGCATTCTCCCCTGTGGGTAATTCATTTCCTACGGATATATTGCTGCTGCCAAGATAAACAACATCATAGGAGGTAGCTGCTGAGATTGATTTAGGAGTAGATCCGTCGGTCCTGGTTATAACAGAACCGGTTCCCATATTAATACTTCCGCCCCCTCCGAAGCTCCCGGCAGTCAGGTTGAGGCTGTCCGTAAGTGTAAGCGAGGACGCTGTATTGGCGCCATTACTGTTGGCAAGGGTAAGGGTACTTAAGGTAGTGGCCCCAAACGGAACAGGGTCCAGTGTGCCGGCACCGGTGATCAGGAGCCTGGAATTGGAATTAGGCACGATGGAGCCTGCGGTCCAACTATAATCTCCCATGATATCCAGTTCCACATCCGGGAAGCTCAGGTTCCCGGCGGTATGAGTGAAAGCACCATTGATGACCAGGTCATTTCCCAGGGTGGCGGTGCCGGACACAGTCCGGTTCAAAGTGAAATTATTTAGCTCTGCGGGATCAGATGTGAAATTCAGTGTGCCAAGAGATCCTGTTCCATTGATCACCAGGTTGGAATTACTGGTAGTAGTAAAGGTTCCTGATCCCGATAGATTTGCTCCCAGGGTTAACTGATTCGATCCAATCGATAAATTGCCACTCTGGAGGGTAAGATTTCCACCAATCGTAACATTGGAAGCCAATGATACTCCGTTGGAATTGTTAATTATGGTGTTCACTCCGGAGGTTGATGGATGTCCGGAGCCGATAAATTGAGCACTGGATCCGTTATATGATATTGTACTACCACTGGTGTAAGTCCTGGTTCCACTCACCCGGATATTTCCTGAAGATGTACCACTATTGATTGCTCCGGAGGCATCAGTAGAACCAACTCTTAATTCAGCTAGGTTTTCTAAAGTAAAGGTTCCGTCACCATCCAGTCCATAAGTTTGTAAATCAACAATGGCATTGCTTTCAATAGTAAAACTAACGGTATTGGTTATTGTGCCTCCTCCTGTAAAGGTTTGTGAGGAGGTTCCGCTAAAATTGAAATTGCCAGATCCACTAGAGCTTTCTGTTAATACTCCCGTAGATAAATTAACATTTCCATCAACAGAAATACTTCCCGTTCCGCTATTAGCAGACAAATTTATCGTTCCGCCTCCAGAATTTGAAAGGTTACCACCAATATTGATCGAGGGAGTTCCTGTGGCGGTAACCAATAAGGCAAATCCGGTATTACTGGATGTAATGGAGAGATTTCCATCAACATTTAGCGTATAACTGCCTATTGTCGACAAATATAATTTTGAATTGTTATTGATTTCCAGATTTCCATCAACATTTATTGTTCCCGATCCGCTTCCGGATAATATTAAAAATAATCCATTAGTTCTCTCAACGATGAAATCGCCATTTATGTCATTTAAAACTCCGTTTAGGACAGGGTTGCCGGATTGAGCGGCGCAATTCCATGTAAAATGATGAAAGGATTGGTTAAGCCCACCAGGGGCACTGCTTGTGACACCTGATATTTCGCAAGTAGAACCAGAGTTCCAGGTACCGGAAGCAACCGACCCTCCATTTAAATTGTGTTCATATAAACCACCATTTTTTATCTCTAAATTATTTTGGGTAGAAGAAATCTGACCTCTGTTTTCAAGAATCCCTCCATTTTCAATATTAACTTTTCCATCTGAAAAAGTAATAATAAAATCCGCAACTTCAATAGTAAGGTCATCACCGGTTCCATCAAGAATGATTAATTCGCCGCTAATTGTTAGTATACCATCTCCTCTAACAGTCAGTTGATCAGCCTGGATGGATGAGGCGCTTTGAATGGTAACTGTATGAAATGCTTCAACGCTAATGTTATCGTCAGCGCTTGAAGGTATGTTTGAAGTATTTTGCCAAGTTCCTGTATTCTCCTCCCAGGTATCGCTATTATTCCAGTTACCGGATTGTCTCGACCTGAAATCATTTGCCAGTGAATTTGAAAAGATGAATGTTGATGCCGCAAGAAAAAAATATAGCTTTCTCATAACCCTGTTTCTTTGTCTTTGTCAAATGCAATTTAACAAATTGTTAAATTAAAAGGAATTCTTTTTTCCATTCAATTTTTAATTGATAAAATACAAAACCCCTGATGAATTGATCCGGTTTCAGCTGAAATGGTAACCCGTTCAGCCGCAAGTGATTGAAAAGGCTTTTGGTGTTTTGTATCATGTGCCGGCAACTTCATAATTCGTGATTTATTGATTTAAAAACTGACCATTGTCCTCTGGCCACTGGTTCCTGCCCCTTTCCCTCATCTTCGGTTTTCTTTATTGACCGACGACCGGTGTATTCCCGTCCGACCCGGTAAAAGGGCTTGTCG
>CAYSMO010000284.1:0-3343 GCA_964432125.1 uncultured Bacteroidaceae bacterium | reverse complement strand
ATCCCAAAATAATATCTGCGTCTATTCCCAGCTCCGACCGCAGCCGACGGGCCACCTGAAGTGTAGGTTCGCTTTTCCCGCTTAAATATTCGCTCACGCGGGAGGGACTGACATTCAGCATCACGGCAAGTTTTTTTTGAGATATTCCCAGCTCAGCCATCCGTAACCGAATGATCTCGGTAAGGGTTGGCCTGGATATGGGGTGGTACACTTCTTCATATTCTGCCACCAAATCGGATAACAGATCCAGTTCAATAAAACGTTTATCGTCCCTGGGTGTATCATTTCCGACTACCTGTAAAAGCTCTTCAATACGCTGGACAGTAAAATCATATTGCATTTTCGTTTCAATTCGTGCCATTTTTCCCGGATCTATATGTTTTTACAATCTGTTTTTTCATAACTGGCATGCTTTCCAATAAACCTGATATATACTTTTTGCGAAGCAAATATAATGATAGCAACCAGCCTGTAATTATTTCCCTTTATGTTGAAAACAAAACGATTATTGCCCACATAATCTGCACTGTTGAAACTTCTCTTAATATCCGAGAAATTTCGCCATTCCGCCTTTGTTGTTTTAAAATACCACTCTTCTAATGCAGTTTTGGAATCTTTGTGGTTCTCAATAAATGCTTGTATTCTTTTAAAAGTAACAATTCGCATAAAGTGATAATAAATATATTCCAAATATATGAACATAATTCCAAATAGCAAAACAATATAATGTCATCTTTATTTCAATTAAACAGAGTCATCTATTGCTTTATTCAATTAACATTTTGTATATTTGCTTTTTTAAGAAAGCAATTATATGGAACGATTAATAAAATTATCACAACGAAAAACAAAAGCTGTAAGGACAGAATTCAAACGGTTTTTGTATGCAGAAGTTGACTGGAGTCAGCCTTTGGTGATCATTAAGGGACATCGTGGCGCAGGCAAAACCACATTTCTGTTACAGCGGGCTAAAGAGCTCAAAGAAAATGTAATCTACCTGAGCCTGGACGATATTTATTTTGAAACATATCGCCTTGTAGAATTAATTGATACACTTTACGCTAAAGGTTACAGGTACTTTTTTTTAGATGAGGTTCATAGGTATAAAAACTGGTCGAAAGACCTTAAAAACAGCTACGATAATTATCATGATATAAAAATAGTAACAACGGGGTCTTCCATCCTTGAAGTTAATAAGGGACAGGCAGATCTTTCAAGGAGGGCGGTAACCTATTATCTTCCCGGACTCTCTTTTCGGGAGTTTCTGGAATTGGCCCATCAGCAAAAGTTTTCTCAGATAAATCTATTTGATATAACACAGAAACACCATGAAATCTCAGCAGATTACCACGACAGGGCTAGCATAGATACTACTTTTAATGAATATCTGCAATATGGCTACTATCCCTTTTTTAAAGAGGGAATTAATCTGTATGGTCAAAAACTTATGGAGACTACCAACCTGGTTCTTGATGTCGATATCGCCCCTTTTGAAGACCTTTCCTATGCTACTGTCCGTAATATGAAAAAACTGCTATATATCATCAGTCAATCCGCACCTTTCACACCCAATATTACAAAAATCTCAGAACGGTTAAGCGTCCCTCGCAACTCCATTCTAAAAATACTTGATCTTCTAGCCCATGCCCGGATTATCTCTTTGCTGAAACGCGAAACAAAGGGGATGAGCTATCTTCAAAAACCGGAAAAAATCTACCTCCAGAATACCAATCTGGCATGGTTACTGTCGGAAAACAGACCCAATACCGGAAATCTAAGAGAGACCTTTTTTTTCAATCAGATTGAAGTAATACATTCGGTTACATCATCAAGATTTGGCGATTTTACCATCGATGATGCCTTCACATTTGAAATAGGAGGTCCCTCTAAAACGCGTGAACAAATAAGGGGTATTCCCAATGCATACATTGTGGCTGATGGGATAAAAGGTGGTTCCGGAACAAAAATACCGTTATGGCTCTTCGGCTTTTTATACTAACATGCTAGAATCAATAAGTTAGAGTTCATTTATACCTGGATCCTTCCAGGAAACATATTTTCCATACGAAGTTTTCAGACTGGTATCCCCTCCATAAATAACATTCAGGTTCTCATCTTTCGCACCGGTAATCTTTTGCCAGTATTTCAGGTTGGTGAAGTAGTTATCATTCATGGTCATGCCGGATTTAATCTCAACAGGAACCGGACCTTCAGGTTTGTCAATGATTAAATCTATTTCCTGCCTGGTTTTATTTTGCCAATAATAGAACCTGGGATTTACTCCATTATGAAGCCTGGTTTTAATTAGGTCAGTGATGATGAGGTTTTCAAACAATGCTCCTTTGGAATGAAACGTCTTTACCTGATTTGCGGAACTTATACCCAGCAAAGAACAAACCAGGCCTGTATCATGGAAATACAGTTTTGGCGATTTAATAATTCTCTTATTGAAGTTTTCGTAATAGGGCTGCAGGAAATAGATAATAAAACTTGCTTCAAGGATGGATAGCCAAGACTTTGCTGTATTTGGTGAAATTCCGGCGTCAGTAGCTAAAGAATTTAAGTTGACAACCTGCCCTGTTCGCCCTGCGCAAAGTTGAAGAAAATTCGAAAAGCTGTTCAGGTTTTCAATGTTTTTGATCTGCCTGACATCCCTTTCTATATACGTACTGATGTATGCAGGATAAAAGAATTCCGGATCAATATCACGGTCATAAATACCAGGATACATCCCTTTAAATATCAATTGCTCATAAGAGTCAGGAACCAACTTTGCGGTCTGCAGTTCCGAAATGCCAAATGGTAATAGTTTTAAAACTGCTGCACGGCCTGCAAGACTCTGAGATATATTTTCAAGTAATAAAAAATTTTGTGAACCGGATAAAACAAAATGTATCTTTTTGTTTTTATCAACGATGCCTTGCAAATATGAAAAAAGCTCGGGTGTACGCTGTATTTCATCCAATACCGCGCCGTTAGAAAAGTTATTCAGAAATCCACGTGGATCATTTAGAGCAGCATTTCTAACATCGATATCCTCCAGGCTGACATATGGAATGTCGGTATAAATAGATCTCAGCAGTGTAGTCTTACCACTTTGTCGGGGGCCTGTTAGCGTGATCACCGGAAACTGGCTCCTTAGCTTAATGATGACTTGTGCTGATTCTCTGGGTATCATGCCATAAAAGTACAACATAATGGACAAATATGCAATGGGATTGAAAATATGTCCTATAAATTCTGCCTGACTAAACAAGAATAGCGAACCCATGCAAATAGTTCTGCACCTACGTTGGCATCGAGAAAAATCCTCATTTGCGCGAATCAAAAAATTCTTCCCTCA
>CAYSMO010000283.1:908-3353 GCA_964432125.1 uncultured Bacteroidaceae bacterium | reverse complement strand
ATATCCTGCTTCTTCAGGTTCGGAATAAGTTTTCTTATATCTGCGAATTCATTGAAAGAATCGATATATACTACCGTGATATTTTTTGATTGAAGGTAGTCCTCATAAAACTTCATGCTGGCCCTGTGAAACGCAATTTTCTGTTTGTGAAAGATGTATTGACTGAAGAACAGCACCTCTTCGACGAGATAAATGGTCTTGCATATTGAAATCAGTGTGTTATGCTCAAACAGCTGATGAGGGAAAAGAATACCTGTCTTTTTCATAATTTATGTTTTTTCATCCGGCATTTATCGCTGCAATATTTTACCTCATCCCAATCCTTTTCCCATTTTTTACGCCAGGTAAAGGGTCGTTCGCATACGGGGCAAATCTTAACCGGCAAATGTTGTTTAGACACTTTTTTCATCTATGAGGCAGTTTCCTTATGGGTTGAAACGGTCTGGCAAAAGAGGGTATTTCAAACAAAGTGCTTTCATAACAGGCAGCTAACCCTGCACATGCCAGTGTATCGGCTTTCATGGTTCCTGATCGTTTCTTTATAAATTACTATATTTTAGCGAAAGCTGTTTATCTACTTTTTTCCAATACGAAAAAAAGGAGGGATAGTAACCGGTAATATCTTCTGCGATCCAGTCTCTGGGTTCTCTGGTTCCCTTGAAGCCGATGTTAAGCGGGTGTTCTTTGTAGTGGATATTATCTAATTGGTAATGATCTAAAAGCGATTGGAACGAACCAACGTACACCTGAATGCCTTGAATATTCTTGCTTAAAGCCAACATGAAATTGACACATTTATTGTTTACGGGGTAGCTGGAAAAAAAATCAGGCTCGATCAATAGAATCCGGTTAGCCGTTTCATTTTTGTGCCAGAGTGGATCCAGGTTATAATAGTTATAAATGAAGGTGGGAATTTCAGGATTCGCTTGAATTGCTGATGCAGCCGGCAATTCAGTTTCAGTCGTAAATAATTGAGTGGAACTTAATTCTGCGGGAGTTTCCATACGTTCAAGTTCCTGATAGCTTTTATCCAGGTAGGTTTTTACCTGGTTTGTTTTGGTGTACTTGTTAATGTTTTCCTGATTGGCATAGTATTTCTTATTGCTGTTTGCACCTGCCACCCATTGCCAGCTGCAGGCATTGCTTGCCCAGTCACCATCCAGCAAATGATAGTACATCCATTGTGCAGGGTGCAGCCAATGCGATTTTCCGATGTTACAAACCAAAGAAGCCGTGTACATACGGCAGTGATTGTGCATATAACCACTTTGGTAAAGTTGTTTGATGGCGTCGTCAATTCCCTTAATCCCGGTTTCGCCCTTAACCACTGCGACAGGAATTTCATGGTTGAATACCTGTAGTTGGGATTGTTTGATATCCTGATTCAGATCTTTCTCCTGACCCACCCGTTGAAAATAGTCCCGCCAGCAAAGTTCCTTTACCAGGGTTTCAATTTCAGGTATTTTGTAGCCTTTAGCCAACACGCGATCCAGCACCTGTTTGGTGCTTATAACACCTCTCGAAATGTATGGCGATAAATAGGTGACTGCGCCATCTACGAAGTTTCTGGTTTTGCCATACTTTAATGGATCAATCTGATCTATTTTTTTGAGTATCGTTGCATAATCGATTGAAAATTGAAGTTCCATTTATTGATTACTTGGTGATTTTTTTAAAATATCTCAGTTGCCAATTATTATGGTTCAGTCTTTTTTCTTTTTCAATCTTGTCATTTTACCAAATGTAATAATTATTTGTTGCACAATGGATTAATATTTTCATATTAGCCCCCTATTTTTGCTACCTTTATATTAAGTTGAATGAATCAAACCTGTTTAATTACCAATGGAATAAAATTACTTCCAAATCACTTTTAAACAAGAAAAAAAACACTTCTAAGTACCTATAAATAGAAATGATAAATAAGTTGACACCTATCAAATTTGTGATTATGAAAAATATTTTTTTGGTTATATGTGCATGTATAGTACTTGGTTGTACTAAAAAAGAAGATAATAATGAGCCTATTTCTGAGCCTGGTTTTCCGGAAGATATAGTGGCTAGTCACACTATCAGTGAACTGTTAACAGAGTATGATAATGAAGCAGTTATAGAGAAAGATAGTGTAGGAATATCTGGTTTTGTGCTCTCAACAGATGAATTCGGAAATATTTCCAATGAATTGTATTTACGTGATGAAACAGGAACGCTCATTATTGAATGCGATGCCGATAGTCTTTACGTCAAATTCCCTCCAGGGCAGGAGGTGGAGGTTTACTGTACCGGTTTAATGATTGATCCGGTAAACAGGATACTTAAAAGTGCTACTGGCTCTGCTATTCCTGGTGATAGCCTGCAACTCAGAACCGAAACAACTTCTAAAAGTATTAATATTTCACCTACCCCTCTGACTTTTACTGAAGGATTAGCTGATGAGAATATAGG
>CAYSMO010000283.1:0-898 GCA_964432125.1 uncultured Bacteroidaceae bacterium | reverse complement strand
GTGATTATATTGAATTACTGAAAGCCCAGTTTGACGAGGAAGTGGTTGGTGAAACGCTGGCCAATGAGCCGGGAATTACTCTGCGAAATGTAACCGGACCCAATGATGAGGTAATAATTCTGGGGTTTTCTGATCGGTCAGTTTTTGCCGATAAGCCGGTGCCCGTAGGCATGGGGACGGTCAATGGGGTGGTTAAGAAAATTGATGACGAATTGGTTTTGATTCCGCTCTCCCCTGAAGACCTGTATATGCCGCTTACCCGTCGGTTTCCATTTGAAAAATCGGAATTCAGTTACAATGGAAATACCCTCCCTTATCAGATCATGTATCCGCGCGGGTATGACGGTAACGGATCTTATCCGTTGGTAATCTTTCTGCATGGCGCAGGCGAAAGGGGCACTAACAATACCAGTCAGATGGCTTATGGTCCGGAAACTTTTGCGAACCCTGATGCAAGAACCGATTATCCGGCCATCGTAGTTTTTCCGCAATGTCCCCCGGACGTGATGTGGTCGCGCAGAATAAAAGAAAAAATTGATGGTACCTGGGTATTTGAATTTCCTGTGGAAGAAGAACCCAACTATGCCATGGAGATGGTAATAGAACTCACCAATGAACTCATTGCTACCGAATCAGTGGATACTGAGCGAATTTATCTGGCTGGTTTATCGATGGGGGGCATTGGTGTTTTCGAGTATTTTTATTATGCTCCAAACCTTGCCACCGCCGGAGTTTCTCTCGCAGGAGGTCATGACCCTGAGTTGATCTTCACCTACGGAGAAGGAAAGTCTTTTTGGCTTTTTCATGGCACAAAGGATAATGTTGTACCCATCAAGTACTCCAGAGATATGTACGATAGATTTGAAGAACTGGATGTTAACGTCAATTTCACTGAGGC
>CAYSMO010000282.1:0-3368 GCA_964432125.1 uncultured Bacteroidaceae bacterium | reverse complement strand
ACATGTAATCGCCCAGCATAAGATTACTTCCCAAAATTCTCAACTGTTTTCTGAGGCAGGGATTTCATTTTTATTCGGAAGGAATAGAACTCAAATTCTTTGCCGGAATTGATTTCTATTTGAAAATCTCCTGTTTTAAAGAATCGCTAAATAGAACATCTTCTGCTATTTATCGCTCTTTGCTTCACCTTGCTTGTCGAATGTGAATTAAATTTAACACACAATTCACTTTAACGTAAGGATATTCAGGGATAAAGGTTCTTACTTTGAAATAAAAAACATCAGGTATGTCAACAGTTTATTCAATAGATACAAAAGAAACTAATTATACGCTGCGGCTTGCAAAGAAAGAAATAATTCATCCGATCCCTGATAAAAGGGATGTTGGTGGGTATCTTAGTAAAATGCCTGATATGTTAAGAATATTGCCCCCTCCGCCCTCAGAAGATTCCGACGAATGGGACCTCGATATGGAACTCAGTAAGGCTTACCTGAAGGTGAGTGAAAAACGAAAAAAACGGGCAGAAGCTGATGCAATACTCCAGTTTCCACGGGCCACCGATGCTTTCAACATTATCCTTAACGATTCTATTGATCCTGAACTAACTCCAAGTCTCTACCGCATCTTGCAAAGAACTTGTGTGGATGGAGGCAGGTCGACTGGTGTCGTAAAGCGGTTTTATAAGCGCCCCAGACCATTTATGATCAACCAGCTTCCAACCCTCACTCCCTGGGATGAAGAGATGTTAATAACGGATGGTTCTTATCCTTCAGGCCATACTGCCATTGGCTGGATCTGGGCACTGGTTCTGGCAGATATTTTTCCTTCACATTCACTTCAAATACTCAACAGAGGGTACCAATTCGGTGTGAGTCGCAACATTTGCAACGTGCACTGGCACAGCGATGTTATTGCGGGAAGAGCCTGCGGGACAGAGGTGGTTACTCGCCTCTATTTAACGGTCGATTTCGTAGCCGATCTAAACCTTGCCAGAGAAGAGATTAAGCTTCTGAGCTAATCGATACCTATAGATTAGCACCCTTCGGCCTGAAAAAATCTTGCCAGGATAAATGAATTGTGTATTTTTACACTTGTGATTATCAACAAAAAAAATTACAGATGACAAAAGTGTATGTATTATTTCTCATGTTGTTCACAGCAACCACAAGTGCAACTTCACAAAAGCCCGTGAAACATAAATTTGTAAAAAATGATCCTGTTACTTCGGAAAGTTTCAGGTCGGTTACATTTAACGGCGCCTGGTGTTGGTTCTCAGACCCCCGGGCAGTTTTTTATGAGGGAAAATACAAGAGGACATATACAGGTTGGGTCGATAACTATGGCGATATCCATGTAGCATTCTATGACCATGAGACAGGGGAGATCCATTCGAAGGTTCTGTACGATAATTTTGAAATCGACGACCACGACAATCCTTCGGTTATGATCGATAAGGAAGGAAAACTCCAGGTCTTTTTTAACGCTCATATGATAGGCGTTCAGCCCCTTTTTCTCGTAAAAGCTACTGAACCTGAAAGCATTGAGAGCTGGGGAGAGGTAAAAAAGCTTTCCCTTAACGATAAAGAGCTTTCACATTTGGGTAGCATGAATCATACCTACACGAATCCGATCACTCTTTCGGCCGAAAACGACAGAATTTATCTTTTTTGGCGGGGAATTGATGGGAAACCGAGTTATTCCTATTCCGATGATAATGGTGACGCCTGGGCAACCGGGAAAATTTTCTTTATGCCCGAACGTACCTATGGATTCCGGAGACCCTACACAAAAATCTATTCCGATGGCGTCAGCAAAATTCATATCACAGTTACCGATGGCCATCCCCGTAATGAAAAGGAAAACAACATCTACTATATGTATTATGAAGGAGGGGCATTCTACAAAGCTGATGGAACAAAGATTAAAGAGATTGGTGGAGATCCTGTCCTGCCCTTCGAGGCCCAGATAGTTTACGATGCCAAAGAGGGTGGAGCCAAAGCATGGAACTGGGATATCGCACAGGATGAAAATGGTTTTCCGGTAATTGCATATGCCAAATTTCCGGATGACGAAAATCATATTTATTGCTATGCCCGGTGGGATGGCAAGAAATGGAACAACTATGATCTGGTAAATGCTGGCGGATGGTTCCCGGAGACAATGGATGGAGTTACTGAACCAGAACCCAATTATTCAGGCGGGATGAATATTGATCATGAATCTCCGAATACACTCTACCTTTCAGTCAACCGCGATACTGTTTTTGAGATTGAAAAATGGACAACGACCAATGGTGGAAAGACATGGAGAATAGAAAAAATTACGGAAGGTTCGTTGAAAGACAACATCAGACCTTTTGCAGTAAGGGGTGCGGGAGAGAACAATCCCGTTCAGGTACTGTGGATGCAAAACACCAAATATCACCATTTTGCTTATGCCAAAAAATTGAAAAACGATATGAACGGCTCGTTCAGGGATCGTTTCCATTCTTCCATCAAAATGAACCTTCTAAATCCAGACATTAATAATCCCTTGAGCCAGGAAGGAATCACTGATATTATGCGAATGGCAGCCGATTGGCAATTGTCCAATCCCTATTATAACAAAAGCGAGATCGACTGGCATTATGGGGCGCTCTGGACCGGTGTTAGAGCATTGTACGAACTAACTGGCGATGAGCGGTATAAAAACGAGATGATCAATGTGGGACAGGCGGCTGACTGGACACCGGAAGATGATATATTTCATGCCGACAGGCTCACAATTATCGATAACTGGGCATGGTTATACAGCCTGGAAAAAGAGTCGCGGATGATAGAGAAGTCAAAATGGGCACTCGATATTCACCTGGCAAGGAAGTATAAAAATGCAACCGATGTCAGGTTTACGGACAACCCGTATAAATTTGAGTGGTGGACCTGGTGTGATGCACTCTATATGGCACCGCCTTCGTTTGTTCAGATGTGGGATGTGACCGGCGAGGAAAAATATCTAAATTATATGGACACACAATGGTGGAAAACATCGGATTACCTCTATTCTCAGGAAGACTCGCTCTATTATCGTGACGACCGCTTTTTTGACAGGCGTTCAGAAAATGGCACAAAGATATTTTGGTCAAGAGGAAACGGCTGGGTAATAGCTGGCCTGGCCAGGGTTTTAACGCTCCTGCCAGAAGAGTATGAAAACAGGGACAGGTTTGTTCAGCAATACCAGGAGATGGCATATAAGCTGCTTCAAATACAGGATGAAGATGGATTGTGGCGGGTCAGTCTGCACGATCCTGAATATCTTGATCAGGGGGAATCAAGTGGCAGTTCATTTTACACCTTTGCGCTGGCATGGGGAATCAATCATGGTTTTATTG
>CAYSMO010000281.1:0-3374 GCA_964432125.1 uncultured Bacteroidaceae bacterium | reverse complement strand
GGCGTGCTGGGTTTGCAAGGGCTTTCATTAATTTGGCAAGCCCGTCGTACATGGCTTCTTTAAATTCCCGGCCTTTCATCATTCATCATTCCGTTTGTCCTGACCGAAGATAATTTAATAATTCTATTATTCAAGTGATATATTGAATAAGTGTTAGATAATGAAATTGAGCATTTCCATGAAATTTAACCTTAGTTGTTAAATATCCCATCTACAGATTATTGCCCAAAGCCACATAGGACCTGTATTGGGCTTTGTTGTAATTGGAGACTGCCTTCAGGTAATCCAATTGGGCCTGAAGAAAAAACTGTTGAGCCTGGAAGACTTCAAAGGGCAGGGCTGTGCCAATTTTTTGCCTTTCAATACTTTGTTCCAATGCAACCGAGGCAAAGTCCAAAGCCTCTCTGGCGGTTTCGATTTGTTCACTGCCCAGTTGCAAATCAGAACTGGCATGGGCGATTTCTTCGTTAACTTCGTTAACCTACCTGACTACCTTATTAATTAACGGGGAAAACCTGAAAATAGAAAGGTTTAAAAATCCGCTGGACATTAAAGATTGGATCATTGAAGCCCGGGAATTTAACAAGCTCAATAGTTCGTTAAACTTTAACAAAAACCTTATGAAGTACTCATGCCCAATGTGATAGACAAATTGCCAAATCAGCAGGCTCCGCGATGATGCAGACCTGAGGTATCTCCGCAAAGAACCACCCACAGGAGAACGGGGAAGGCCTCGCAAATACACAGGCAAGTTCATCATCAATGACATTGACAAAGACTACTTTCGTTTCATCTCCAGCGATGAAGAGGAAACTGTGTATGCCGCTGAGGCCTGAACTATCATAACTTGAGTAGCCATTCCTTAAAGACCGGATTTGATAAAAAGGGCTAGCTCATCTCTGTCAATGACGGTTAGATTCATTTTTGTAGCGAATTCATAGAACAGAGATCGGGCCGAAACAAAGATATCTTCCATCATTGATTGCTTGCTGCCTAAAAATATATACGAGATGTTTTGGTGCCTTTGGAATGCAGATCGCATCCAGTTTAACAAAAACGGATCTATACGTTTTATCTCCTGAAATTCATCAAAAGCGATGCATATGCGTTTTCCACGCTGGCCCTGGATCTTGTTTGGAAGGTCAGGGATGGTCTCGATATCGGACTGCTGTTCAATTTTATTTACTCGAAGTATAAAATCAGGATTTCCGAACTCATCGAATGCATACCCGGAGATAGGTTCTTAAATCCACTGGCTAAATTGGAAGTTAGCTTTTTTACATCGTCTTTCCATCCGAACAGGCTCTTTGCAAGAATTTCTGAATACTTTCTACTAAAATCATCGAGCGATATACTATTTTAAAGTAGTTACATATTTTTCATCCTGGTAGACTTCCGGATGTATGGTTAAAAGATTGGCGAAGCTACACAAAACCAATTTGCGCTCTTCAGATGCATGGTTAACCAGGGGCATTCTCCGTATTAACCCTTGGCATTAAATAATACCTCATAAAACCATCAAGCCATCTGCACAATTCAGCATAATATGTGTCTTTTGCCTCTGCTAGAACCTTTTCACATAACCTGGAAACCCAAATACTAAAATGATTTCTTGTAAATTCAGAATATAGTTTTTGCATATGCGTGGCGCTTTCTATATTGTCCTCCTGCAATAACAAATTTATATTGAATTTAAGTGTATAGAGAAATTCAAGTTCAACCGCAATATGATCGGGCATGTCTTTCATTGTATTCTGAAAAGTTAAGCCGCAGATTTGATAGAATTCTTCTACCCAAGCCGTAGTTTCATTGTAAAGAGTTTTTACTCCCTCAGAAAAGTATACTGAGCTATATGGATAAGCAATTACATGATAAGGCCCAATGAAAATACGTGTATAATCAACCAATATACTTTGAATATCGTATTGTAAAAATTTTTCTTTCAGACTATTATTTTCTCTAAACTGCGAACTTAATTCACATTGTAGCGATTCAAGCTTTTCCATAATAAGCAAGTTGTCATCAAGCTCCTTTAGGGGCTCACAAAATAATGCAGCGTAAAGATTAAATACCTGAGCTTCAATAGCTGGTTTGCTCATAACTATATTTATCGATTAACAATTATTGTCTGGGTTTGGGATACACTTTTAAATTGTACGCTGCATATATACGCACCTGGTTGCAGATCGCCAAGTCCTGTATTGAATTTATGATTTCCTGCCGGTGTATGTTTATTATTTACAATTTTTTTGGCAATCCTTCCTGAAATATCAAAAAGAACAATTGAAATGGTTTGGCTGGTTTCGAGAACAACTTCAATCGTTAAGTTCGTGCTTGCCGGATTTGGATACACTTTAAAGAGTGGTTTCACCTGCTTTTCTTCCACAATACTTGTGGCTACATCTTTTTTATCACGGATGTAGTAAACGTTTGGCCGGGTACCTTTCTCGTTTTTAGCGTTGAATTCGCCCTTGTTGTTTTTAAAAGTTTTGGTTTCATATTCGACAATCAATTTGCTTACTTCACTTTCGGGATCGTCAATATCTCCAAAAATACGGGCATTGGTAGGACAGGCTTCCACGCAATAGGGTTGTTCCCCGTTTTTGGTACGATGTTCGCAAAAAATACATTTTTCTACTACTCCTGATCTTCTGAGATATTTGTAATCTTCATGTGTGTATTCATTTGCATAGGGAGGCTTGATTTGCACCAGCTGAGCAACTTCCTTCGGATTAGATGATCCATTTACTATGAACGGTATTGATGATTCGTAAAAACTATGCGGTGTTTCATCGGGTTTGTTAAAGCTTAATATAGAGTATTGAACCCTATCCTCCTTAACATTTCTTGAACTGTAGGGACAGGCTACCACACACGATTGGCAACCGATGCATCGATCATTATTGGTCATTGTCAGGCCATCCTCGGTTTTAAATATAGCTTTATCTTCCAGAGGACATGCTTCAACACAAGGGGCATCCGAACAATGGTTACACAGAACCGGATAATTAGTGTATTTTACCTCGGGAAAAGTGCCTTTAGTAACCACATGGAAATCAGCCCAATTATAGCTTGTTTCATCTTTACTAAGCTGGGTATTGTTTTCTGCTTTGCAGGCAATTCCGCATGCCCCACAACCCACGCAGTTGTGCATATTTATAACCATCGCTTTTTGCGCCATAATTCTAAACTTTAGATTTTTTCTATTCTAACTCCCGTAAAACCTCCGTTTCGCGCTGTACTTCCCGATAACCTGTCGTAATCTGCCGGCAGGAAATCGTTATTGTTTGCACCCCGGGCCTGTCCCAGAGCAAAGTTCTCACTGGCAAATTTTCCATAAGCGCTATGTCCCATCCCATAGTTTTTGGCAACAG
>CAYSMO010000280.1:0-3401 GCA_964432125.1 uncultured Bacteroidaceae bacterium | reverse complement strand
TAAGTGCAACAATATACAAAGGGAAGCTTGTGTTTAATAGTTTTTTATAATTAAAACGTTTTCTGTTATCAGAGTTTTGATTGGATAATCTCCTCCATAGGTAAATGGAAAAGGCAGAATTCACTATTTCAATTTCCAATCATGAACGTTGTTATATCTGTGATTTCAAATTTCCAGTCAACGATCTGCCCGCTGTCTGTGAAGTGGGATTTATTTCACATCTGTTCAACGAGTTACAATCAATAGTTTTAGTCTCACCTGATCTTACTTGGGGATATTCCCGGGTTAACCCACGTGCTCCCCCTGTAGTATCCTGATGGATTCTTCCCGTTTTCCTGTGATTTCTATTTAAGCATCAAGACCAAAGCAGTATGAAAAATATGCTGGTCCTGTTGGCATGCATGATTAGCTTCATACAGCATGTAAACAGCCAGGTAACATTTACAATCACCGGCACAGTGGTCGATGAAAAGGGTCGACCATTACCGGGAACATCCGTATTCCTCAGTCCAGGAAATATTGGATCTGTAGCTACTATGGATGGAAGGTACTCCTTTATTAGATTAGAACCTGGTAAATATGTCATACATGCATCCTTTATGGGATATGAGAAGTATGCCGATACCCTGATTCTTGAGAGCAATATATCATGGGATATCAGACTGGAACCCTCCTTATTAAAATTGCAGGAGGTGGTCATTAAGGGTGATTATGAGGAGATAAGAAAAAGGGAAGAGTCCCTTAACCTTGAAATTGTCAACGAGAAATATTTGAAACAAAACCTGGGTGGCAGTATCATGAACTCACTTGAAAGGTTACCGGGGGTTACCACCATTGATATTGGTTCGGGGCAATCAAAACCTGTAATCCGGGGGCTTGGATTCAACCGTGTTGTTGTCGTTGAAAACAATATCAAACATGAAGCCCAGCAATGGGGAGCAGAACACGGACTTGAAATTGACCAGTATGCCGTTGACCATATCGAGGTAATCAAAGGCCCCGCTTCCCTTATGTTCGGTTCGGATGCCATTGGCGGAGTAATAGATATTAAAAACAGAAATTTGCCCGCTGATTATACATTTGGCGGAGCAATTGATTTGACAGGCAAAACATACAATGATTTCCTGGGAACATCCGTATCGCTTTATGGCAGAAAAAAATGGTTCTTTGGCGATATCCGTATTACCATTCTTGACTATGGCGATTATAAAGTCCCGACTGACAGTGTGGATATTTATTCGTACCGTGCATCATTACATGAAAATCATTTGCGAAATACCGCAGGCAAAGAAAGAAACCTGCATGCATCATTCGGGATCATTCAGAACAAATTTCAAAGCAGGTTTTATGTAAGCAGCGTGAACAGTGAAAGCGGCTTTTTTGCCAATGCACATGGACTGGAACCACGTAGGGTAGATACTGAATTGCATGACCAGTCAAACAGGGATATACATTATCCATATCATACGGTTCATCATGTAAAAGCGATAAATACAAGTCACTATGAATGGGATCAACTGAAACTGGCGTTTGATATTGGTTTTCAGCGCAATTTCAGGCAGGAATGGAGCCAATATGTGAATCATGGTTATATGCCGGCAACTTTCCCTGACACCCTGGATTTTAACCCAGACCTTGAACGACAGTTTGAAAAATATGTATATGCCGGAAATGTAAAGTTGTCATATCCACTAAATGATGAAACAAAACTCAATTTAGGGATTAACAGCGAGTATCAGGACAACCGGATCGATGGGCGTGGTTTTATTATGCCCGCTTACAAG
Source organism: uncultured Bacteroidaceae bacterium (assembly GCA_964432125.1). GTDB lineage: Bacteria > Bacteroidota > Bacteroidia > Bacteroidales > M55B112. The sequence continues at coordinate 1,617 of CAYSMO010000280.1, read as the reverse complement.
CAAATCAATGTGGGGGCTTATGTTTTTGCCAAACACGCTTTTTCTGAAAAGAGTATAATGCAGGTGGGTATCCGTTATGATTACGGCCACATCCATACAGAAGAATACTATGATTGGTTTCCTTCTCCGGTGGTGGTTGATAATGATACCTCAATGCAATCCCTCAAAAGAGCCGGTAATATAAGCCGCAGTTTTTCAAATCTTACCTGGTCGGTTGGTTACAACCATAATCTCGATAAATGGTCTATAAAAACCAATATTGGGAAGAGCTTCCGTATGCCCATTGCCAAAGAGCTGGCAGCGAATGGGGTTAATTATCATCACTTCAGTTATGAAGTCGGCAATGAGGATTTATCCCCCGAAATATCTTATCAGCTTGATGCTGGTATAGAATACCGATCATCGAAATTTGCCATTGGAATAACTCCATTCCTGAATTATTTCCCGAATTACATTTACCTGAATCCGAGTTCGGAACATGACAGGCTTTACGGCAGCGGAAACCAGGTCTTTTATTACACCCAGAGCCAGGTTTTCAGGTACGGGGCTGAAGTTCATGCACATTACGAACTATGTAAATCCCTGCAATTGGGCATTATCGGTGAATATGTGTATTCAGAACAGCTTTCAGGTGAGAAAAATGGATTTACCCTCCCATTTTCCCCACCACCTTCCGGTATTTTCAATATAAAGTATCAAAGGCAAAAGATTAAGTTTTTAGAAAACGCATATTTCTCGTTTGATTACAGGATTACTGCCCCCCAGAATGATATTGTTCCACCGGAAGAAACAACCAAAGGATATCAGCTTATTAATCTTGGATTTGGAGGCGATGTTCATCTGAAGAATCAAAAAATAATCATCTCCATGCAGGTGCAAAACCTGTTGAACACTAAATATTTTAATCACACCAGTTATTACAGGCTGATAAACGTCCCTGAACCGGGAAGAAGTTTTGTGTTGAACATAACACTACCTTTTTCAGGGGAGTTAAAACAAGAGTAATTTTTCAACATAACAAATACTAAAACAATGAAAACAAGAGCATTATTAGTCGCAATTGCCATCACTGCGGGCTTAACTTTTACCTCATGTGAAAAAGACTCTCCCAAACCAGTTATTGATTTAATGGAATTGGGATACGAAAACAGCAGAATCGGGTATGCAGGTTCCGACTTGCATATTGAAGCGGAAATCGTTGCCGAAGGAAGGATTGATATCATTACCATTGAAATCCACCCGGAAGGCGAACATGAGAAAAGTGCTTCAGTGACTTTAGATGAGGGTGAATGGGAGGTTGATACCACATTCACCGAGTTTTCGGGTTTGAAAAACACGACTTTCCATGAGCATATCGATATTCCGGTGCATGCGGATATCGGGCATTATCATTTCCATTTTATTGTCACCGATATGGAAGGCCAGCAAACTTCTGTTGAAGAAGAACTTGAAATCCAACAACCCGATGATGCGGTTGCTCCTGAAATTACCATTTCTTCTGCACCTGCAAACAACCAGGCATTTAACAATGGTGAGACCATCAGTATCTCCGGCTCTGTGAGTGACGATAAGGCCCTGGGCGGTATGTATATTGGTTTGGTCCGTGAAGGCCAGAAT
>CAYSMO010000279.1:0-3423 GCA_964432125.1 uncultured Bacteroidaceae bacterium | reverse complement strand
TGATAAATTCCTTGCTTGATCAAAATGTTGAACCGCAAAGTATATGGTATTTTTCTTTTGATGAGAATAAATATGATTTGGATGAACTTTTCACTGCTTTTAAGACCCAAACCCGGAAGGATTTCGATACGCACAAAATATTTGTTTTTTTTGATGAAATTCAAAAGCTGGAAGGTTTTCAATCTCAATTGAAAATTTACTACGATTTATATCCCAACCTCAAATTTTTCATTTCCGGCTCAACATCGCTATATATCAGAAAGAAAACACAGGAGAGCCTGGCAGGAAGGGTTTTTTCGTTTGAGTTAAAACCGCTTGATTTTGAAGAATACCTTCATTTCAGAAACAGTGATAATTATCTCGAAAAGCCTGACATGTTTCATTCTGAATTGAAAGTTGAATTTGAAAATTATTTATCTAGACAATTTATTGAAACAGTGAATGTTTCGGATAATTCTTTTGTTCAGGAATATGTGCTGGGGATTATTAAAAAGGTTGTTTATGAGGACATTCCAATCATCTTTCCGGTTGACAACCCCGAAATATTATATGCCATTGTAAGAATAGTGGCAGAAAATCCGGGAATCTACCTTCATTACGAAAACCTGGCCAACGATTTAAAAATAACGTCAAAAACCGTTAGCAAATATATAAGTATTCTTGAGCAGGCTTTTGTGGTGAAAGTGCTCTATAACTATTCTGCCAATCAGCTTACATCTGAAAAAAAATTGAAACGGATTTATCTCTCCTCATCCTCTTTTTGCCCCGCAGTCAGCGGAAACATGTATGATTTTCAGAAAACAGGGTTACTGGTTGAAAATGCTTTGCTTTCATTGAAGCCCTGGCATTTTTTTTGGCGCGATGCGTATAATCATGAAGTTGATTTTATTGAGATAATTAATAAACAAGTCCTTCCTGTGGAAGTGAAATATAAAACCAAAATCAGGAACAGCGATTTGAATAACCTGTTTCTTTTTTGCAAAAAGTTTCATGTGCCTAAAGCTGTAATCTTAATAAATACGATTGAAAACCAAACAATTGAATTTAGAGGATTAACGGTAGAAATGAAACCGGTTTTTAGTGCAATGCTTGACTGATTGCCTCAGTATTTGATCTTTTAAATAATTGTTGTCGGCTAATCATGATAATATAAAGTGTATGTTTCAAATATCATGATATTATAAGGCTAAAACAAATAGCGTATCACTTATCTGTTTAGATCGCACGAATTCTTTATCGCAAGATTGATTGCAAAAATGAATAATTATTGCTGTTTGAAATTTGTTTTTCTATATTTGCAACGTTGTTGCATTTAAAACGATTATGCGATGTTCGATCCGACAGATATACTACACGATCATAACCTGATGCGTACCAGTTGCAGGGAGGGAATCCTGTCGGTTATTATGAAGGCGGGAGAGCCACTTTCGGAAAAGCAGATCAGAGAACGGCTGGAGGGGAATTACGACCGCACTACCTTCTATCGCTCTTTCAAGGTGCTGCAGGAGCGGAGGATCATCCATAAAATTGTAATCGACAACCAATTTGTAAAGTACGCACTCGACAACCGGGTTACACACAAGAGCAACCATGCCCATTTCTATTGCGAGAAATGCGACAGCGTGCAGTGCCTGGATGAGGTCGAGGTGAATACTCCCGAATTGCCCGAAGGGTATTCAGCAGCCAGTACAGAGTTTATTATCAAGGGTTTTTGTAGGCATTGTAAAACTGTAGAAAGCCGCAGATGACTACCTTCATGCGACATACCGCAACATTTCTGCTGGTAGTATTTCTTGTCCCTGCCGGGTACCAGGCTATCCATGTGCTGCAACACCATACCGATATACCTTGCAGTCACCATTGCGATTCCGAACACCCTGCTCATCCGGTAGAAGGTTCTGAAAAATACAGCAACCCGGAGCAGGATCGCAAGCATTGTCCGATTGTCGATTTTCGCTTTGCCATAAAAGACCTGCCTCAGCTTGCTCCACTGCTCAGCAGGCCTATTTCCGCTGAAATCTTGCCGGGTCATCAACTGACCGGTCACTTTATAGAAACTATCTTTTCACAGCGGAACCCCCGCGCCCCACCCCGGTTTCAGACTTCATAAGATTTTGCAAGCTCTGATCTTCCTAGTTTCGTTATAAGACGGGCGGATCCCGATAACTGCTTGGCAAGTTGCCGTCTGGTTGCGGGAAAGACTCTGTTCACGAAGGTACGTTTCGCTGATCGCGTTTGCAAATAACCATCGCAGTTGCAAAGCTCTAAAACTTGGTTTTGATCCAGCCAGTTGGTTCTATGTATAGCTCAAAGCGTTTGTGCGCAATATTGATTGTACATACATTTCATTTTTTTACATGTAACACCTGATTCAGATCTCCATGAAATTCATTCTATGGCTGATCGCGGGATTGTGGCTCATCGCCATTCCGGTGACTGGTCAAACATATTCACTTTCCGGCAGGATAACAGACGAGAAGGATCGTCCGCTGCCTGGCGCATCGGTGATGATCTCCCCATCAAACGGTGGTGCTGTCACCGGCGTTAACGGACAGTTCCTGTTGGAAAACCTGCCTTCAGCAGAATACCTTCTTACGGTGGCTTTCCTGGGATATGAAAGGTACACCGAGAGGTTGTCTCTAAAAGATGACCTCTACCTGGAGGTGAAGCTCGTTCCCTCTTTTCAGTCGCTGCATGAGGTGGTGATTACCGACGATTATGCGGAGAAGCGAATAGCGGAGGAGCCGCTCAGTATTGAGATCGTGAACGATGCCTTTTTGCGGCAGCACCTGGGTGGCAGTTTGATGCAGTCGCTTGAGCGTCTTCCCGGGGTGAGCACGATTGATATCGGTCAGGGGCTGTCGAAGCCGGTGATCAGGGGACTTAGTTTCAACCGGGTGGTGGTGGCGGAGAATGGAATCAGGCATAAGGGTCAGCAATGGGGCGCCGACCACGGACTGGAGATTGACCAGTATGCCAACGACAGGATCGAGGTGATCAAAGGTCCGTCGTCGCTGATGTATGGATCGGATGCGATCGGGGGGGTGATCGATCTGAAGCAGCATGGCCTGCCGGAGAAGTACAGTGTTGGAGGAGTGATTGATCTTACGGGAAAGTCAAACAACGCACTGCTGGGCAGTTCGGCCTCGCTGTTTGTGCGGGGAGCGGAGTTTTACATGACACTGCGGGGTACATGGATGGACTATGGCGATTACAGGGTGCCGGCAGACAGTGTCGATATTTACTCCTACAGGGCACCGCTGCATGACCGGCAGATGCGGAACACCGCGGGGAATGAGAAGAACCTGCATTTTTCGGCCGGATATATTCAAAATGGCTTCTCCAGTCGCCTGTTTGTTAGCCATATTGCCGGGAGAAACGGTTTTTTTGCCAATGCACACGGACTGGAACCACGGAGGGTGG
>CAYSMO010000278.1:2755-3428 GCA_964432125.1 uncultured Bacteroidaceae bacterium | reverse complement strand
GTACCGCGGGAACGACAAAATGCAGGTAGTGCTCGCCCGAGCTGACCTCGGTGGCAGTGGCTACCAGGGCATCAAGTATTTTTGCAGAAGGGATTCTTAGCTCCGAAAGTAAATCAGGATACTCCTTCTCAATGGCACTCCTGAATTTTATGACTGTTTCGTAACAGGCCAACTTTACCTTGCCGGTTGCTTTGTACCATTCGATGTGAAAGGGCTCCTGGTTGGGGAAGTTCACGGATGCGCGCGCAGAATGGATGCCATATAATGCTTCGGCAGGTAACTGTATCTCACCCAGAAAATCCTTTTCCGTTCTCATCTGTTCCGGTTTCCTGCAAAAATACTTCTAAAAAGGGGAGTTGCAAAATGATTTGTGAATTGAATAACAATAAAGGAGAGTAATAAGGAAGTTTTTGTAAGAAAAGAGGACTTTAAAATCTGTGAAACCCCCATGATTGAGTATACATACTAAAATAATTAGATTGCTGTGATGCAACAACCGGAACGAAGGGGAGTTTATGAGTCCATCGAAGGAGGATGATTACCTCTCCCGAAGATTAAATGAAAAATATAACTAATTAAAAAACAATACTAAAAAAAAGTAAGAGGAAATGGTTATTATCCCAAAAATTGCTCTCATAGATCAAGGTGGGGCCAATTGATCTCTTTTTTGTGA
>CAYSMO010000278.1:0-2745 GCA_964432125.1 uncultured Bacteroidaceae bacterium | reverse complement strand
GGGGATGAAGAACCTGTCGTAAAATTGTCGATATTTGTTTGTCAGGATATAAAGCTTTTGGTTCAATTGCTTTTTACCTTTTTCGAGGGCGAAGAACCTTTAGTTCATCCAGCGAAATTTGTTCTTTAGAATAAAAAAATTAAAGGTCAATAAATGGCCACGTGATCTGTTTTTTTCGAAATGCAAACATCATTTCGATTTGCTCCTTCGTATTTCTTGGAGTGGATAACTCTGGAAGTCCATCGATAGGGAAGAACCCTGCATCTGATGTTTCATACCCTGTATTCAGCTTGTCATTCAGTGGATTACATTCAATAAAGATTTTGTATGCATAGAAGATATCGGGCGGATGATTATGACATTTTTTGTCAAATATCGCCAGCAAACGCACTGCCTCCACATCCATACCTGCCTCCTCAAAGGTCTCTTTTACCGCAATCTCAGCCGGTGTAAATCCCACATCGGCCCAGCCCCCGGGCAGTGACCAGTTCCCATCGACCTCCTCACGCACCATCAGGATCTCATTTTTTTCATTGAAAATCACCGCCCTCACATCAACCTTTGGGGTGCGGTACCCATTCTTTTCTTCGATACCTGCGTTTATCTTCTCAATGTCCGTATGGGTGATCAGGGAGATCATCTCGACTGCAATTTTTTCCAGTTCGGTGTACCGGTCCATATCGTAGTCGGACTCAGCGTAATGTTGCCCGTTTTCTGAAAGTGCCTGAACACGCTTTGCAAGGTTGAGTAGGAGGGAGGTTGAATTGGTCATTTTAGTATGAATGTTTTTCGGGTTATTCTCGTTCATGTAGTCTGACAGCCCCATAAATACAATATTTCGGTCAGAAATACATTTTCCCGGTTAAAAAGCCTGAAATTACATATTTTGTTCCCAAATACCATTGATCTGCCTGGATTTTCCTACTTTTGATCTTTATTCTTAAAAATCACATTTACATGGATGCACGTCAGGAAAGAAAGCGTCTGCCACACTGGATGAAGATGCAGATGCCGGGGGGAAAACACTATATGCAGGTAAAGGAGGTGGTTCAAAAAAACAGGCTACATACCATCTGCACCAGCGGAAATTGTCCGAATATTGGCGAATGCTGGGCCGAAGGCACAGCTACATTTATGATCCTGGGTGATACCTGTACACGGGCCTGTAAGTTTTGTGCCGTTCATACGGGGCGACCATTGCCACCGGATCCGGAAGAGCCTTATCGACTTGCCGATTCTATCAGAAAGATGGGAATTAGTCATGCGGTAATTACATCGGTTGACCGGGATGATCTGCCCGACAAAGGGGCTGGTTTCTGGGCGGAAACGATCCGTATACTCAAAAAAGAGATCCCTGACCTTACCATGGAGACACTGATCCCGGATATGGATGGGGATGCAAAGTTGATCGGACAGATTATTGAAGCGGGACCTGAGGTGATATCTCATAATGTAGAAACTGTCAGAAGACTAACCCCCCAGATTCGTTCGAGGGCCAAATACGATACAAGCCTGCAGGTGATTCGCCAGATCAGTGATTCATCCCTCGTTTCAAAGTCAGGCATCATGCTGGGACTGGGAGAAACTGAACAGGAGATCATTGAGGTGATGGATGATCTCATTGAAGTGGGTTGTGAGGTGATGACGATCGGACAATACCTTCAGCCAACCATGGAACATTTGCCGGTGGAACTGTATGTAACACCTGAAAAGTTTGCAGCATATGAAAAGATAGCCCTCGCAAAGGGATTTACACACGTTGAAAGCAGTCCGCTCGTGCGCTCTTCGTATCATGCGGCTAAACACATCAAAAGATAAAAAAAACGATGCCGGAAATAATCTTTCGTGACCTGGGGGTCATGGACTATAAAGAGACCTGGGATTACCAGGAGGAGCTGTTCGGTAAATGGATAGACTATAAACGATTTGAATATAAACGGAACTTTGGACAGGGCCATAAAAGAGAGGAAAGAGTCTCCTCTCAAAGTGGTATGCTTGGTCACCAAAGTAACTCTTCCGGAACAGCCATTCAGGGTGAGCGAAGTAATTATTCCCAAACTGATATTTTGGGTGATCAGGGTGCTTCGTCCAAAAAGGATAGTCAGGAGGAACTGGCTGGCAGCAGTGCACCGGGCGATCCCCCGGGACAGTATTTGCTTTTTGTGGAGCACCCGCATGTGTATACGCTAGGTAAAAGTGGTGATGAGACCAATATGTTGATTCATAAGGAGTTTTTGGAGAAGATCGACGCCACCTATTACAAGATCAACAGGGGAGGAGATATTACCTATCATGGTCCGGGACAGATCGTTGGCTACCCGATTCTCGATTTGGAATCGCATAATATGGGACTGAAGGGGTATATCAGTTTTCTGGAAGAGTCGATTATTGAAATCTGCCGGAAGTATGGAATTGAGGCTTCGCAATCGAAAGAGGCAACCGGGGTGTGGATCGATGAGGATCATCCGCACAAGGCCCGAAAGATTTGTGCCATCGGGGTGCGCACCAGCCGGTATGTGACCATGCATGGGTTTGCTTTTAATGTCAACACTAATTTGGACTACTTTACCTATATCAATCCTTGCGGATTTCAGGAAAAGGGGGTTACTTCGATGGAGAAGGAGCTGGGCAAAAAAATGGATATGGAGAAGGTGAAGAGTGAACTGAAAGAGATTTTGCTGAATAAACTGAGATAAGTGATTTATTATCCGCAAAATGTGCAATTTGAAATGAATCAATCGTTTA
>CAYSMO010000277.1:0-3440 GCA_964432125.1 uncultured Bacteroidaceae bacterium | reverse complement strand
CTGCGTCTTAAGATTTTTGCGCGCTTTGCTCTCGAACTTTATGATCCAGCCACTCTGACTCTATTGACAGGCTCTATTTTGCAGGGCTTTTAGTATTTTTCAATAGCGTTTTTACGGTCAGATACTATATCGCCTGCCATGAGAGGATTTGGGGTTGCCTCTTGTTAGAAATTTCTGCCGTAACCCCGGCCTTGATTGGGACCATATCCGCAATAGCCACCTCTCTGTTTTCCAGGCCTGCCTTTTCTGTAGGCTCTTTGTCTGTTATTTCTGAATTGTTCCAGTTGCAGTACCTGCTCCTCTGTCAGCACTTTTTTCACTGCTGCTCTGTGAGCAACCCGCTCTTTTGCCTGCTTGTTCATCAGCTCAGTTTTCTGATCGATGATTTTCTCTGCAGCCTTCTGGTCGATGTTGTAGTCAGACATGATGGTACGCTGTTTTGCTGCCACTTCACCCATCTGATTGCGGTGATCCTTCATTTTGGCATAATGTTCCGTTCTTAACTGCTCCAGCGCAGCTTTTTGCTCTTCAGAGAGGTCGGAAATGATATTTTCAATTCCTGCACCGGGCCTGTTACCTTCGTTCCATCCCTGTCCGGGTCCATAACCAGGTCCCTGTCCGAGCCCCTGTCCGGCCCCATATCCACGTCCGCCGAAAGGCTGAGCACTCAGTGAGACCAGCATGATGGCTGAAGCAAACATTGTCAGCACACCTTTTTTTGTTATTGTTTTCATTTTTTTTGGTTTTAATTAAACATTCATTTGTCTCTTTGATACACAGAGCTCCAAAAGGTTTAACCAGTGGCTGTCCATAATGTCCGAGAGCTGCGTTATGCTCGTCAGGAAATTGCTCATTTACCCAGGTAAACTCTGCATTTATTGAATTGCGCTACCGCAAGGTCCTTTGCCATTTGCATGCGCCGCAGCAAAAGCGGAGGAGTGGCTTCGTTCATCGACGAAAGCTATGGTGATAGACGGTCGCAGGAGTATATTGATGGGTTTATTGGGTACTTAGTTCTTCGATGGCAACCTGCAGGGTATGGTCGATCTCTTTAATGATGGGGTAGTAACCGTCGTTATCGATGATATTTCTGGCAACATAGGCTTTGATCTGTGTCAGCAGAAATTTTTCAGAAACGTTGAGCCCTTCATAATCGGTTTTTAGTCCTTTGGACTCGGCAAACTGTATGAATTCCCTTTTGAGTTTATCCTCATCCAGGTATTCAGCGATCTGACTGGCAGTGGTGAAGGCATTCAGCTCCTCCCGGTGCTGGTCAGTATAGTGGAATGCAAACCTGTGTGGGAGTCCGAGGTTGGTGGCTTTGTTGAGGTATTCTGAATAGTAGGTGGTATCTACCGGCACAAAGCGATCGGGCATAATGCCACCTCCACCGTAGACCACTTTCCCTCCCGGGGTATAGTACTTCAGAGAGTCGCTGAAGGAGATTGAATCTGCATTTTCAAACTCACCGTGTCTGTAGCGGTCAGCAATATCATTGTAATAGTCTTTCAGATCTCCGTTGTAGGGTTTCTGTATACTTCTTCCGGTGGGTGTGTAATATTTGGCCACGGTAAGCCTGATGGCTGATCCGTCGGGAAATGACATCTGTTCCTGCACCAGCCCTTTGCCAAAGGAGCGGCGTCCGACAATCAGGCCCCGGTCGTTATCCTGAATGGCTCCGGCAAGAATTTCACTTGCACTGGCAGAAAATTCGTCGATAATGATCACTACTTCATTCTCTTTCAGGATTCCTTTCGAGGTAGCGTATTCATTTTTCCTTGGTCTGGACCTACCTTCCGTGTACACCACCAGTCTGCTATGTTCAAGAAACTGGTCGGCGATTTTGATTGCCGCGTCCATGATTCCGCCGCCGTTTGAGCGGAGGTCGATGATCACTTTGTTCATTCCACGGGTCTTAAGATCCTCCACTGCGTCTATAAACTCCTGGTATGTTGTTTGCGCAAAACTGCTGATTTTCACATACCCTGTCTCGTCATTAACCATGTAATGGGCGTCTACGCTATAGATGGGAATATCATCACGAACGATCTCAAAGTCGATGAGCTCCGGTTTGCCTCTTCGTTTCACCTTTATTCTCACTGTGGTACCTTTTTCACCCTTCAGCATAGAGACGATCTCTTCATTGTCCATCTCCACGCCGGCAACCACTGTTCCCTCCACCTCCACAATGCGATCACCCGGTAAGATACCTACCATATCGGAAGGTCCGTTGGGGAGGGGGCGGATGATGGCGACGGTATCCTCGTTCATATTGAACAGGACGCCGATGCCGCTGAAATTGCCGGTGAGCGGTTCGTTGTATTTTTGGAAGTCGCGGGCGGGGATGTATACAGAATGGGGGTCGAGGTTTTTCAGGATGGCGGGGACAACCTCTTCATTGATCTTATCGAACGGTACCGAGTCGACATAGTCGTTTAAAACGTAGTAGAGGGCTGAGTTGATCTTGTCGTTTTTCTGGGTGAAGTTGAGTCCGTGCCCGGATCCTATCCCGATCCTGTTGCCCTTTGTCTGTCGCGAAATTTCGTTGCTGATCAGGGACCTGACCTTCAACTGTGTGAAAAGATTTCCCAGCAGGATGCCGGTCACCACCGCCAGTGCGATGATAATGGGTCCGTATATAATTAATCGATCCTTGTTTTTAAATATCTTCATCTGATATGTCTGCTATATGTACTAGTTCAATTTTGGCTCGCTCGAGCAGGTCCAGTCCGTCGTGGATCCTGTATTTCTCGGTGAAGACCACCCTGATGATTCCTGACTGGATGATCAGCTTGGCGCATTCGATGCAGGGCGAAGTTGTGATGTACAATGTTGACCCTTCGCTGCTGTTGCCGGACTTTGCCACTTTGGTAATCGCGTTGGCCTCTGCATGTAAAACGTATGCTTTGGTATTGTTGTTCGCGTCTTCGCACTCATTTTCGAATCCCGACGGGGTTCCGTTGTAACCATCGGAGATAATCATCTTCTCCTTGACAAGCAGCGCGCCGACCTGCCGGCGTTTGCAATAGGAGTTCGTGGCCCAGATCCTGGCCATTTGGAGATAGCGTTTATCTGTTTTCAGTTGTTTTTGATCTGATCCCATGCTGCTTTTCAATGCTGTGTTACTGATCTGCAAATATAGTGGTTTTATAGAGGAAGGCAATTTAAGTTTTTTATTGGTTGTAAATTCTTTTTAATTTAAACCACCATGTAACAAAAACCTATTCACCGGTTGCAATGAATTATTGAACGGTTATCAATGCAAGCGGCATGAGGCAAATAATGAGCTCTGAAATCGGCTTTTTTCCGAACCTTTTCTGAGGGATTTGGATTTGATTTGGCCGGTACAACTTCAATTTGATGAATGATTTAATGAAAGTTATCGAATTTCTTGACTTTTCATACAATCATTTATACCTTTGGGTATAATACCATGTGGT
>CAYSMO010000276.1:0-3478 GCA_964432125.1 uncultured Bacteroidaceae bacterium | reverse complement strand
CCGACTTTCCGCAGTAGATAAAGGAAGAATTGTAATTAATTAGGCGATAATACTTTACGAGCGTCTAGTATTAATCCCTTCCCCTCTAGGTTATCATAATAATCGGAGGGGTATTATGGCAAAGATAGAAGGAAAAATACTACAACAAGTGGGAGTTGTTGCCGGTATCTGTGAAGAGTCAGGAATACCTGAAACGATAGATAAAATCATCGGAAAGGACGGCAGAAAGGTCAGTGTTGGAAAAGCAGTGAAAGCACTGATTCTTAACGCAACAGGATTTTCAAAAAAAGCACTCTACCTGACTCCTCGTTTCTACGATTCAAAGCCGGTTGATTTGTTGTTAGGGGAAGGTATAACCGCTGCTGATCTTCATGATGATTGCCTTGGTACAGCTCTTGACGCATTGTATGATTACGGCGTCACCGAATTATTTTACAAGGTTAGTTCGGAAGCCCTTCGCCGTGCCGGTATAAAACATAAGTTTGTTCACCTTGATACGACTACGTTCTCCTTTGAAGGCGAGTTTAAACACGAACCCGATGATATTGACCAGCAGCCAGTTCATATAACCAAAGGGTATTCGAAAGACAGTAACCCTGAATTGAATCAAGTCGTCGTTTCGATGATGTGTGGATTCAGGAGTACACTGCCTGTTTTTCTTGAAGTTCTCAGCGGGAATTCGAGCGACAAAAAAAGCTTTAGCGAATCCATACAGGCCTTTCGAAAACAGTTCAACAAAAAAGAACTTCCCTATTTTGTAGCAGATAGTGCCCTCTATTCAAAAAATAATTTGGCTGAGCTATCACAGACCAAATGGGTTACCAGAGTCCCCGAAACTTTGCGACTAGCAAAAGAAACGATCAAGGAAACAGATTTCAGTGAACTAACTGCTTCAAAAGCATCCCCGGGATATTCATATAAAGAAATCATTACAGAGTATGGAAATATTCCCCAGCGTTGGCTTATCGTATTTTCGGAAAAAGCATACGAAAAGCAAAAAGAAACACTGGCGCGGAATGTCAATAAAGAACTTAAAAAGCAAGAGAAAGATTTTTGGCATCTATCTAATAATGCATTCAAATGTGAGGCCGATGCTCGTGATGCTGCTAAGAAGTTTGAGAAGCAGTTAATATACCACAAGCTGGAATACACAGTAAAAGAAAAAAAGAAATTCGGTAAACGCGGCCGTCCTGCAGGCACAACTGAGGAAACCGGCTGTGAATATTTTTTGCAAGGTAGCATCGTGATTAATCCAGATGCTATCGGCAAGGAGCAAGGTCGAAAAGGATATTTCATTATTGCAACGAATGAACTTGAAACAAAAGTCCTTGATTCAGAGTCCTTACTGTCTGTCTACAAAGCCCAGGGGATAAGCGTTGAACGTGGATTCCGGTTTTTAAAAGATCCATTATTCTTTGCAGAGAGTCTGTACCTGAAATCTGAAAGGCGGATTATGGCACTTATTATGGTCATGGGCTTATCCCTATTAGTGTATTCCTTGGCGGAAAAGAAAATCCGGGAGATGCTTAAAAAAAGCGGAAAAACTGTATGTGACCAGGTTGGAAAACCAACCGGAAAACCAACACTTAGATGGATCTTTCAACTCTTCGAAGGTGTCTTGATGTTTATGAATCGTGACGGCACGAAAGTTATCTACCAACCGATGAACACGGATGAGGATTTAAAATTGATAGTAGATCTCTTAGGTCCTGAAGTGAAAAAAATGTATTTTCCTACTCCATGAGGTGCGGAATGCGGGTGATAAGCATTGGAATCTTGATGCCGTTATCTGACTTTCATCTGTAAAAACAACGTATTCCAAAGCTCTCTGTGTCACATAACGTTTGCGACTATGCGAAGTTGGCGACCACCGGGAGCCAATTTGGGTGGAGGCCGAATGGCCGGAGCCGGGTACTCGCTGTTATCCGATGGTTTTTGCTGTTCATTTCAACTTACATAATCGCTATCTTAATCTTCTTTCCCAAAGCCTTTGCTACTTTTTCTAGTGTTGATAGTTTAATATCCTCCGAATGATTTTCCATCCTCGATATGACACTTTTTGTTGTATTAATCCTATTTGCTAACTCTTCTTGTGTTAACCCACTTCTTTCTCTTGCTTCTCTTAAGAAAATCCCGATTTTATAATCCTCATAACCTTCCCAAAACTCTTCACCGGAGATTCCATCATCTTTTATTCTTTTATCCACGTAATCATTAAGTTTCATGTTTTTTCCTCCTAAAATAATCTGTCTTATAAGTTTCAGCTTTCTTAATATCATTTCGAGATGTCTTTTGTGTTTTCTTAATAATTCCATGCGTTAGTACAATCAGATTATTCTTATCCCAAAAACTGAACAACCTGTAAATGTTTGTTTCAACCTTTATTCTTACTTCCCATATTCCATTAGATGATGCCAGCTTCTTGAAATAGGTTTTTGGTACAAAATCCATTTCTTCTACTATCTTTAATGTCCATGCAATCTTCTTCACTACATTCATCTCGAGACTATCAAGAAATTCCTCAACAGGACATTTCCCTGTATCCGTTGTGTAGAAGATAACTTCTCGATGCATAAGAACATGTTAGCATGCGTGCTAACTATAGTCAAGAAATTATTTTAAGCTATTTCCTGCCAAAACTTTCAGACAACGGTCCGCGGCTATGCGAAGTTGGGCGAAGGTCAATTTAGGTGAAGCGAAGCGGAACTGAATATTCGCTGTTATCGGAAGTTTGGACGATTCACGATGCTTTTACTCGGTTTATATGCTTCAATTCTTCTTCTATCCTTATCCGTTCTTCCTCTAAATCATAATCGTCTTGAATGCCCATCCAGAACTGTGGAGAATTACCGAAAAACTCTGACAATCTTAATGCGGTGTCTGCTGTGATTCGTCTTTTCCCTTTTATTATCTGCGATATCCTTGATTGAGGTATTTTTATCTCCTTGGATAGCTTATAAGCACTTATTCCAAAGGGATCCAAAAATTCCTCTTTTAATATTTCTCCCGGATGTATATTAGGTAATCTTTCCATTCTTTTCGCCTCCTAATGATAGTCAACTATCGCTACATTTGATACGTTTCCATTTTCCCACTGAAAACATATTCTCCATTGTGAATTATTTCTTATGCTATAAAAGCCTCGCCTCTCACCTTTCAAAGCTTTTAATCTATTATTGGGAGGTATTCGCAAATCGTTTAAATCTCTGGCATTATTCAACATCCTCAATTTCTTTCTTGCCGCAGTTTGAATATCATGAGGAAGTTTTAACGATTTGAAACCATTCCAAATCTTCTCAGTTTCTTTTGATGCGAATCCTCCGATCATTAACTACTACTAACGCCATGGTTTAGTATTGTCAAGCGTTAGTATTTCCTCTTGGTCCAAATTTTTGATCACGTCCCGCGAGTACGCGAAGTTAACGACCAACGGGAGCCAATTTGGGCGGAGCGAAGCGTAGCCGGGTACTCGCTGTTA
>CAYSMO010000275.1:0-3509 GCA_964432125.1 uncultured Bacteroidaceae bacterium | reverse complement strand
ACTGAAATGCTCCTATGTATTCTTTCTCTTTCAAATTTCCTTTTTAGATACTCTACCTGCTCTTCTATACACGCCAGTGCGATCCCATAAATCAATTAAACTACAAAAACATTTCTCCAAATATACCCTCAAACAACTCCAAACTCCCAGTTCTCCACCCTGAACCAGATCCCAATCACCGTAAAAATGATTAGCGCTACAATCGCTGCCGTAAATAGTGCAATGGCAGCCATCCGGCTTGAACCGGTCCGTCTTCTGATTACTATCGAATAGACTGCAAAAATCGCGGCTGTTAATGTTGCCGGATTAAACAACATCACGAACCATTGGGAGATCCCCGGCAACCAGTCACGCAACCACCCAAACAATACCAGAACCAATACCTGTAACAACACTACCACCATTGAAAAAGCAGCCGACCACAAAGTAATCCTTACTCCTTCCCTGCCAGAAAACCATATTCCGACATATTTCTCTTCCCTGTCTTTGTAAGGTATTGAAAAGAGGAAATAGAGGAATAAAACCGGAATCAAGAGTCCTCCTGAAAAGGCCGAATAGGAGACCAACTCCTGTATTCCCAGAAAATACCAGGGCGACTTGGCAGGATTCTCAGGATGGGCCGGATTGGCCTGTTCCAGTAAAGGTGCTTCAATGAAAAAAGCAAACATCAGCAGTAGTGCAACTATTGAAACAAAGATTCCCAACTCGGCCCACATCACCACGGGCCACGAATAGAGTTTTTCCGCCTTCTCATTCTTTTCATTCGCAGGCCGGCTCAGTCCACCGTCCTTCCTGATTCTCCAAAAGTGAACCGCTGTTAGAACAAGTAGTGTTATCGGAAGAAAAATGACATGCAGCATAAAAAACCTGGTCAGCGCTGCCTGTCCGACGGTATCTCCCCCTATGAGCAATCGCTGCAGAAATCCTCCAACATCAATCACGGCGGTTATACCCAACAGGTCGGTAAGTTCCCTGGCAGACGCTGCAATATTGGATCCGATGGTCACTGCCCAATAGGAAAGCTGGTCCCACGGAAGCAGGTATCCGCTGAAGCTCATCAACAAAACTACCACAAACATCACCACACCAATCACCCAGTTCAGGCTCCGTCCGCCCAGGTATGATCCTGTAAAAAAGACCCTGAGCAGGTGAAGAAAAACAACGATTACCATCGCATTGGAAGCGAGTCTGTGTATGTTTCTGATAATCCTTCCCCCGGGAACAACATACACAATATCCTTTACTGAATTATAGGCAGCCTCAACCGAAGGCGTATAATGAAGCATGAGCAATACACCGGTAACCATCATCACGACAAACAGAAATCCCAGGATGATTCCAAGTCCGAAGGTGTAGAAAGGCTTAATCGAATAAGGATGTACCCTTGTGGCGTGAATGTGCAGAAAAAAATTTTGGGTAACCCTTCTGATCCTTTCCCTGCGGTAATTGTCAGGCATGATCGTTTCTCTATCTGGTTTTTCGCTGCTCATTTTATTAGTTGAAGAATCACTACTGATTTCGCTCAGACCCGTATAATCACGTTATCTCTCTCAATACCTTTATAGTTAACTGATATATAATCTCTCTTCTGGATCCGTAACTGCATCCAAATCAACCAGAATCATTTCGTCGGGAGTCTTTTCCACTTTATACCAGGACAACGATCTTGGGGCAGGACCCGATAATACAGCTCCTTCATCTGTATAACATGAACCATGGCATGGGCATTCAAATCCATCCATGGTGCGGAGAATCGTGCAACCCAGGTGTGTACATATAGCCGATACCGCTTGAATTGATTCATGATCCCTGTATACAAAGACCTTCGCCTCTTCGATGAATGTGTACGTATCGACCGGGAAATCTGATAACCGGCCGAGCTTTATACGCCTTGTGCTTCCTGCTTTTTTATGTGAGAATTGCCTGATAAAGGTCAGACTAAGAATCACCCCGGCTATTGAGGCCATGGTTACTGAAATCTTCCGAACAAAACTACGGCGTTCCATAATATAGATTCTTACATCGATAAATTGATGCCATAAAAATATATAGAATCCTTTTGAATTAGATCATTTATTGAAATAATAACCTATAAAACATTAAATTTGAATTCATTTAAAATTAGCTTGCCTAATTATCCATTGAAGAGTCCGTCAATAGAGTCAAGTGTTTAAGCTAGAACCGAGCTTGCGAGCTCGACGAAGTCAAAGTTCAATAACAAGCATAACGCAGTTATTGGACTTTATAGACAAACACTTAAAGAGGATGGGGGTTTCAGGTTAAGAATTTAAATAGAGAATGAAAAAAATATTCAAATTATCATTTAAAGTATCTGTCATATTTTTATTTGGCTCACTCGCACTATTCACCTGCCGTAGCAACTCCGGGAGTGAAAAGCGAGCCTCTGTTTCTGAGCGTTCAGATTTGAACCCTGAGTATATAGGGCGGAGCTCATGTAAGGAGTGTCATGAGATGGAGTACGATCTCTTCCAGCACTCAGATCACGACGAGGCGATGGATCCGGCAACGCCTGAGACGGTATTGGGTGATTTCGACAATACCACCTTTACAAATTATGGAGTCACCTCACGGTTTTTCAGATCAGGTGATGATTTTTACGTTCACACGGAAGGCCCGGATGGAGTAATGCAGGATTATAAGATCAGTTACACATTTGGTATCAGACCGCTACAACAGTATCTGATCGCATTTCCGGGCGGTGCCTACCAGTGTCTTCCGATTGCCTGGGATACCAGGCCGGAATCGGAAGGGGGGCAAAGGTGGTTCCATCTGTATCCAGATGAAAGGATTACTCACGATGATATTCTGTTCTGGACCAGGACCACACAGAACTGGAACTACATGTGTTCTGAGTGTCACTCTACCAACCTGCGAAAGAACTACGATTACGAGACAAAAACCTACAATACCGTCTGGGATGAAATCGATGTCTCCTGTGAATCGTGCCATGGGCCCGGATCCCTGCACGTTGAATGGGCAAATAGGGTGGAACAGGGATCCAGTCCGGATATATATCCCGACATGGGACTGGTAGTCAGGCTCAAGGATACCGATAATGCCACCTGGGTTTTTGATCCGGATTCCACTACGGCCCGAAGGTCTGTACCACGTAAATCGGATGAGGTGGTCCAGATGTGTGCCCGCTGTCACTCAAGAAGAGCTGTCATCACTGAGGATTACTTTCACGGGGGATCACTGCTGGAGACGCACTGGCCCTCATTGCTTGAGGAGGGACTCTATTTTGCCGATGGCCAGATTCTGGAAGAAGTCTATGTCTACGGTTCATTCCTGCAAAGTAAAATGTACATGGCAGGTGTTATCTGCAAGGATTGTCACGAACCACACAGCGGAAAGGTATACGTTGATGGAAATGCCCTTTGTTACCGTTGTCATATGGCTCCGGCCTATGGAGGACGGTCACACCATTTTCATGATCCTGCAGATGAAGGAGCCAGCTGCATGGAGTGCCACATGCCTGAACGCACCTA
>CAYSMO010000274.1:0-3520 GCA_964432125.1 uncultured Bacteroidaceae bacterium | reverse complement strand
AGCGTGCTGTGGTTATGAAAAGCTTGCTTTCAGATACTCCCTGTTTAGTCTGGAGATATTGGTAAGTTTGATCCCTTTGGGACACTCAGCTTCACAGGCGCCGGTATTTGTACAGTTGCCAAATCCGAGTGCATCCATTTTGGCCACCATTTCACCGGCACGTTTCTTTGCCTCGATCTTTCCTTGTGGAAGAAGGGCGAGGTGCGATACTTTTGCTGAAACAAAGAGCATGGCGGAAGCGTTCTTGCATGCGGCAACGCATGCCCCGCAGCCAATGCATGCAGCGGCATCCATCGAAAGATCCGCGTGTTCTTTTTTTACCGGTATGGCATTGGCATCGGGAGCGCTCCCGGTGGCAACCGATATATAGCCGCCTTCCTGAATCAGCGCGTCAAAGGCCGACCGATCCACCATCAGGTCCTTGATCACCGGGAATGCCCTTGCGCGAAATGGTTCAATGAGGATGGTCTCCCCGTCCGAGAATTTTCGCATGTGCAGTTGGCAGGCGGATATCAGGCTATCCGGACCGTGGGGGCGGCCGTTGATATACATGCCGCAGGTTCCACAAATCCCTTCACGGCAGTCGTGGTCGAATACAACGGGCTCCTCGCCTTTCGCGATCAGCTCTTCGTTCAGCACATCAAGCATTTCAAGAAAGGAGCTGTCGGGAGATACATTATTCAGGTTGTAGTCAACGAACTTTCCCCTTTCGGAGGCGCTTTTTTGTCGCCATATTTTCAGTTTCAGATCCATGGTGGTTATTTGTAGTTTCTTTGTTTTACTTCAACAGTATCAAAGACCAGCGGCTCTTTGATCATCTCAGGGGCATTATTATCACCCTTGTACATCCAGGCAGCGACATAGGTAAAATCTTTGTCATTTCTCATGGCCTCACCCTCGTCGGTCTGGTACTCCTCACGGAAATGGCCTCCGCATGACTCTTCACGCTGCAAGGCGTCCATCGCCATCAATTCACCCAGTTCCAGAAAGTCGGCCAGCCGGGTGGCTTTTTGCAATTCAGGGTTCAGATCGTCATCTTTTCCGGGAATCAGCAGATCCTTGTAGAACTCCTCTTTCAGTGTTTTGATCTCCTGAATTGCATTTTGGAGACCCTCTTTGTTTCTTGCCATTCCCACATGATCCCACATAATTTTCCCCAGCTTCTTGTGAAAGGTATCTACCGATTTTGTGCCCTGGATGCCCATCAGCTTATCCAGCTGTTTCCTGGTCTCCTTTTCAGCTTCTTCAAACTCAGCTGTCTCGGTGGAAAAGCGGGGTGTATTGATCTCGTGGGCCAGGAAGTTCTGGATGCTATAGGGCAGCACAAAGTATCCGTCGGCCAGTCCCTGCATCAGTGCAGAGGCACCCAGCCTGTTGGCTCCATGGTCCGAGAAGTTGGCTTCACCTGCTGCGAAGAGACCCGGAATGGTGGTTTGTAACTCATAATCGACCCAGAGTCCGCCCATGGCATAGTGGATGGCGGGATAGATCATCATCGGTGTTTCATAGGGATTGTCATCCACGATTTTTTCGTACATCTGGAAGAGATTTCCATATTTAGCTTCAATGGTATCCTTGCCGAGTCTTTTAATGGCATCTTCAAAATCGAGGTATACGGCCAGCCCGGTCGGGCCAACGCCATACCCTGCGTCGCAACGTTCTTTGGCGGCCCTGGATGCCACATCCCGGGGCACCAGGTTACCGAAGGCGGGATACCTGCGTTCCAGGTAATAGTCCCTGTTCTCTTCAGAAATATCTTTTGGGGTGATCTCCCCCTCTCTTATTTTTTCAGCATCCTCTTTGTTTTTAGGCACCCAGATCCTTCCATCGTTTCTCAGGCTTTCACTCATCAGCGTGAGCTTCGACTGGTAATCGCCATGCACGGGGATGCATGTCGGATGGATCTGAACAAAGGATGGGTTCCCAAAAGCCGCTCCTTTTTTGTATGCCTGCCATGCTGCCGTAACATTTGCACCCATGGCCATGGTCGAAAGAAAAAAGACGTTTCCATCCCCGCCTGTTGCCAGTACCACTGCATGGGCACTGTACCGTTGGAGCTTGCCCGTAATTACATCGCGGGCAATGATCCCCCTGGCTGTGCCATCGACCATCACCAGGTTCATCATCTCCATCCTGGGATACATCGCTATGTTCCCCAGCTTAATCTGACGCGATTGTGACTGGTAGGCACCCAGGAGCAGCTGCTGACCGGTTTGTCCCCTGGCATAAAAGGTTCTCGATACAAGTGCTCCGCCGAACGACCGGTTATCGAGCGTTCCCCCGTATTCTCTGGCAAAGGGAACACCACTGGCAACGCACTGGTCGATAATGTTGTTGCTTACCTCTGCCAGCCGGTAGACATTGGCCTCCCTCGACCTGTAGTCGCCCCCTTTAATGGTATCGTGGAACAACCGGTAGATACTGTCGCCGTCGTTGCGGTAATTTTTGGCTGCATTGATTCCACCCTGGGCAGCGATGCTGTGCGCCCTCCGGGGGCTGTCCTGGTAGCAGAACGATTTTACCTTGAATCCCATTTCTGCCATCGAAGCTGCCGCGGATGCCCCAGCCAGTCCCGTTCCGACAATGATCACATCGAGCTTACGCTTGTTTGCCGGGTTGACCAGGTTCTGGGTTGATTTATAGTTGGACCATTTCTTGTCGAGTGGACCATCCGGAATTTTTGAATCTAATATCGTCATGAGAAGAAGCGTTAGTAGGGTTTGAAATAGATCACTAATGGTATGGCAGTAAATCCAGCGATCACGATGATGGTGTAGAGTATGCCCAATACCATGATGGCCGGGGTATATTTTTTGTTGTTTATGCCAAGTGTTTTGAAGGCGCTTTGGAATCCATGAATGAGGTGGAAGCCGAGAAAAACAAAAGAGAGAATATAGAAGATGACAAAACCGGGGAGCATGAATTTCTCCTTCACCATGGTTGCCAGGTCGTGGTAATGGACGCCGTCGGATACTATTTCAGGGGCACTGCCGAATTTTGCCTTGAAATAGAAATCAGCCATGTGTATAACGATGAATGTCAGAACAATAATGGCAGTGTGGATCATCCATCTTGAAAACAGAGAGGTATCTGATTTCGTTGGTTTGGAATAGCGTTTGGGACGGGCGAGCCAGTTCTGCACCTGGAGGATGAGCGCGTAGATGATATGGAGCAGCAATCCGCCAAACAGGATGATCTCAAAAACTTTGATGAGGATATTTGTCGACATGAAATGGGCCGCCTTGTTGTACACCATTGGATCATCAAACAGGATGACCAACAGGTTGATTCCCATGTGTACCAGCAGGAAGGAGATTAAAAACAGTCCTGCCAGAGACATCAGGAACTTTTTGCCGATGGATGAGGTGAAAATACTGGACATATTTTACAGATTAAAAGAAGTTAGTTATCTTGCATGAAGGTATGTGACCTGAATAATTCAGAAATTTTGGCAAAAACATTGTAGTATTCATAATAATAGCATGAATAATCCAGGCTGATGTTGCGTTTGAACAAATAT
>CAYSMO010000273.1:0-3522 GCA_964432125.1 uncultured Bacteroidaceae bacterium | reverse complement strand
ATCAGGGATATAATGGAAATGATCAATTTGATTATACAATTTATGATGGTAATGGCGGATATGATACAGCCACTGTGTTTATTTCAGTGAATTCAACCACAATTGGAAATACATCAATCGAAAGTATCCGCTTAACCATGACTTCCAGTACGGATGGATTAATCAACAATGTCGCAGGGACTTTGGTTTCTGCAGAAATACAAAATATCGATGGAAATGATTATTTCTGCACTGAGACGAACATAAATCCCATTGATATTTCTACGAATGCAGAACTAATTAATGAGCCTGTTTATGTTAATGGTGAAGGAGTACAATTTGCAGACAATCAATATATGATTATTCCTGATTCTTGGAAAGTTGAAATGTCTTCAGCTAAGTCATTTTCAATCTGGATTAAACTGAATGACTATTCAAGCTGGTCCAAAATCTTAATTAAACCTCACTCAGAATTTGATGCTCCCTGGGAAATGTACACCCTAGACTTAGGAAGTAATGGAACATGCCCTCGATTTATCGTAACTGACGGCATTGCTGGTGGAACTGCGGCTGCAGCTGTAAACAGCAATATCACCCTCGATTTAGAACAATGGTATTTCCTTACTGCAGTGTATGATAGCAGCCAGATCAAATTGTACCTGGATGGAACTGAAATTGCATCTGCTCCTGTTGGGTTTACAATCGGAACAAATGAAATGCCTCTGTCCATTGGAGGCCGTTTGGGAGATAACAACTTAAACGGCAATATCAGTGATGTTCGTATTTACGATACAGCTTTAAATGTAGATCAGGTTCTGGATTTATACACAAAGGGCAGAAATAAAGACCTGATAGGTCATTGGAAATTTAATGATCACGGCGGCAGCACAGCTTGTGATATCTCCGGCTACGCCTGTCATGCAGAAATTATCGGAACTCCTCAATGGAGCGACGCCTGGAGACGTGAAGACGGATTTGTTGAGATGGATCACTTGATTACCAATCAATCCGATCAGAATATCACAGTTTCCACAGAACAACTGAATCCTCAGCAGGGTTCTATTGCTTTGCGGATCACTCCCTACAAAGCTCCATCAACACGAGCACAAATGTTGATATGGCATAACAGAACATCCAATATGATCTGCATGATTCGTCAACAGCAGCAACTGTTTTTGTCAATAGGGGATACGCCTTATATTCAAACCAATGCGTCTATTGATCCCAATCAGGTATATGACGTGGTTCTAACATGGGATAATACAACGTGTAATCTCTATATCAATGGAGCCTCGGTATTGGCTGCTGAAAATCAGAGTTTCAATGGTTTTACTGAGTTTAATCCCACGATAAGTTTAAGCAATCATGAGACCGATAACTACGGCTTTATGGGAATCTGGGATGAAGTGCGATTCTACAGCAGGGCTATATCAGAACAGGAAATAATCGATTTGTGCAATACACACCGCATCAAAGAAAATCGTACCTTTGTATTTGACATGAGCTGCACAGATGAACTGGACAATCCAATAAATTATACACCAGACAGTCTTCCTCTTGGAGCGTTCTACGACACCCAAAATAACACCCTCCAATGGCGCCCCTGGTACAACCAGGTGGGAGACTATGAGATTAACTTCACTGCCGATCAACAAGAATCCCAGAAGCTTACGATTTGTGTAGAGGAAGTTCCTCTCATGCAATGGTATGAAGATTTTCATAAACAACTAGGAAAACTATAAATAATTTTTCTAATGGATTTCAGAATCGGCGGAGGTTTTGCAGGACATTAGATCTCGTAAAAACGGATTATACGGAGAATCTTTAAATGAGTTTGACTCAAGGTAAGGGTTTATTTCAGACAATTTATTTACTTACAATATGTATTATCGGAACTGTACAAGCGTCCATGAATCCGGACGCTTGCGCTTTACTATGGGGAATTGACAATAAACAGGTCGAACTTGAACCCGGATGGATTTATACGGATGCAATCGTTCAACTGCATAACGTTATTTCTGAACCCGATCAACCAAATCCGATTTTGTTCATTCATCTGCTGGATAATCCGCCAACTGGAATCAACCGGGTACCGGAACCCCCTGAAGACCCATTCTTCCAAAAGGTCAATGACACCCTCTTTATGGACCTGACAGAATACATCATGGATGGTTCAAATGCAATGCAAATAGAGGATACCGATTTTCGTGAATTATTACAGGGAAATAATCATTTCTCCATTTCCATGTGGGTGTCAATCACAGAATACAAAAACTGGGTAAAGCTGCTATGTAAACCTCACACAACCAACCTGGCTCCCTGGGAAATGTTTGCAATGGACCTGGGTGACCGGGGAAATTCTCCGCGTTTTATTGTGACCAATGGAATGGAAAATGTACGCTATGCGCTTGCGTCAAACGCAGAATATCAACTGAACCGAAACCAGTGGTATCACCTGGCAGGTACCTGTAACGGCAGCAGTATTCGACTCTACCTGGATGGAAAAGAAATTGCTTCAGCGCCGGTTGATTTCCCGATAGGCACCAATTCCATGCCCATATGCATTGGGGGGCGTTCACAAAGCCAGAATCAGCTACACGGAAATATAAAAAATATCCGCATCTACAATACCTGTTTGAAACCCTCTGAAATCACCCTGTTAAATCAAATAGATCAAAACAATCCGGATCTGCAAAAGAAAAGGAATTACTTCCTGCCCTATGGAAGCTGTCTTAAGACAATTACAACAAAGGATATCCAGCAGCAGAATAACCAATATTGGTTTGCTCTGAGTAATATTAACAATATAGATTCAAAGATTTGGGAAATTTTTGATCCGAATGAAGTCCCGTATTCCTCCTCGATACTGACATTGATGGATTATGCCGGTACGGGATCCAGTTTTGGATTGGGAATTGACTCTGACGGATTTGATTATGACGGCATTACCTTATGGCTTAAAAGCCAGCCTTTTGAAGATCCAAACCAGTACATGTGGAAAAGTTTTGAAAAATACAACCTGCACAGCCCTCAATTCGTTCCTATTACAAATATCATCCCCGGGCGTATCAATGAAATGATTCAGTTTAGTGTAACGGCAGTTGACAATGACGCAGATCCAATCGCATACTATGCGGAAAATCTACCGACAGGTGCAGCGTTTACGAATCGGATGTTTACTTGGATACCTGCAGAAGGTCAAGAGGGAACCTGGGAAGTTACCTTCCATGCAACCGATGGCATACAAAATGATTATACGAACGTAACAATCGTAGTCGAACAGGCAAATCACCTTCCTGCACTGGATAACCTTCCTGAAAAAATTACGCTTGTTGAAAAAGAATCCCTTAATCTAACGCTTGAAACATCCGATCCGGATGGGGACTCTGTATCCATCACCATAACGAATCTGCCCCAGGGGGCAACCTATAATTCCATAACAAAAACCATAACCTGGGATACCTGGATTGGGGATGCAAGAGAGCAAGAATACATCATCAATATTACGGTTTCCGACGGAATTGAGCAGGTTCTATATCAGGT
>CAYSMO010000272.1:0-3527 GCA_964432125.1 uncultured Bacteroidaceae bacterium | reverse complement strand
GCATCAATCGATTTCATCGAAGGGAACGTGGCGGAGATGCCGTTCGACGACAACCGGTTCGATACCGCCGGGATCACCTTCGGTATCAGGAACCTGGTCTACGAGAACTCCAACGCGGAAAAGCACCTGTCAGAGATCCACCGGGTTTTGCGTAAAAATGGCCGACTGGTGGTCCTCGAGAGCAGCAGGCCCGACAGCCGTATATGGAGATTCTTCAACGGGATCTACCTGCAGTTGATCCTTCCCTGGCTCGGCGGACTCATCTCCGGAAACCTCAAAGCTTACCGTTACCTGGCAAAATCGTCGCAAAACTACTACTCCCGTAAAGAGATGGCCGCGATCCTCGAACAGGCCGGATTCCTCGTGATCCGCAGTCGCCCCCTGTTTCTCGGCTCAGTAATGCTGCTGGTTGCTGAAAAACAATAAAAGAAAACCATACTCCTGGCAAAAGTCAGGTTTATACAGGTCAGGCTTCTACTCAACTGTTAACCGGGTCATTCTAATTTCTCCCGATTTATCTGTCATTCTTATGAGATAAACCCCGGGTGGCTCAGCTGAAACACTAATTGTTGTTATGCCCTCTTTTACAGGACCTTCGTAAACAACTTTGCCTAGTATATTCATTATTGCAATCTTCCACTCCCTGTCTGTATCGATATTGAAATATCCACTTGCCGGATTGGGATAGATGTTCATAGTTTGTTCTTCACCTGCGATCTTGCTTGTAATATGGTCGGTTTTAAAGGTAATTTCATTGCCATAAACGGGCTGTCCCATTCCCTTTGGACTGTTTACAAAAGCTCTTACATAATAATCGGTATTCGGGATTAGCATTTTCAATGTGTCGGTAAAACTCTTCCATGTATTGTCTTTCGCAAGCATCTTGTCTGCGACGGTTGGTGAGGGTGAGGTGGACCAGCATAGTCCCTTGCCTCCAAAAGGCAAACCTCCTGTTGATGATATAGTTGCTCCTGAAACTGCACTCGTGTCTGTAATAGCAGTTGCGCTGAGCGTAGTTATGGTTGGTGCTGCGAGTGGTGCCCTCCAAATCCCCGCACCTTCAGTTCCGAGAAAAGCGCCATAACCATTTACAACAAAAGATTCGGGAAAAAGTCCGCTTACCATTCCTTCGTTATTCCATATAGGTAACCAACTGATACACTCATCTATGCTAGCAAAAATGCCCGCTGGAGTCACAAAATACCATACTCCCCCCAGGAAGGTAAGACTTTGCCAA
This sequence comes from uncultured Bacteroidaceae bacterium, assembly GCA_964432125.1. Taxonomy (GTDB): domain Bacteria; phylum Bacteroidota; class Bacteroidia; order Bacteroidales; genus M55B112. The sequence continues at coordinate 2,290 of CAYSMO010000272.1, read as the reverse complement.
TTAATATCGTGAGGAAATACAAGCCCTTCAGTTCCTGCTGGTATCCAAGCATCCTTGGTCTCATTCAGACTAAAAAATCTTACTTTGTGCGTAAACTCACTCTGATCCCAGGCCCCTACAAAAATCGTAGAACCATTCGCATTGTAATCAGCAATAGGATTGGTATATGTGTTCCAGTTCCATCTGTTGCCAATTAATATTTCATAGGAGAATCCGTCAAGGTTTAAAGTAATATCAGTGTAGGAGTCCCCATCATTCTCAGACATGTATATTCTGGTCTTACCTGCTTTTTCTGCGAACAGAATCAGCTGACCAAGGGTGCCATTACCTTTGAAACCCAAAACCCTGTCGACTGAAAGCGTGTTAATTCCAGGGGTAAGGTCTATCCAGGTTCCACCACCATCTTTCGTCATCTGAAAGGTAATGTTATCAGAATCATCGGTAAATTCAAACACAGGGAACAGTCTGTTTTTACCAACAAATTCAATATTCTTGGATTCAGGGGCTGTTTCGATTTTCGTCCAGTTTACCCCATCGTTCTTGCTAAGATAGAGAGAAGGAATCTCATTATTAGGATCTTCAAACACAATTCCGTAAAGCCAGTTTCCGGCAGAGCCTAACCGGTCCACAAACAACAGTCCCTGGAAATCAGGCAGGTCACCGGGAAAAAGGGTCCAGGTATCTCCATTGTCGTCCGATCTCAATAATCCGCGCAGTGGGTCACTGGTTGTAGTAAATAATTTGCCATTATCGAGTCCGGCAAGATTGCTGAAGCTCCCTGCAAATATCTCATAATTTCTATCCCATGTTGCTCCGTTATCGTCAGAAAAAATCAGTGTCGAGCTAAAGTGAGAAGCAATTAATCTCCCGCTGCCGGCAATGATGATTTTATCGTCAAAAACCGGATATTCAATCCCCGGGTCTGTCACTTCGGTCCAGCTATCTCCGTCATCAACCGAGGTGAAGAGCTTCATCACCAGTTCAGACGAAGCGTTTGAAAAGAGGGCTGTAGCAAAGAGACGGTCACCCAGTGAATGAGCCTTAAATGTCATTGCAAGTGCCATGTCAACTGCACTTATCCCATTCATCTTCTCTTCCCAGGTTGACAAGGTGAAATCATACCTATAATACTTACCTGCATTCTCATCGGTAAAAAAAAGAATATCGCCTGAGGGATCCATGGAGAAATTTCTGCTGTTGATGTCCGGATCAGTGCCCAATCCGGTAACCGGAAACTCCTGAATAGTGGTGCCGTCAGTTGAATACCACAGTAAAGCTGTATCTTTGTCGTTTGGGTATTCAACCATAAATACAGCTCTGTCATTGTCATCATAGATCATATCCCACCAGGAATCATTGTCAATGCTTAGTAGTTGACCGGTATTCCAGTCTGTTCCGTTGTCGGAATAGACCAAACGTGACACGTGAGCGGATTCGTCAGTGTCAAAATAAGAAAAGTAAAGAACCAACCTGCCATTCACAACTGCTATATCATCAATCCAGTAATTCTCAGTTATGCTGTTTAAGCTGACGTATGACCAGGTAAGAGCGTGGTCGGTTGACTTATACAGCTTATTGTTTGCTGACAACCAAATCTCATTTCGGGCACCCACAAATGCAATATCTCTTGCTCCAATATTGATGGTGTCCAGTCCCTCAACGGCCATGCTCCAGGTATCACCATTGTCCGTTGAGCGAAAAACGCCCCCCTCAGAGATAATAACCACCGCTGTCCCAGAGTAAACAATACCATTGTTCTCAATAGTACTAAGGTTTTGGTCTGTAAGCTGACTCCACTGTGCATGGACAGTAAAGACTGAAAACAGAATAATTAGTGTGGTGTAGAGTTGTTTCATATTGCATGTTTTTTATGTTAGATAATAAAAGTATTATTGCATGATCTGCAGCTTAGCAAAAATACAACTTTTTCCAATATCAAATCTTTGGGTATTCAAAAAAAACAGCTGCTTCGGATAAAAACACTGCATTCTGTCACGGCTCACAACGCTGTTTAAATGGCATCCGGTCACGTCCCCCTTTCAATCAGCTTGCTCCAAAACATGGAAACAGATTGCTATGCTCAATGATGTGGAAGTAAAAGTCTTTCAATCAGGTTGTTCTAAAACAGGAAACTACAGTTGGAGAAAATCCTCCTGAAATACAATATTTTTTTAACTTTGATCCATGACCATCAACGAACTCAACGATATCTGCAAAAACAGCTTTGTCGATCACATCGGAATCCGCTTCACACATTTCGATGGCGAGCATATCACCGGGGAGATCACAA
>CAYSMO010000271.1:0-3528 GCA_964432125.1 uncultured Bacteroidaceae bacterium | reverse complement strand
AGTGGTATTATTATTATGGCATTCCTTGGAAATGATTTTGATACATCCGTTGGTTCAGTTGTTGCTTCCCTGGGGAACATTGGTCCCGGTATAGCCAATGTCGGTCCTGCTGAATCATACAGCGAGATCGCCGGTGCCGGAAAATGGGTTCTCTCTTTTCTTATGCTCGTCGGACGACTAGAATTATTTACCGTGATAGTACTTATCTCGCCCGCCTTCTGGAAGGAGTAACAATTTTCGCCTTCTTGCAGCCACTAATTGTCCGTCAATAGAGTTGGAGTGACTGGATCATAAAGTTCGAGAACAAGGCGCGCAAAATTTTTAAACCGCAGTATACTAATGTATTCGAGGAGTTAAAAATTTTGCAGCAACGCAGTTATCGGACTTTATGGACAGGCACTTAATTCATTGAAAATTCTGCCGGAGTCTTCCCCAGTTTTTTTCTCATCCAAAAGTGGAATTTATGGAGCCCCTTTCCAAAGAACATCATTGGACAAAATCCGTAAACATATTCGAGGTTTTTCTCCTTTAAAAGGGCGAGCCCCTTTTCAGAGAAGGCTCCGTCGCCTATGCCCTGGTTGAGCCATACCCGTTTTATTTGGCTACCTGATGCCTGACCGATGATTTCAACAGCCCGATCCGGGTTTACCGCCAGGATCACATTTTCAACGCTCTCTGGCAGATCCTTTACAGAGTTATAACAGCTGAAATCCTCTATTTCAGCATACTTCGGATTGACTGCATACACTGTATATCCTTTTTTTTTCAGCTCTTTCATCAGGGTAAGTCCCCAATTCCCTTTTTTTACGGAGGCGCCTGCAACGGCGATTTCTTTTCCCTCAAGAAAAGCATCAATCGTTTTATTCATGGTGTCTGGTGTAATTCAATCAGTTATTCTTTCTATTGTATAAGTATCCCTTTTTCAGAACAGAGATGCAAGATAAATCGCTTTTTGATGCAATACAACAATTGACCTGAGGAATAGGTAAAATTTCGGTGAACGGAACGTAATGGTTGATCTAGCCTAATCAAGTTCGCCCAGCCCCTTGCGAACTAAAACAGGCTCATCACCGGTACAATCAAGAATTGTAGAGGGCATGACACCACCGTACCCGCCATCTATCACCAGGTCAACAAGATCCCTATATTCATCATGGATCACCTCAGGATCTGTTGAGTATTCCAGGATCTCATCATCCTCTTTCAGGGAGGTGGTCAATATCGGGTGACCCAGTTTTTTTACAATTTCAAGAATAATATTGTTGTCAGGGACCCTGATGCCTACAGTTTTTTTCTTCTGCTTCAATAATTTCGGTACATTGTTGCTTGCATTGAGTATAAATGTATAGGGTCCCGGAAGATAAGCTTTCATCAGTTTAAGGTGTTGTTGTCCACCTGTTTGGCATAGTCTGACAGGTGACTGAGTCCTGAACAAATGAAAGCAAAATTCGCATTTTCCGGCTTCACCCCTTTGATCCGTGCCACCCTCTCCACGGCCCTGGCTTTTGTGATATCGCACCCGATGCCATACACTGTATCTGTAGGGTAGATAATAACTCCACCCTTCTCAAGCAGTTCCACTACTTCAAGAACCACATTTGGATCCGGATTTTTTTCATAAAGCTTAACAATCATATTGTATATACGCTGAAATGCTAAAATAGTTTTAATTATTGTTTTCTATTTCCTCTTCCTCCTCCAGTTCCCAGCTGGGCTTTTCCGGTTCCGGTCCCTGATCACGGTAGAGGATAGCCAGGGCGATACCCACCACTGCTCCGCTGAGGTGGCCTTCCCATGATACCTCATAGTCGAATGGCAGGAGTCCCCAAATCAGACTTCCGTAAAGGAAGACAACCAGTAGCGACATGGCCATCAGATGCCTCACCTTTCTGATTACTCCACTGAGAAAAAGAAAGGCTGCAAGTCCGTAAATAATGCCGCTGGCACCGATATGGTAGGCGTCTCTTCCGATTATCCAGAGAATGGCACCGCCGATAATATAGATAAATACGTAAATAGTAAATGCGATCCCACGGTAAAAGTAGAACAGGGCAAAGCTAAGCAGAAAGACCGGAATGGAATTGTCGAACAGATGTTTCCAATCGCCATGAATCAATGGAGAAAACAGGATGCCCTGTAATCCCCTGACCGTTCTCGGCATTACTCCGGCATCAATGAAATCGGTTCCCAGGTAGATTTCCACAAACTTGATGAACCAGATCAAGACGAGAAAAACCGCAGGAAAAAATAGGCTGTTCAATACACGTCTTTTCTCTTCCATAGGATAAATATAGCACATGAATCGATAAATCATTCAACCATCTGGAAAATGTTTATCTAACTTTGGGATAGGAAGGCTCAATTATTCAGGTGTTCCAATACCTGCCTGTAATTCTGGTCGTCGGGGTAGTATTCAACCAGTTTTTCGGCATATGCTTTTGCTGTTTCGAGATTCTGTTGTTCGAGGTTAATGGTAGTTAGGACATACAAAATATCCCTGTTGTATGGATGGTTTTCGAGGGCGGACTCCAGGAATGAAATTGCTTTTTCCGGCTCTCCGCGGGAATTTAATCCTATTCCATACACATAGCTGTATTGTGCTACTTCAGGCGACAGCTCTGCAGCCTTCTTCAGGTATGTCATCGCTGCCTCCTGATTGCCCCTGCGTATCTTCAGTAGTCCCAGTGAGTAGTTTACCGCCGCCAGATCAGGATATTTATCCAATGCGCTTTGCAGAATATTCTCTCCCTCTTCGTCGCGCCCCGTTCTCCTATAGAGATCGGCAAGGTTGATATAAGCTGTAACCAACCCCGGTTCAATTTCAATTGCTTCGAGATAAGATGCTTCTGCCTTTTCCAGGTCCCCCTGGTTCAGATGAAGGTTGCCAAAGTTGAGGTGGGTTCCGGGATGGTCCGCATTGATCATGAGTGAGGCAGTGTACTCATCAAGGCTCTTTTCATAAAGTCTTTTTTTGGTTGAAGGAATGTTATCCAGGTTAAACCTTGTGAGTGCATTGGCCGCATAAATTCGCACCAATTTTGTGGTGTCGTCGAGACAGTTGATAATCAGGTTAACCGCCGATTGGTCACTGATGTTCTGCGCAACTTCCAGGGTTGCGTACCTGATAAGCGGATCCTTATCCTGAATGGTGCTTTCAACCAGGTTTATTATTGAAGGATCGGAATAATTGTTCAGCAGGGAGATCGCTGTTGCGCGTACCATCGGTGCAACACTCTTTTCCCTTGCCAGGCTGATCAGTTCCGGAAGTGCTTCCGGGTATGATTGTCGTCCTGCCCAAAACGTTTCGCCGTAGTGTTTGGTGTTCAACAAATCTTTTCCATACCACTCCTTAAGAAAATCTGCTGCCCATTGGTTGGATTCATCGTCATGACATTTATTACACGCATTGGGCGTTCCAAGTTGATCTGATAGATCCGGTCTGGGAATCCTGATACTGTGGTCCCTTCTCGGATCGACCACCATATAGGTGCGTTCGGGCATGTGGCACTCCATGCAGCTGGCTCCTTC
>CAYSMO010000270.1:0-3529 GCA_964432125.1 uncultured Bacteroidaceae bacterium | reverse complement strand
GTATTGAAAGATATTAGCCAATTCCCGGTAGTTGGAATAATTGGTCCAAGACAAGTTGGGAAAACAACATTAGCAAAGTCAATTATGAATAAGCTTGGGAAGAGATCCATATATCTTGACCTTGAACTTCAGCAGGACTTAAATAAACTTGAGAATCCTGAATACTTCCTGGAAGATCATAAAGATGATTGTGTGATTATTGACGAAATTCAAATTATGCCGGAATTGTTCCCTGTTATAAGAGGCATGGTCGACCGTCACAGAGTCCCGGGAAGATTCATAATACTTGGCTCTGCATCACCTTCTCTAATCCGAAACAGTTCTGATTCCCTGGCTGGTCGAATTTCATATACCAGACTTACCCCTTTAAATATATTGGAGATACCCCAGGTAAATGATATGAAGAAACATTGGTTTTTTGGGGGATTTCCTGAGCCCTTTCTTTCAAAGGATGCTTCGTTTTCTAAAAATTGGATTCGCAATTTCATTCAGGCTTACTCTGAAAGAGATTTACCTATGCTTGGACTGCCATCTTCTCCTCCTTTAACAAGGCGCCTGCTTCAAATGCTGGCAAATTATCAGGGAGGTATTTGGAATGCATCTAACTTTGGAAAATCACTTGGCTTAACGTATCCAACTGTTAATCGCTACCTGGAGCTCTTAGAAGAAGCCTTTCTCATTACCCGACTATATCCATTTAGTCACAATATTAAGAAACGACTCGTTAAATCACCAAAGGTTTATATTAGAGATAGTGGCATACTTCATTCGCTTGCCTCAGTTATGGATTTTGATCAATTACAGGGAAATGTTTTAATCGGTAACTCGTGGGAAGGATATGTAGTTGAACAAATCAAACAAATCCTTCCGCCAAACTTCGACATGTATTTTTACAGAACTCACAATGGTGCTGAATGTGATCTGGTTATTGTTCAGGGATTAAAACCTGTATCAGCAATCGAGATTAAATATTCAGCATCACCAAAAATAACCAAAGGATTTGGGATTGCAGCAGCCGATTTGGGCACCAGGAATAATTATATTATTACTCCATATTCTGACAGTTACAATAAAGCTGAAGGTGTAAAAGTCTGTAGTCTTAATGACTTCATGAACAATGAATTATTAAACTTGGCGTAAATATTTACCCCGGCGATTATAAGCCTAATCGATTAAATCTTTCTTCAAGTACCTCTTTGTAAGCCTGTATCATATCGTCGGATAGAAATGACCGGTCCAGCCATTGAATCGTTTTTGGTGTATTGCGTTTAATACGTATAAAGGCTCCTTTAATCTGCTTGTCGGTTAACCCCAATCCTTCGCCCAGTTGCACAAAATGCTCCCGCCTTAATTTCTTTTTCTTCCCTGCCAAAGTCAGTGCCAGCTCTTCTTCGTCATCGGGATTTAGAATTGTGGCGTTCAAAAGATCATATGCCGGTGACAATACCCAGCCTGAAGGACTTTCTATCATTGAAAAATTTTTCAGGTGCATGTCGTTGTTTCCTGTAAAAAAGGAGAATAATGCCAATTCAAAGTAGAAGATCTTATCAAGGATTGTATGATCGGAATAGCTATGCAATGCCTTTCCAACCTTCTCCATTGAGCTTTTGTACTTGTCAAATGCTTCAGTGATCTGAAACATATCGATCATATGAATCTTGTCACCTCTTTCTGTCCTGTCTATGCGTTTCGTTATGTAGGACAATTCACCGGATGCCAACCGGATTAACGATGATGGCACAACGCGAATTCCGCAGACCTCAGCCATTCGCATAGTCACATGCTCGTTTTCCGGCATCTCAGGAAAGCGGTCCGAAGGGGGCTTAAAAATGTATTGTCCACCCAGCGTATCAATAACCGTTAGCCGGGCATCCGATTTGCCTTTTGTCTCTTTCACCAATGACATGGATAATTTCGCCTGAACGCCCGGTACCGAAACACTCCGCTCCACCAATTCTTTTGCAAGTTCTTCCATTTGGTCCAGTGAATATTCAATTGCCGGCGGTACCGGCGTTCCAAAGAACTTTAAGGAACATCTTTCATGAAAATCATGACCAGCGTCTATAGGATCGTAGCAATACACGCATCTATTCTCCATCTGATTCAGGTATTGGTTCAACACTTACGGCACCGATACAATTCTGGCAGCATGCCAGCAATAACCCCATTCTGTCATTCCTGTTGATTTTCCAGTTCTTTAAAGCGATTTCTAATAACCACCCTTCCGGTATTAATCCTTCAAAGAAAGGAAAGAGACGTTTTTCTGTATATGGTTTAATCATCACAGGCATGGTGAATGTGATGAAATCATTGGGGTATTCCTTTACATATTGTTGGTCATATTGAAAAACAAACTCACCTTCATCTGTTTCTGTAATAAGCCCTGCAAAATGATTCTTATAATAAACTTTTCCCTGTCTCATGCGCTTAATTCTTTGCTACTTACAGGAGCTAATTCATGGCCAAACAGGCTTAGAACCAAATTCACCTTCTCCAGATTTAAATTTGTTTTTCCCTGTTCAATCTTACGGATCACAGTGAGCGCAATACCTGCACGGTCTGCAATTTCTTCCTGGGTAAGGTTTACCTCCTTTCTGCGTTGTTTAACAAATTCTGATAATTGTTGCATACGTATATATTAAAGTTAATATTTTATGATATAATTAGTTATAAATTTTATTTTTTCAAAGGGGGACTTGTTGCCTCACAGAATAATATTTTTTTAATTGGTGTTCGGCGAACCGAACGCAGTGAGCTCGCGAATACCGTTAAATAATATATTTCCATATGAGCAACCCTCATCATAGTGCTCTATACTTCGTTCTATATATACATCTTCTTCTGTCTTTGCTCTCCTAAAATTTCTATGTCCAATGATGAGGGTTTTATTATATGTATTTAAATATAATTGCCAACAAATATATATAATTATATGCAAATAAATATAAGATTGGTCAAAATAATAAAACAATATGTATTTACATATAGATAAATAGACAAACAAATTTTACAACTCATTTTAACAATCTTTTGCATAATTAGGAAAATAATTATATAAAATATTGCGATATATAGGAATATTATATATATTTGTTTCATGATATCAAATGAATTACTTAAGGGTACGCTTAAAACAATCATTCTTAATCTCTTAACAGAGAGCAGAAGAATGTATGGCTACGAAATCACCAGGGAGGTGGAAAAACTTTCAGAGGGAAAGATTCAACTAACCTGGGGAGCTCTCTATCCCACCTTGCACAAATTAGAGGCCGATGGACTGATTGTTGCCGAAGAATATAGTATAGGCAAACGGGTCAGGAAGTATTACCGACTAACACCAAAAGGTAATGAGGCCACTACAGACAAGATGGAAGAATTCGCTGAATTTATACGAATCATGAAACAGATTTTGAAACCCAGGGAGGGATTGAATCTGAACTATGAATGAATTATCGGAAAAGGAGATCGACCTGATTTCTTATCAAAAGTAAATCGTTATCCAAAGTTGTGACTCAAAAACCTTCCTAAG
>CAYSMO010000269.1:0-3532 GCA_964432125.1 uncultured Bacteroidaceae bacterium | reverse complement strand
CCCCCACAATTCGTATTTATAAACCGAAGGTAATCCGGTAATCCGCAACAAAACCCAGGCTCCGGCAAAGGATGCGAGGATGGCCGGAATTCCGAAGCGAATAAGAACAGATTTATTTGCTAGTTTACCCACCAGGCCAATCTTAAAAACATTGTTGGCAAAATGAACTACGCCGGTTAGGGCAATGGCAATATCGACCGGGAAAAACAAAGCAAAAACCGGCATTAAAATGGTTCCCAGACCGAACCCTGAAAAAAAGGTAAGGATGGCAGTAAAAAAGGCTGCCAGTGAGATAACAAATATTTCCATCTATTTTCGAATTGGAGATTGACGTAAAGTTGGTTCTTTCAAAAAAATGATTTCGAAATATTCCTCGTGCATATGTGGCTGCGTTCTATTTATCACCTCCTTAAAAGGAGAAATTAAAAAAAGCAGCCCTCCCTTGAGCTCGTTTTTGGTATCAATTCGATTTGGGTTCATTTAATTGAATAAAATTCATGAAGCCGGGAAGAGCAAAAATACAAAAAAACATTAGCCTGAAAAAAGCATCCCATGGATTAATCAACTGAAGTCCGCTATGAAACTTTATCCCTGAGTGATCTCTTCCTCTGCATGGCAACTCAACATATCAAAGATTCTACCCTGTCTTTTCCCTAATGCATATGCATATATATAGTAGCAAACACTAGTGTCCGGTTAATTTTTGGTAAAAATACTGTAACCCTTTATTAATTAGGAATTACATGAGGTACATCGATTATTCGACTTGAAATCAAAAGTTAAAATAGTATATCTACTTTATAAATACAATTAATGTATGTTATTGATATATTGTATTTTATATTCTATGCGCTTATAAAAATATAATAAATAGAATTTAACCGGACAGCTGTGAGTAGCAGAATCATATGCTATATCGTTGCCGGGGTGTGGTGCCGATCTGCAATTCGTAGTTGGTGCACTCACAATTACCAAGTTACAAATGCTGTTTTCTATCCTTGAAAAATTTATGGAAAGTTTCATAAAACTTCTAAAAAATGTAACCAATTCTGGGTATTTAGTTCCACACATGCATTTTATTACTCCTTTCCGTATCCTCTGTTTTCTGTTCATCTTGAGCTATTTGAGTCGTATTTCAGAACCGGGCTCAATGTGGTACGATTTTTTCCTTTAAAAAGGAATCGTACATAGTATAATTGGATAATATTAGTTTCAACAAGACTTACAGGTTTAGTTGAAGGTGAAAATGGGAATGGAAACTTTAAAGTGATCGGAGATTAAATAAATATAGCAATGAATAAATCAGGCGAACAGCACAAAAACCATCATCACCATGAAGAAAATCATGGTGGCAAGAACGGTCATGGTTCTCACAATCATACCGGCCATCATGAAATGATGATTAAGGATTTCCGGAAACGATTTATAATTTCGGTGGGGATTAGCATTCCTGTTCTTTTGTTATCTCCCATGATTCAGGACTTGCTTGGATTTGAATTCGCCCTTTTTCCCGAATTCGACAAGTATATTCTGTTTGTCCTGTCAACGATTGTCTACTTCTATGGAGGCTGGCCTTTTTTAACCGGACTGGTTGATGAGTTGAAAGAGAAGAGTCCCGGGATGATGACTTTGATTGCTGTAGCCATTTCCGTAGCCTGGGGCTATAGTTCAGCCACCACTTTTGGCGTGGATGGCAGTACCTTTTTCTGGGAGCTTGTTACCCTGATCGATATCATGTTACTTGGCCACTGGATTGAAATGAAATCGGTATTGGGTGCATCCAGGTCTTTGCAAAAGCTGGTTGAAATGATGCCTTCAGAAGCACACCTCTTAAAAGATGGAAGCACCGAAGATGTAAAAGTTGACCAGCTTAAAAAAGATGATCTGGTGTTGGTGCGACCGGGAGAAAAAATACCAGTTGATGGTTTAATAACCAAGGGAAAGAGCAATGTGAACCAGGCGATGGTTACCGGTGAGTCAAAACCGGTAAAAAAGTCGAAAGACGACAAAGTAATCGGCGGAACCATTAATGGTGATGGGTCATTAACAGTAAGCGTACAGGAAGTTGGTGACGATGCCTACCTGAGCAAGGTCATACATATGGTACGGGATGCACAAGGTAAAAAATCGAAAACCCAAAACCTGGCCGACAAGATTGCGTTCTGGCTGACTGTTGTTGCATTAACTGTCGGGTTTGGTACCCTTGTGACCTGGCTGGCCCTGGGAAAACCCTTTGTATTTGGACTGGAAAGAATGGCCACGGTAATGGTTATTACCTGTCCACATGCATTGGGACTGGCTGTTCCTTTGGTGGTTGCTATTTCCACTTCAATGGCAGCACAACGGGGTTTACTTATCCGGAACCGTACTGCATTCGAAAATTCGCGGAAAATAACACTGCTGGCTTTCGACAAAACCGGTACACTCACCAAAGGGAATTTTGGAGTAACACGGTACGGATCGTTCAATGAAAAATTCGATGATAAAGAGATTTTACAACTTGCCGGCGCTCTCGAGGAAAAATCGGAACATCCCCTGGCAACTGGCATCATGCAAAAAATCAAAGATGAAAAGATAAAGGTTTCCGAAGCGGATAATTTTAATGCCATCAAAGGAGAAGGTATTGAAGGCAATGTTGAGAATAAAAAGGTGAAAGTGGTGGGTCCCGGGTATGTGAAAAAGAAGAAAATCAACATTCCTGAAAAAGCCTATAAAGATGAATCGGAAACGGTGGTTTTTATACTGGTTGACGATGAACTGGCAGGATTCATTGCCATGGCAGATGAAATTCGTGAAGAATCATACGAATCGATAAAAACTTTGAAAGAAACCGGACTGAAGGTAGTTATGATAACAGGAGATAATGAGAAAGTGGCCAAAAGCGTAAGCGATGAACTCGGTTTGGATGGCTATTTCGCCGGTATTCTGCCCGACCAGAAACTTGAGAAAATTAAAGAGTTTCAGGAAAAAGGCGAATTCGTGGCTATGACGGGAGATGGCATCAATGATGCTCCGGCACTGGCAGCTGCCGACATAGGAATTGCTGTTGGTTCGGGGACAGATGTGGCAGCTGAAACCGCTGATATAATCCTGGTAAACAGCAACCCGAAAGACATCACTTCATTAATACTTTTTGGAAAAGCGACCTATCGAAAAATGATTCAGAATTTTATCTGGGCCACTGGATACAATGTGGTAGCTATTCCCCTGGCTGCAGGAGTTCTAATAAGTGTAGGAATTCTTATCAGCCCGGCAATGGGGGCGATTCTGATGAGTGCAAGCACAGTTATTGTTGCTATAAACGCACAATTTCTAAAAAGAAAAATGAAAACAGATAGTTAATAGAATATCGCTTTTCATCTCTTTAGAGGAAGGCTTTTTAAGGCGGCAATGGCCAGCAGGACACCCAATACAATTCCCAGAAATGCGGCAAAAAGCACCCTGAACTCCTCCGGCAACAAAAAGGTGAAGGTCTGCGCAGGGATCCAGAACAGCGGAATGGTCCGCTTGAAAACGAAATTCCACTGGACAT
>CAYSMO010000268.1:1663-3538 GCA_964432125.1 uncultured Bacteroidaceae bacterium | reverse complement strand
TGAGCAGGTGATCGTCACCGGGCAGGCCGAAGGTCAGACGAAGGCGATGATTCAACAAAACAGGGCTGAAAACATTAAAAACATCATATCGGCAAAACAAATAGAGCAGTTTCCGGATATGAATGCTGCCGAAGCCATGCAACGGATAACAGGGATAACCTTGCAGCGAGACCAGGGTGAAGGCAAGTATATCCAACTGAGGGGTACTCCTCCCGAATTAACCAGCTTCAACATCAATGGAGAACAAATTCCTTCTCCCGAAGGAGATGTACGTTATGTGGGCATGGATATCATATCTGCCGATCAGATTGAATCGATCGAGGTTACCAAGGTTCTGACTCCGGATATTGATGGTGATGGTATCGCAGGATCCGTTAATATCGTGACCAAGAAGGCCCAGTCTGAAACCCCGGTGATCAATGTGAGTTTCGCCGCAGGATACAATCAATTGCGCGGAACAACCAATAAGAATCTTCAGTTTTCCTACGGTGCCCGTAAGAATAAATTCGGGTATCAGTTCGACGGCAGTTACTATCAAAATGCACAGGGTTCCGATAATATGGAATCAAAGTTTGCGAAAATGCCCTTCTGGAGCGATACGACTTCCGGCAGGGATAATTATTACCTCGGATACCAGGAGTTGCAGCTTCGTTACTATGAAACAACGCGTGAACGCATCGGACTGAGCGGCACTTTAGATTACGAGTTTAATAATAACCATTCTGTTTACGTGCGTGGAATGGTCAATCAATTTGTGGATGATGAAGTTCGATTTCGCAAGATCTATGAACTGGAGGATGCAGTTGATATTAATAACTATCTGTACAGCTCGGTGACACATGATGTTAAATACCGAACAAAGGATCAATATGTAAATACACTAAATGCAGGGGGTAACCACAGGTTCAACTTTTTTGAGCTTGACTACGAAGTGGCATACGCTGTTGCATCGGAAGAGGTGCCCAACAGGATAACTGCTGAGTTCGAGAATCCGGGACAGGCACTTGTGGCAACCCTGGATTACGACCGGACCACCTTCCCCAAGCCCATCTTTAAAAATCCGGTTCACGACTCCATAGCAATTGATTACCTGAATTATGAATTCGAGGAGCTGGATCTGCGGGATGAAAAGGTGAACGATAATAATCTTACCGCCAAATTGAATATAACCATACCTTTTCAGTCCTTTTCATCACTGAATGGATATTTCAAATTTGGTGGGAAAACCCGCCGGAAACAGAAAAGCAGGGATATCACCGCAAAGATATTTGATGATTACCGCCACGACTGGAGAATGTATCCCAGTTCCCGACCTTATGATGAGTTGACCTTGACCGGAATTTCACAGGAATTTGTTACCGATGATCTATTGGGTCAGGGGTATTTGATCGATTTTATGCCTGATCCCGTTAAAATGCGTGAATTCTACGATTTCAATGCTTTCCATTTTAAATATGGCGATAACGCAGATACAGAAACACGCGCTGAATCGACTGCCCAGGATTACAAAGCTGAAGAGATCATCAGAGCAGTATATGGAATGTTTCGTTTCGATATAAACAGGTTAATGATACTGGGTGGTGTACGTTATGAATACACTCGCATTGATTATGAAGGACAGAGGATCCTTCTTAATTCAAGGGACTATTTCGATACCATTATAGATAATTCCGATAAAAGAGTACTGGACTATCTGCTACCACAGTTCCAGTTGAAGTATTCCTTGAATGATCGTTTAAATATAAGGGGAGCCTTGACTTATTCATTTGCCAGACCAAATTTCGAAGATGTTATTCCAAATCGTGAGGTGGACCGGGATGCCATAAAGTATGGTAACCCGGATCTGATCTACCCCTTATCCATGAACGTTGACTT
>CAYSMO010000268.1:0-1653 GCA_964432125.1 uncultured Bacteroidaceae bacterium | reverse complement strand
TCATATCGGGTGGCATCTATTACAAGAATATCCAGGACTTCATATCACGATATACAGTAATTGCCACGGAAGGTAACGTGGGGACCGGTACTAGTGCCCGCGAGATCACAATGGCCGTAAATGGTATTGAGGCTTTTGTATTTGGGGCTGAATTCCAGAGTCAGTTCAAATTCACCTTCTTGCCCGGCATCTTCAGTAATTTAGGCATCTATTCCAATTATGCTTATACCCATTCCGACGCAACCATCAATCAAAGGATCCCGGCAAATTATTCAGATCTTGAGGTAAACATATACGAAGACGGTGTTGAGATCTTGTCAGATCCTGAAAAAATAGAGCATATCAGCTTACCAGGTCAAGCAAAGCACTCGGCAAATATCGCTTTGTTTTATGAGGGTGAAAAGTTCTACACCAGAATATCCGGCAATTATCATGATTCTTATCTCCTGGAATTAGGTGCAGATGCTGATTTGGATGAATACATCAACGCTGCCTGGCATATTGATTTTACGGCAGCATATAATATCCTGGAGAACTTAAAATTCTTTGTCGATATCATTAATATTACAGGCACTCCTACAACGAGTTACCTAGGACAAACCAATTACCTGAAAAAACAGGAATATACATTAGTGTGGGGTCGGACGGGATTAAAATTCCAGTTTTGATTAATGATAACACCCTCCCCTACAATGAATCCCTGTCGAACTAACAAAACATGAAATACCTATAGTCATCCCCGCCAACCTTTCCTCCCAAATCCTGGCGCCAAACTGGTAACAAAGAAAATACCACCTACAAAAAAAAGTGTAAGTAATTGATCCTTAATTCGATAAATTATTCTTTTCGGAAAAACCGGAATATTTGAGTTATCTCCAACATTAACAAAGATTTATCGATTTACTGCTTGGCATCAAATCAGCTCATTGGCAGCCAGTCTTTTTTCATGGTCATCAATCCAGCCCTGCACGTTTTGAATGAGTTTTTGACCGTCTTTTACTTTAACAGCTTTTGCGCCCCATTCGCGGCTTTTATTGAAATCTCTTAGCCAGGCATAGGCCAGGGCTATATTGGATTGTAATGAGGCTGTTATGTCTTCATTTATCCTTGCCTTTTTATCGGCCGGATTGCTTTCGCCAAGAGCCCTTTCCCAGATTCCTATCGATTCGAGGATAAGAGGTTCTGCTGTGGAAATATCGCCACGGTCTTTGGCCATCTGCTCAAAAGCTGAACGCATGCGCGATACGGCGGTATCCAAATCGGAATAATCCAGTTTACGACCCTTGCCACTTATAAAATCAAAATCTCTGTAAACAAAAGGTTTGCCAAGGTAATTGAACAGGTAGTTTTTAGCTTCCATCAGGGCATCGCGGGTCCAGTCATTCTGCTTGTCCATGAGGAAATTCTTCTGAAACCTTTCCTCCAATTCAGCCTGGGAGGTATACGAGGCGCCAAACGATTCGTGGGGGCCGGATGAAGCTTCTTAACATTCTCCGCAGGAACCAAACCGGGCGTGAGTACCCTTATTATTCTTATAAACTTTTGTAAATATTGTATCATTTTTTGCAGTAGTGATATGAACGGCGGAATAGTAGCTGTAGCTGAATTCATAGTAATACATAAGCCGGTCGACCATTTGATTGTTTTCACTAA
>CAYSMO010000267.1:0-3545 GCA_964432125.1 uncultured Bacteroidaceae bacterium | reverse complement strand
TAAAACGGATGGATGAGGTAAACAAGGATGTAGGCGCCCGGGCCTTTACCTGGCATGTAGAAGATATGTATTAATTCGTCTTTGCAAGAAACTGAATTTTGTTGAAAGCTCCCCCCTATCCTTCGGGATTTTCCACTAAATTTACAATTGAATTACCAACGTGACTGGTGAAAGATTTTTGTGGAAATATTTACATATTAATCAACATGAAAAGACTAATTATTCCGATAATTTTGCTACTACTTGTTTCCTGTACCCCAAAGAATGAAAAAGAGGCCATAAGCGCGGGACAGGAGCTCTACTTTGCCGAAGCAACCTATGATTTCGGCGAAATGATGGAGGATGGGCCGGGCATTCATAAGATTGAATTCAAAAACATTGGCGAAGAGCCTGTTGTGATCAATCGCGTACGGTCCTCCTGCGGATGCACCATTCCATCATGGCCGAAAGCGCCCATTGAGCCGGGCGCAACCGGTGAGATTGAGGTAGAATATAACACGGCCCTTGTCGGACCGTTCCGTAAAACTGTCTATATCTACTCAACAGCTGTAAACACGCCTGTTAAGATCATGATTAAAGGAGAAGTGCTGCCAAAAGATAAAACCCAATAATATGCCACAGATATCAGACAAGGGACAGGCGATGCCAGCATCACCCATCCGCAAACTGGTTCCTTTCGCAGAAGAGGCTAAAAGCAAAGGAAGAAAAGTGTACCTCCTCAATATTGGTCAGCCCGACATCAAAACCCCCGAGGCAGCCCTGAACGCGATCAGGAACCTAAAGGAGGAGGTGATCGAATACAGCCATTCTGCTGGTATCGAAAGCTACCGAAGGAAACTGGCAAAATATTACCGGAAAATCAATATCAATGTCGACCATACCGAAATCATGGTTACCACCGGCGGATCGGAAGCAATCACGTTTGCCCTTATGTCGACCGTCAATCCGGGTGAAGAGGTAATCTGTCCCGAACCTTTCTATGCCAACTACAACGGCTTCTCCACCGCTGCCGGTGTAAAAGTGGTTCCCATTACCTCCACCATCGAAAATAGCTTTGCTCTCCCGCCCGTTGATGCGTTTGAAAAGGAAATCACCCCAAAAACACGCGGAATTATCATATGCAACCCAAACAACCCCACCGGTTACCTGTATTCCGAAGAGGAGATCAGGCAGTTGGGGAAGATCGTAAAAAAACATGATCTCTACCTCTATTCCGACGAGGTGTACAGGGAGTTTTGCTACGATGGGAAGAAACATTTTTCAGCGATGTACCTCGGCGGACTGGAAGAGCATGTGATCATGATGGATTCGGTCTCCAAACGCTACAGCATGTGCGGTGCCCGGGTCGGTGCCCTGGTTACAAAAAACAGGGAGGTGCTCAACACCGCCCTGAAATTCGCCCAGGCAAGGCTCAGTCCACCATCCTTCGGGCAGATAGCCGGTGAGGCGGCACTCGACACACCCGACTCCTATTTCAGGCAGGTGTATGAGGAATACATCGAACGCCGGAATTTCATGGTAGCTGCGCTGAATAAAATACCGGGGGTGATCTGTCCTTCACCCGGAGGGGCCTTTTATACCGTCGTGCACCTTCCGGTGGATGATACCGATCTGTTTGCACAATGGATCCTCAGCGATTTTGCGTATGAGAACCAAACCGTGATGATGGCACCGGCCAGCGGGTTCTATTCAACCCCCGAACTGGGCAAGCAGGAGGTGCGGATCGCCTATGTACTAAAAAAAGCTGATCTGGAAAAGGCAATCAGGGTGCTTGAAGAGGCGCTGAAAGTATATCCTGGAAGAATCTGACCATCGCAAAGAACTAAAATTTCAGGGTGTATTGCAGCAATGCTCCATCTGACAGCAACGATAAATTCATATCCTTAAGAAAAGAAACCTGCCGGGAGTGCTGCAGCAGGTACATTACACCATCGAACAGGAACAAAAACCCGCCCTGGAGGATCACTGAATTTCCATACCCCATCATCAGATCGGCCCTTTTTGGATTATTTGCAGAGAGGTGACGAAGAAAAAATCCTGTACCGACATAAAGCACATCAAGTCCGGCATTGATCAGGTAGAGCTTTTCGTAACGGTTATGTTCATTCATCAGCTCCTGGTATGACATCCGAAGCGGATCCATCTGCGCTGCAGAATACAATGCAAAACCGGCAATACCAAGGTTCACCGTGTTCCAGAAAAAATTCATCTGGTGAAAATACATGGTCGACCCGGTGGTTTTGCTCCAGCCAACAGCTCCCGTGGCAAGGTTGGCCACCGCCCAGCCCCCGAGTACTGCCATGCCAGCATTGTTCACAGTCATACTCTTAGCAAAAAACTGGTGGTGATTTTCCTGCGCATGCAGAATGAATGGGGCCGCAACAAATATGAGAACAAGCAACTGTTTTTTCATTTTACGATCGGTTTTTTGTCTCTATTAAATATACTAACAAAAAAGAACACAGCTTGTTCCCGGAAAACACATCCAAATTTGGTATAGAATGTCTTTACCTGACAACTGAGCTATTTTACATTATGACCGCCCCATGTCCACCGGCACGCTTCCTTATATTCTGACAGGAGCCTAATAAACCTAACTGAATGTGAGTTACCCTTCCCAAAATATCTCTGGGATATCTGCTCAGAAGCCATCTTCATAGATCAGGTAATTTTTCCGAATCTCCCTGAACTTCTCCAGATCCGCCTGCCACGATGCCCTGATCTGCTCCTCCGTCCAGCCTGCAATGATCTGCTGCCTGAGCTTGTCCGTTCCCGCGAGACTCTCAAAAAACGGCAAAAA
The DNA here is from genome assembly GCA_964432125.1 of uncultured Bacteroidaceae bacterium. Classification (GTDB taxonomy): domain Bacteria; phylum Bacteroidota; class Bacteroidia; order Bacteroidales; genus M55B112. The sequence goes on along the minus strand of CAYSMO010000267.1, from coordinate 745 downwards.
GAAATTCTTTTTATCCGGAAACTTCTGATACGCATCCAGCAACCACCGCAACTCGATCCTGCTCCACCCGCCATCGGGCACAAACCCGCGCAGATCTTCACCATAACAGGTCTCTCCTTTCAATTTCGGATACATCGACATCCCTTCAATACCCTCCGGCACAAAAGAAAAACTCCCTGGCAGGTTGGGATGACCATACACCTCGAAAGGCATCAGCGTCCCCCTCCCCTCACTGATCACCGTACCTTCAAAAAAGCAGGTAGAGGGGTATATCCTGATCGCGTGATCGTTGGGCAGGTTTGGCGATGGCTTCACCGGGAGTGCGTATTCCCTGCCGTGAAAATAATTCGCGCACGGTATCACAATTAAATCGCATTGAACCCCGTCACGAAGCCACTCCTCCCCGTTGATCAGCATAGCCACCTCACCGATCGTCAGGGCGTACACAACAGGGATCGGATGCATCCCGACAAAAGTGCTGAACTGCGGCTCAAGGAGCGGTCCGTCGATAAAACCATCGTTGGGATTGGGGCGGTCGAGCACCAGCAGCGGAACGTCGTTCTCTGCACAGGCCTCCATAACATAGTGAAGCGTAGAGATATAGGTATAAAAACGGGTACCCACATCCTGTATATCAAAAATAACCAGGTCAACCCCGGCAAGATCCTCCGGCGTGGGCTTTTTATGCCGGCCATAGAGGGAGACGATCGGGACGCCTGTAGAAGGATCGGTCTCATCCGACACC
>CAYSMO010000266.1:0-3572 GCA_964432125.1 uncultured Bacteroidaceae bacterium | reverse complement strand
AATACGGAGATTCAGAAAAACGGTGTTCCGGCTGCGATCGATTACTGCTCTCTTCACGCTATACCAATTACGGATAGTATTTCCAGGGCGGAAGAGGTTGAAATCAGCCGTGTATCCCACAGGTTTCGCAACCCCTCAAACGCAGCGAATAACAAGGAGGTTGAGATGATCGAAAAGTACATTTCACAGCAACACAAAGGGGAAGAGCTGCTTCCGCAGGTAGTCACCGAAAAGGGGCAAAAAATCTATTATGGTCCTATTCTCCTCGCCGCTCCCCTCTGCCTTAAATGTCATGGCCTGTATAACGACATTGACCCGAATGTACGAAACGCACTAAATGAAAAGTATCCAAATGACCAGGCTGTCGACTTCAACCTCAACGAAGTGCGGGGATTGTTTAAAATACGCTTCGATTCCTAAGGCTCAAGCTACATAAATTCTCTAATTCCCGAGGTGTCATTCGTACACAAACCAAAACTAAACATAAAAACGAGTTGTGGTTCATGGCGGGAGAAACCTAAGAAACAGAATTTTTTCTTCACATCAAGAATTTGTATATTTGTATTAAGATAAATAACTAAAATATTCAAAATGCCAAAGATTTTTGAGTACTTGGGAATCCTTATTTTTTTCTACTCAAATGAACATGAACCGATACACGTGCATGCAAAAAAGGCAGAATTCGAGAGTAAAGCAGAGTTCTATATTGTAAACGGAGAGATTTCTGAGATAAGAATAACAAATATAAAAGGAACAAGACCGCTAAAAGGAAAAGATTTAAAAGATTTTGAGATTTTTCTTGGCAAATATGCTCACAAAATTATAGATAAATGGATCAACTATTTTGTATATCATAAAGATGTAGAATTTGAGAAAATAACAAAACGATTATAATGAGAATATTAGTTGATTATAAAGAGCAAGAATCAGGTTTTGACCAATTAAAAATTGATTCGGCGAAATATCTATCAGATTATGCTATAAGGATAAAATTTAATGATGGCTCCGATAAATTAGTTGATTTTAAACCATTTTTATCCAAATCATTTCATCCTTCAATAAGAAAGTATTTGGATGAGCAAAAGTTTTCAGATTTTATGCTGATAGATGGGAATCTCAATTGGAATGATTACGACCTGGCTTTCCCAATTTGGGATTTATATAATGGGAAAATAGATACATAATAAAACACAAAACCACAACAACCGGTAAATTTTATACCTCGCTTATAAAAGAAAGTTGGATGCAAACATAAAGACGCAACTTTGCGATAGGTAATTGCATCATATGAAAAACTGGCATTATGAAAAATTTGTTATTCTTTTTCCTGATTCTTTTTTCAGCCAGCTGTGAAAAAGACAACTTTAATATTGGCAATCCTGATGTTGAGAAATTTGTCAATCAGATCAAAACAGGGACCTATTCTAAATATGAAAAAGATGAGAATGGCGAAAACTTATGGCTTATAATGCCGGGATTTACTGAAAAACACATACCATCTCTTATTGACTTTTCAAAAGACACATCACATATTACTGCTTACCCGTATAATCCTATTTCATCAAGGACACCTTTTCCTTACGGAAGGGATTACAGCATTTTAGGAGAATGTTTGCTTTGGACAGTTGAAGGTATAAGAAATGGTAATGGATATGGCTCTCTGGACCCATACTTAATTGATACTTCATTGATTGAAAGTGAAAGGCACAAAGGGCTTAAAGGTTCGGATATATTGATAGTCAGAGACTTTTATTTTGATTGGTGGACCAATTATAAAGACAGTGACTGGATGACAAAAAATCCATTAGAAAACACTTCATATCTATGGTTTTAATCATTGCGGATCTATTCTTTAAAGAATAAGACTCTCCCTCAATAAAACACCTTCATCAACTCTGCCTCAACCAGCTGAAGGTCACGCTCATATTCCAGCATCTTCTGTTTGTTCCTGAAGTACATCTCCGTGCCATAAAGGTATTCTGAAAGCGAGATCTCACCGGCCTGCAACGAAGCAGTCAGCAACGCCTCATCATCGACCCGGGACAATGCGCCGCTCAACTCCTCTACCTGCCGCTCCCGCCGCTCCCGCCGGATCATCTGCTGCTCCAGCTCCATCTGCTGTTCGCACCTGTTCCTGTAAGCCTCCGCCTCAGCAACAGCGACCTCCGCCCTGGCATGCTTCACCCTGTTGGCATTCTCCCACAATGGCACCGAAAATCCTACGAAAACACCCCGGAACGCCTCACCCATCAAGATCTCCGAGTAATACCCCGCTGCAAATTTCGGCAGCGCCTCGCCCACTGCCACCTTGCTCTGCCACTCCCGCAACAGCAACTCCTGTTCAAAATACTGCATCTCCGGACCCTTTCCATACGCCACCAAAAGCTCTTCCCTGGCCGGCAGCTCCCACTCCGGAAACTGCTCATCATCCAACTCAGAAACAACACCACCGCTGATCTCCCGCAACGCCTCCCTGTTCTCCCGCAAATCCGATTCCACCTGCTCCAGCTCTGTCCGCAGCGAAACGGCGAGCATGTTCACCTGACTCAGCGACAGCCGTCCAATCTCCCCTGCTTCGGTCATCTGTTCGTAATGCGAAAGCAGCTCCTCCGCCTGGTCCAGGCGATCCCCCAGCATCCGCTCCAAACTGTTCAGATAGACCCGCCCTGACCTGAGCTTCACTGCCCGCACCAGCACCTCCTGCCGCGCCAACTCATACAGCAGCTCCGCCCCCTCAGCCTTCAGCCTGCCTGCCTTCAACCTGTGCACGTATACCGACGGAAATTCAAACTCCTGCGCCACCCGCACATTCACCTTATTGCCAATCTCTTCCGGCATCCCGGCCATGTATCCGAGCTCTACCGAGGGATCGCCCGGTGCAAGGCCGGTACGCGACTCCAGCAGGGAAGCGTTCAGCACCTCCCGTGCCACCTTCAGTGATGGATTGTGCTCCTCAATGGTCTCCAGGAACTGATCTCCGGAAACCATAACCGTGCCTGAATCTCCCGGCAAAACAACGGTGCCGGAACCTTCCGTAGAGAATTCTGAATGCTCCTGGGAAAAGGTCAACCCGACAGCAACAAACAACAGGATAAAGGTCAGAATTTGCTTAACCTGTAAAACTCGGAAAACCGGTCCGAAGGCCGGGAGCAACTGTATTCCGAAAGTAACCGGAACCCTTCCCGATCTAAGCTCTATCCTGCTTTTTCCTCTCTGTTGATAATCTCGAATCATAGCTATTATTTTATTCTGTATAGTCTTTTAAAGCTCACAATCCCTTTCTGTTCTTATTGAAACAGATTAGATTAATCATCTGATAATTAGCAATTTTCATTGATCAATTGTCCCGCCTGACTGCGGGAGAGATCTCCATAACTGTTTACCTTAGATATATGGCGGCAAAGTGAAATAATCATGGTCGTATGTTTTAATAGTATTGTCATGGCTAGGTTCATACTTTTCTTTTTTCAATCATATAATAGACCGATGGAACAACGATCAGGTTCAGCAGCGTGCTGGTAATCAGTCCGCCGAGAATCACAATCGCCATCGGACTCTGTATCTCGTTGCCG
>CAYSMO010000265.1:0-3575 GCA_964432125.1 uncultured Bacteroidaceae bacterium | reverse complement strand
ATCGCTTGAATGTGCTATTATAGGGTGATCCTTTCGGTTGTGTCAAATGTAAAAACAGCGGTTCCCGGCAAAGGAGCGGGTCATGTCCTCATAGAGCGCCACTATGCTGTCGCAATCGGTGACACCCCTCCGGATAGATTCGCTTACCGCCGTGCAGGCCATGGTAAAGCAGGACTCTTTCGTGACCGTATTGAGCAGGCTCAAGGCGGATCCAATAGCATCACGCGGCTGGGAATCGATCCACTGCTTGAGAGGCTCCGGCATCATCTCATAGACCGGGGAATACTTCAGTGCGGACGACCGGTTTACCCGCCCGTGCAATGACGACTTCATTCCTCTGCAGTGCCTGTTAAATCAGCCGGGAGACGTGGGTTTTAGCCGCGTAATTGTTTTCTTTGATTATAACATTTTTAGTCAGATTAAGTTGATCAATTTTATCATTTCAGTTTTAAAAGGAGAATACACGTAACTATAGTTACGGGGAAACGAAACTATGGTTACATCAGTTCTCTCATTAGTGCCTTTTAGCCTTCCTTTTGACCCTACGCAGGTCGAAATACGCATGGAAAAGGCATTAATTTTTTGGCACGTTAATTGCTTTTTGGGTTTCGGTGAATTAAAATGAGATCCATAGAAGAGAAAATGGAATATTATGCGCATTCAGCAAGTTCTCATGATAAAACCGATTGGCAATTGCTTGAAGACCATCTCTTGTCAGTTGCTCAATTAACAGGGAAATTCGCGAAAAGTTTTGGAGTCGAGCAATGCGGTTGGGTGGCTGGCCTACTGCACGATTTGGGAAAATATACGAAAGCTTTTCAGGACTATCTGGAACGTAGTCAGAAGGGTGAAGTCGTAAAACGTGGTGAAGTTATTCATGCTTTGCAAGGAGCGAAGTATGTTGGGAAAATAATCAAAGAATGTGTAATTACCGATATTATCGGTAATGTTATTGCTTCTCATCATGGTGGGTTATTTGACAATATTCTTGATGGAGAAAGGATGTTGTCTCTTAAAACCGATAAAAGTGAGGATAAACTGCATTATGCGGAAGCCATAAATGCATTTAGTCCCGAAATTAAGGAAGAGAATCTTAAATCGGAAATTATGAATTTTTGTAGAATCTGTCAACAGAGAAACTTGAATACGCGCTTTATGCTTCATCTCTTGACAAAGGTGATTTATTCCATCGTTGTGGATGCGGATAGAAGTAACAGCGCAGGCTTGGAAATTAGCGATGCAATTCCGGATTGGGAACACTTGATTAAACAATTGAAATTTCACCTTTCAGATTTCTCCGAAACAAGTGATATTGATAAAGTTCGCAAAAAAATATCAGAACAGTGCCAGCAGGCAGGCAGTAGAAAGCAAAGCATTTACTCTTTGTCTGTTCCGACAGGCGGAGGGAAAACCTTATCAAGCTTTCGCTTCGCATTAGAGCATGCTAAAGCGCATAAGCTTAAACGCATTATATACGTAATTCCTTACTTGTCGATTCTTGATCAAACCGCTGTCAAGTTGCATGAAGTTTTCGCGGATGACAATGGGGAATTAATCCTTGAACATCACTCTAACTTCGAACCGCCGGAAAAGGATGATGAGGAAGAGTATCGACTACTGACTTCCCGTTGGGATAGCCCGATTATTTTGACCACGATGGTCCAGTTTTTGGAGACGATATACAGTAATAGAGCATCGAAGCTTCGTAAGTTTCACAATATGTCCGAGGCAGTTCTAATTTTTGACGAAATACAGGCTTTGCCCATAAAGTGCACTCATCTGTTTAATGACGCAGTCAATTTCTTACAAACCTTCTGTAATTCAACCATTTTGCTCTGTACGGCCACACAACCACATCTTCATAAAACGGAGCGCCCCGTACTATTGTCCGGAAATCCGGATATTGTAAGCATTACTTCAGATGAGATAAAAATTTTTGAGCGGGTTCGCATTGAAGATAGAACTAGTACGGTAATGGATTACGAACAAATAGCAGCTCTTGTTAAGATTCAAATCGAACAAGGTAGAAGCACGCTTGTCATTCTGAACACGAAAGGTGATGCCCGTGGCGTGTATGAACAATGTAAACCGATCGCGTGTGAAAAAGCATTTCTAACGACTGATCTTTGTCCTGCTCATCGTTTGAACACCCTTGACCGATTGCGGAAAATTATGGACTCCAAAACGAAAAGGGTAACCTTATGCGTCAGCACGCAGCTGATTGAGGCTGGTGTGGACGTGTCGTTTGACTGTGTAATTCGTGCTGAAGCGGGTATGGACAGCATTATACAGGCGGCCGGACGTTGTAATCGAAACAAAGAAAATCCGACACCGCAGACGGTTTTTGTAGTTGATGTTCAGGGGGAAAGACTTTCACGTCTGCCGGAGATTAAAGAAGGAAAAAGTGTCACGGCAAGAGTATTCCATGAAAACCAAGGCACCAATCTATTGAGCGATGAAGTGATTAATTCGTATTACAAATATTATTTCTTCGGGCAAAAAGGAAAAATGGATTATAATACCAAAAACGGTAAAACAACGGTTTACAGCTTGCTCAATGATAACCCCTTAGGAACAGTTGCTTATAGGAATCGCAACAACGAGCATTACATCGGGTTGCCCAGTGCTTTTCAAACAGCCTCAGACGAGTTTTCTGTGATTGACGGAGCTCAGATTGGTATTGTTGTTCCCTACGGTGATGCCATGCAACTCATTTCTGATTTTCAGCAGTGTTATAATCCAAAGGGAAAAATGCGCATATTGAAAGAGTTGCAGAAATACACAGTCTCTGTCTATTTAGATGCTTTGAACGAAATCAAACAAGCAATAGGTCTTGTTGATGATACTTTTTATTTGTTAAGTCCTGATTACTATGATACAGCTGAACAAGGTTTAAAACGTGAGGCAATGTTTACGTTATTATATGTGTAAATAAATATAGAGGTGGCAGATGGATAAGAAACGCAATTCTGTGGAGTTTAAAATCACGGGGCGCTACGCAATGTTTGCAGATCCAGTCACGCGGGTTGGCGGTGAGAAATTTACCTATCAAGTTCCAACCTATCAAGCTATCAAAGGAATTATGGAGAGTGTTTATTGGAAACCGACTTTTATCTGGTATATCGATGCTGTTCGAGTAATGAAAAAAATACAGACCGAGTCCAAAGGAATCAAACCGATAAAAATGAGCGGTGGAAATGACCTTTCCTATTATACTTATTTAAGAGATGTTGAGTATCAAGTTCTTGCTCATTTTGAGTGGAACTATCACCGCGAAAACCTTAAAGACGACCGAGACGAAAATAAGCATCACAACATTGCAAAACGCAGTATAAAAAAAGGCGGAAGACGCGATATTTTTCTCGGAACGCGAGAATGTCAGGGATATATTGAACCTTGCGTTTTTGGTGAAGGCGAAAGTTTTTACGATAACTATGGAGAATTGGATTTTGGGATAATGTTTCACGGATATGACTATCCCGATGAGACGGGAAATGAGGAGCTTGTCGTTCGCTTATGGTAATCTCATTACCATTCATGGCTGCAGAGCGCTACGCTCTGGCTCATGAGAAAGC
>CAYSMO010000264.1:0-3578 GCA_964432125.1 uncultured Bacteroidaceae bacterium | reverse complement strand
TGCGTTCTTCAGCTTTTCATAGAAGGGCAGGAGCAACGGGAAAGCCCCCTCTTTTACCGAGAGCGCAGCAGGGAACGGGTAGGCAAGGCACGAATTGTTATCAATCGGCACATAATCATCGGCAAAGAATTTCAATCCCCGGCTGCATAGCAGTCCCGCGAGCGTGCTTTTCCCCGATCCGCTGGAAGTGGTGAGTATGACAGCTTCCTTTCCATCACTTACCGCCGATCCGTGAATATAGGTCAGCCAGTCATCCGCTGTTTTCCCATACAGCAGGTTGGTTAGTTCAATAAAGAGCTTCCGCTTGAGGTAGTTGACATTCTCCTCTCTCCAGAAGATGCCTGCGGTATGTAACAAAAAGTGCTCGCCTGCGGCAAATGCTTCGATTCGGAAATCCTGTTCTCCTTCGGCTTTTTCTTCGAGGTGGGCAAAGGAGGGGTGGATCATATATTCAATACGCCGGCTTCCATAGCAAATCTCAAAGGTTTTTTCGTTGATGCGGTAGCTTCTGACAGCATAATAAGTATCGGGTGGCTCTATCTCGTGCGCAGGGACCTGATCATGCTGCTGAAAAGTATTCTCCTCCAACCGGGTAAAAGCAGCGATCATCTCCTCTACAAATCGGAGGCTCTCCTCTGTTGTAATGTCATATCGGCTGGCAAAGTCGATGGATATCTCCTCTGCTGTTCTGTTGGAATGATGATTATTTAATATATACCAGGCCGGCTCCTCCAGCTGCACCCATGAGTTGCTCCTTTCAAACCAGGTGATGTAACTGTTTTCAATCTTTCTTGATACGCTTTTTTTCAGAACAGTTGGATTTGGATTTTGCAGGGTTGATGATGAATAAATGATTAAGGATAAATGGAAAGAAAAGTTAAAAGATTGATTACCATGGTCCAGGATCACCCGGATCAAATGGGTCATCATAAGAACCCTGCGCTGTTGCTGTGATCGGTTTATTGAGCAGCAGCAGCATTGTTGTAACTGAAAATGCTCCAGTGCCAATCTTTGTCATCGCATCCCTCCGGGAGATCTTACGCTGCTTATCAAGAGCCTTCTCTTTATCGCTTTTATTGTTCTTCATCTTCTTATAACTTTTATTATCCAATTGCCTCAACGAATCAGGCTAATTCCTGATGCCTAAATAAATAACTTCCTTCATCACGTCAATTAAATATATTACAAAAGTAATGCTTCTATATTTAATTATCAAAATTATCGCCTCAATCATAGCGATATAGATAACTTACACCCAACTACCTGCCCAGGTAGAGCCTTTCGGTTGTAATCACACCCCGGTCCTCTATCCTTATAATGTAGACGCCGTCTTGTACTTCCGGACGAAGTATATTCATATCCGATGGCTCAAGCCTGTAATCGCCTATCCTTCTACCCATGATATCAAACAGGTGTGCCCTTGCATCTTCAGAAACTTCACCCTTTATATAAATCTCATTTCTCACCGCGTAGGTTTGTATTTCCTCCTGGATCTGCAGATCGAAACCGGTTGGCCCTGCAACTGCATGCAGGTAAAATCTTCCGATGCCCTCTGTTCCATCATTTACCGGCACCTCGTATTTCGAGCCATGCGGGGTTAGATCGGTAAAAATCCCAAGGCTTCTATCTTCCAGAACTGCAGTATATCCCGGCGGCAGTGAACTGATATCTGCAGTAAAGGTTACCACCCCTCCAACGGAGTAATTCAGCCCAATGGGTATCTCCATTGCATCTGTTTCAAAGCCAGGCAGACACTGTATCGCAAAATCCACCCCATAATCTTCTGCCAGCCTGGTATACAGCTGAAATACAGAATCTCTTCCAAAGAGACCGGCATCGTAGGTGATATCCAAACCACGTGTCATATCATCCCTGAAGAGGATCTTCGTGCTGGCCGTATTGGTCGCCGTTGTCACATTCAAGGTCATTTTGTCCCACGGCGAAGCCGATTTTTTGTAGAATGATGCACTGCCTCCATTGTGTGCCTGCAGACTGGTGGTAAAGCTGAATGTGCCGCCACCCTCTTTTGTCTGAACAATAAAACCCTGTCCGGGCTGCAGGTAGGTTGCTCCGCTGGTATTGTTAATAATGGTATAGTCCGTTCCGTTCCAGAAATACCCTGCTGCACGTGCAGGGTCAAATTGACCGACATTTTCATCAATAAAGTTGGTCAGCGATGTTGCATCGTTGAATGCAATGGATGATGCGTATGGGTTTCCGATGCCGTTCCATCCGTTTCTTCCCCGGGTGGCCGACATGTTGTATGTTCCCCTGTTTAATGTCCCGGCCATTGTTACGATATCGTCTGCGCCAGCCTCTTTCCGCGTAATATATGATTTACCCGGAGTGAAGTCCACTCCATATGTATTGGTTGTAAAATACAGCCATCTGCCTTCACCCTCATCATACGGACCCATGCCGAAGGTAGTCACAGATTCAACCTCCTTGCTCGGGATGTTGTTTGAACCATCCTGAATAAATGACTGTATTGATCCGGATACCGGGGCTGACAGGGTGTGCCATGTATTGGCCGTCATATGGCGCTCAAAGGTGGCTGCTACTCCGCTGCTGTTTTGTATCAGTGAACCGGAGGAGGTACCGTCCGACTCAATAACCAATCCACCTGCTCCGGCATTGTTCACCAGGGTCCCCTGGGAGGTAAGCATGCCTCCCGGCTGAATGGTGAGCAGACCGCCGCTGGCGATGGTCAACCGACGGGCGCTTGTTACCGTGAGTTTAGCGCCATCTTCAATCACCAGGTTTCCAATGGTGATATTCACACTGGAAACAACGGGATCGTTTGATGATGAACCGATGGTGATAAATGAGAACTCATCGGGTACGGAAGCGGAACTCCAGTTGCCTGCCGTGTGCCAGTCACTGTTGGTTGATCCGGTCCAGCTCACATTACCGGAGACCCTGAGGGTGACATCAAAGGTGACATCAGTCATGTTATCGGCAGAAACAGTGACTGTTTCAGTGTAGGTGCCTGCTGTGAGCCCGGTTTTTGGTCTGACGGTAAAATCGGTTGTATTCGGACTGCCATCAAGCGTTGTTTCGCCCGGCTGGGTGATATCAAAATCGGAACTACCGCCACCACTTAGGGCCACTGCCAGATTGGCAATTGTTCCTGTACCGGTCCTGGTAATGGTGATGGTCTCCGCATCCGGAGCCGGATCATACCCTTCCGATACATTTCCAAAATCGATGTTCCCGGAGGGATCGAGGTCGATCAGGTAGGTGTAGGCAATCACCTCAAAGGAGACATTAAATGATTCAGGTACACCTTCAGCATTGTTCACAGTGACAAGGGCACTGTAGGTTCCGGTGGCGAGTCCGTTTGCAGGTCGAATGGTAAATGTACTTGCTTCAGTTGAGGCGATGGTCGTGGGTGATGGGGTGGATGTAACAAATGCTGCTGGATTGTCGCCTGCTAAGGCCACAGACAGGTTTGTGATATCCCCTCCACCGGTATTGGTGATGGTTACTGTGAGAGCAGCGATCTGACTGTACCCCTCTGTCTCGGTGGCAAACAGGGTTGGATCGTCTGCATCCAGGCTGATGGCTGCAGGAGCAAG
>CAYSMO010000263.1:3166-3579 GCA_964432125.1 uncultured Bacteroidaceae bacterium | reverse complement strand
CACACCCGTCTCTGGAAATTTCCAGAAAGCGTGTGCGTACACGACAGCAGGCATGCAGACAAGAATACGGTATGATCTGCCCGAAGCCAAAGCGCCTGCTATTATATCTGGCTGATAATCATACTCATCTATAATATTCTCAATCCTTTTTCGGGTGGCATCAGAGACCCCGTTGCGGTTATGAATGACACGGTCGACCGTTCCGGGAGACACATTTGCCATCTGCGCGATATCCTTGATCCGTATTCGGGACATAAAAACGATTATTATAATAAAAAATTAATAAATCTTTGTTTTACTGCTACTTATGTAATACTATTTATTTTCGTTCTACAAAAATACAAAAAAATATTTGAATATGATAAGAAGAATATCTAATTTCGTGTTCGCACACGTAAATTTTATTATTTCAG
>CAYSMO010000263.1:2794-3156 GCA_964432125.1 uncultured Bacteroidaceae bacterium | reverse complement strand
TCTTAATAAAGACAATATGAGAACCATTGAAAAATATTCATTTGGAATTGGAGACAGGTTTACCCGGCAGGGAAAAGCCCAATTAAAAGCGATCATCGAAGCCAACAAGCGTGGGTTCCCGGTGGTACCGGTTTGGAACAAATCGAACCGTGAGCACCAGATCGTGAAGACGCTGCCGGCTGACACATGGCGGGAGGCGGAAGAGGCAACCGAGGCCCTTGGGTACAACGGGAATTGGTATGTCGATGCTGACCACATCAACCTGGGCAGTGTAGATGCAACCATTGAACATTCCAATTTCTTCACCCTCGATGTGGCCGATTATATTGCCTGCCATCAACCATCCTATGTGGACAAGTACG
>CAYSMO010000263.1:0-2784 GCA_964432125.1 uncultured Bacteroidaceae bacterium | reverse complement strand
GATGAACAGGAAGCGGAGGAGCTGCGCAATAAATTTGAGCCGTTTTTGGGCGAACTGCGCATTCCGGGCATTGATGAATCCTTTCCTATTACAGATGCGCTACTGAACGAAGTGGTTTCGAAGTTCTGCAGTGCCATCAGCGAGGCAGCGAAAATCTACAAGCGGATCAAAGAGGTCAGGGGCGCCGACGATTTCATCACTGAAGTATCGATGGATGAGGTGGAGCAGGCACAAACACCGGTAGAGCTTTTCTTCATCCTGATGATGATCAGTCATTACGGAATCCCAGCCCAGACCATCGCCCCGAAATTCACTGGCCGGTTTAACAAAGGGGTCGATTATGTGGGTGATGCAGATCTTTTCAGGAAGGAATTTGAGCAGGACCTGCTGGTTATTGACCATGCGGTAAACAGTTACGGTCTTCCCGCCAACCTCAAGCTGAGCGTTCACTCGGGAAGCGATAAGTTCACCATCTATCCGGTTATTGGCGAGCTGATCGCGAAACATGACAAGGGGATCCATATAAAAACCGCAGGTACCACCTGGCTGGAGGAGGTGATCGGTCTGGCCATGGCAGGGGGAGATGCGTTGGAGATGGCGAAAAATATCTATGCGGTGGCCTACGCACGGATGGATGAACTGTGCAGTCCCTATGCAACTGTGATCGATATTGACAAGGGGAAACTACCCGCTCCGGATGATGTGTTGCAATGGAGCAGTGAAAAATTTGCAAACACATTGCGCCATGTTCCGGGTCATGCCGACTACGACCCTATGTTCCGTCAGCTGATCCACGTTGGATATAAAGTTGCCGCCGAACTGGGCGTGAAATACACCTCGATGCTGGAGAAGTACGAGAAGATTGTTGGGGAGCAGGTGACAGAGAATATTCTTGAGAGACACATCAGGCGGTTGCGGGAATTGAATTGAAAAAAGGCAGATAGTGTGACAAACAGCTGAAGTGAGTGAGGAATGTTCGGCGAACGCAAATTGGGGTTGACCAGTGTGAAGAAAGCTGTATCTTTGAATATATAAAACAACAGCAACTGAGGTAACAACCGGAACAAAGTGAACCTTATTAGTCCGCTGAATGAGGAGAAATAATTCATCGTAGTTTAAAAATAGATTATCAAAGCCTTTTTCAAAAATTTTTAATAAAGAATAGAAAACAGTATGAAACCTTTCATGGACGAACATTTTCTGCTTGAGACAAAAACCGCACAGGATCTCTATCACAAGTACGCCAAAGAGATGCCTGTCATCGATTATCATTGTCACCTCAACCCCGAAGACATAGCCAATGACCGGAAATTCAAAAACATCTCCGAAATTTGGTTAGCGGGGGATCACTATAAATGGCGGGCGATGCGTGCCAATGGTGTCGATGAAAAATACTGTACGGGCGGTGCTTCTGATGAGGAGAAATTTATGAAGTGGGCAGAAACGGTTCCTGCGACACTGCGTAATCCGCTGTATCACTGGACCCACATGGAGCTCAGAAGGTATTTCGGCATACAGGAGCTGCTTGGTCCCGATACGGCAAAGGATATCTACAAGAAAACAGCTGAAATGCTGAACAGTGATGAATTCAGTGTCAGAAACCTCCTTAGAATGATGAACGTGGAGGTGGTCTGCACAACAGACGATCCGGTCGACAGCCTTGAACACCACAGGAAGATTCGTGAAGATGGTTTTGAGGTCAAAGTATTGCCCACCTGGCGACCCGATAAAGCGATGACCGTGGATGATCTGAATGTATACAACAGCTATCTCGACAGATTGGAGGTAGCGGCCGACTATCCGATCAATAATTACATGGATCTGCTGGAGGCACTGGCCAGGCGACACGATTTCTTTGAGCAGATGGGTTGCCGGCTGTCCGATCATGGCCTTGAAACCTTCTATTTCGAAGAGTACACGCATGAAGAGATTGAGAAGATATTCGGCAGGATCAGAAAAAAAGAGAATGTCTCCGACCTGGATATAATAAAATTTAAAACAGCCATGCTGGTTGAGCTGGCTGTAATGGACCATGACAAGGGCTGGACACAGCAGTTTCACATCGGGGCCATCAGGAACAACAACAGCCGTATGTTCATGCAATTGGGTCCGGATACCGGGTACGATTCAATTGGTGATTTTAGTATCGCCAGGGCGATGTCTGGATTTTTCAATAAACTGGATAGCACAGATCAGCTTGCAAAGACCATTGTATACAACCTGAATCCGGCCGATAATGAGATAATGGTAACCATGGCCTATAACTTTAATGATGGAAAAATCCCGGGCAAAATGCAATTCGGATCAGGGTGGTGGTTCCTGGACCAGAAGGAGGGAATGATAGCGCAAATGAACAGCCTCTCCCAACTTGGGCTGCTCAGTAATTTCGTGGGAATGCTAACCGATTCCCGCAGCTTTCTCTCCTTCCCCAGGCATGAGTATTTTAGGCGCATTCTTTGTAATCTTATCGGGAATGATATGGAAAACGGGGAGATCCCGCACGATATGGAGATGACAGGCAGGATGGTGCAGGATATCTGCTACGGAAATGCCAAAAAATATTTTGAATTTGGTAGTACTAAATAAAGTACTTATTTTTGTACGTAAATTAAGACGTATATTATGTTGGCAGCAAATTATTCAGAGTTTAGAGGTGACCTTAAAAGGTATCTTGATAATGTAGAGAAGAATAATGAAACACTCATTATTAAAAGAAGTAAAGGTAAAGGCACCGTTATGATTTCTCTTGACGAATATAATTCTATTATGGAAACCCTTCATCTC
>CAYSMO010000262.1:0-3579 GCA_964432125.1 uncultured Bacteroidaceae bacterium | reverse complement strand
CTTTTGCCTTGTATATCACCGGTACGCCACTGAGTGTTACAGCACTTATCGGTATTAGTATGCTTACAGGGATGGAAATTAACAACGGGGTGCTTTTGATCACTTTTATCGATGAACTCAGGGAACAGGGCAAAGGAATAGTGGAGTCCATTAAAGAGGCTGCTATCGTTCGACTTCGCCCCATTTTAATTACCGATATCAACAGTCTTTTTGGCTTGTTGCCCCTGGCGCTGCTTTTGGGGGATGGAACCGAGATGCTCCGGCCAATGGCTATTGTGGTAATTGGAGGTTTGATCTTTGGGTTGCTGCTGGTATTTATTTTTCTTCCGGTCGTTTATCTGATATTGTATGGAAAGAGGGGCAGTGTTTAATATAATAAGCCAACGGGCCCCAATTCTATCACATGACAAGTCTATGTAGAATCTTTAAAAATTACTGATCGTTTGGGCTCAGTTTTAATTCAACTTGGGCTTTTTAAAAAAAAGAACGACGTATATATACGTTATGTAAAAAATGACGTATATTTGCGTTATAATTTGAAAAATCATGGTAAAATCGAAAACGTCTTTATTTGACAAGGAACTGGTAGAGATGGCAGTACTTTTTAAAGCGCTTGCCCATCCGGCCAGGTTGCACATTTTGCAGTTCCTGGCCGAAACGCCAACCTGCATTACCGGCGATATTTCCGATGAAATTCCGCTGGGGCGCACTACCGTGAACCAACATTTAAAAGAGTTAAAAGAAACAGGATTGATAATCGGTCAAATTGAAGGAGCTAAAACACAGTATTGTATTGCCCCCGATAAATTAAAACTGCTGAAAGAGGTGTTGGTAGGTTTCCTCGAAAAAATTGAACAGGCAGATAATTTGTGTATAAGAAATACCTGAAAACCTGAATGAAAAAATGCATGATTTAACAGATAAGTATATAAACAACAATATTTTAACAATATTACCATTGAGCAATTTAACAGTTTAATAAATTAACAATTTCTATTTATGAAAATACTAATTCTTTGTACCGGTAACAGTTGCCGAAGTCAGATGGCACACGGGTTTTTAAAGTCGTTCAATAACGAACTGCATGTAGCCTCCGCAGGTACTGAGCCGGCAGACGCCGTCAATCCCGGTGCGGTTACAGTAATGCAGGAAAAGAAAATCGATATAAGCGGTCATCAACCCACGATGGTGGATGAATACCTCAGCGATGAGTGGGATTACGTGATTACAGTTTGCGATGATGCAAACGAAACCTGTCCGGCTTTTCTCGGTAAAGTCAAAAACCGTTTGCACATGGGTTTTGAAGACCCTTCCAAAGCTACCGGAACGGATGAATTTATTTGGAGTGAGTATCGACGTGTCAGGAATGAAATAGAAGAAGCATTTTACAAACTGTATACAGAAGAATTAAAACCCCAATTAAAATGAAGGTTGAAGACCTAAAAGGAATTGTAAAAGAAAAGTACGGTTCAATTGCCGGCCAAAGCAGTCTTTTGGATCAACAACAGGGATGTTGTGGCCCATCCGGTTGCTGCGGCGAACTGGAGTTCAGCATGATTGGAGATGAATACAACGGTGTAGCAGGCTACAATCCGGATGCAGATTTGGGCCTGGGCTGCGGACTGCCCACCGAATTTGCAGGTATAAAACCTGGAAATTCGTTACTCGATTTAGGCTCGGGAGCAGGAAATGATTGTTTTGTGGCGCGCAGTATCGTTGGCGAAACCGGAAAAGTTACGGGTCTGGATTTTACCGATGAGATGATTCGGAAAGCAAAGCAAAACCTGGTTAAAACAGGATTCAAAAATATCGATTTCGTTAAGGGCGACATCGAGGAGATGCCGTTTCCTGATGGTTCTTATGATATTGTAATCAGCAATTGTGTACTCAATCTGGTTCCCGACAAGCAAAAAGCGTTTTCAGAAATTTTCCGGGTGCTGAAACCGGGAGGACACTTTTGTATTTCGGATGTGGTAACCACCGGAAAACTGCCGGAGGAACTGAAGGAAGCTGCCGAAATGTACGCCGGATGCGTATCGGGTGCCACTGAAAAACAGGGATATCTGGGGATTATTGAAAAGCAGGGATTTTCTCAGGTTGAAATCCACAAAGAGAAACCGATTAATATTCCTGAAGACATACTTGCCGGTTACCTGAATGAAACCGAATTAAAAAATTTTAAAAATTCCGCTGCCGGAATTTATAGTATAACAGTTACCGCAAAAAAACAACAGAACATTTAAACCTTATTGTAGTGGAGAAGAAATTTAAAGATGTAACCATTCCCGATAAACCTAAAAAGACAATAGGTTTTTTTGAAAAATATCTGACCATTTGGGTCGCCCTTGGAATAGCAGCAGGAATTGCCCTGGGCTATTTACTCGGCGATTCAATCGAAGTTATCAGCAGCATCGAGTTTGCAAAAGTAAATATTCCTGTTGCTGTACTCATTTGGCTAATGATCTACCCGATGATGCTCCAGATTGACTTCACAAGCATCAAACAAATCGGTAAAAAGCCCCGTGGTGTTGTTTGGACTGTAATTATTAACTGGGCCATCAAACCGTTTACGATGGCATTTTTTGCCTGGATCTTTTTCTCTAAAATATACGCAGCATGGATTGACCCGGCTTTGGCAGGCGAATACATTGCCGGGGCAATTATTTTGGGTGCGGCTCCATGTACGGCCATGGTTTTTGTGTGGAGCTACCTTTCCGACGGTGATCCCAACTACACACTGGTACAGGTTTCAGTAAACGATTTGATAATACTGGTGGCTTTTATTCCAATTGTAGGTTTATTACTCGGAATTACCAACATCACCATACCTTATGATACGCTGGTAGCCAGCGTTATCATTTTTGTGGTGGTGCCGCTTGTTGCCGGGGTAATTACCCAACGAATTCTGATTAAGAGGCGCGGTGAAGAGTGGTTTAAAAAAGAATTTTTACCCAAACTGAAACCGTTGAGCATACTTGCGTTGCTGGTAACCCTCGTGCTGCTGTTCGCTTTCCAGGGACAAAATATCCTCAGCAACCCTTTGATTATTTTGCTTGCCGCAGTGCCTTTGGTTATTCAAACCTACTTTATCTTCTTCCTGGCCTGGTTTGGCGGTAAAAAACTAAAGCTTCCCTACCAGGTCTGTGCCCCGGCAGCCATGATTGGTGCCAGTAACTTTTTTGAGCTGGCAGTGGCTGTCGCCATCGCACTTTTCGGACTGCAATCGCCGGCTGCGCTGGTAACGGTAGTTGGTGTGCTGGTTGAAGTCCCTGTAATGCTCTCTTTGGTAGCACTGGCCAAACGGTGGAAATACTAGTCGTGTTATAACAATTTTATAAAAACAGGAATAATATAGTATGAAAAAGTTAGAAATATTTGACCCTTCCATGTGTTGCGAAAGTGGCGTATGTGGGCCGGAACCCGATAAAGCGCTTATCGATTTGCAAAATACCATTCAATTGCTAAAAAAAGCAGGTGTTGAAACCAAACGATATGCCATTAATCAATCGCCCATGGCCTTTGTGCAAAACAGCGTGGTCAGCAGCTTTATTAAAGCCAACGGACCCGGGAAATTACCCC
>CAYSMO010000261.1:0-3586 GCA_964432125.1 uncultured Bacteroidaceae bacterium | reverse complement strand
GGTGGATACTTTACGATACCGACCTGGGATTTGGGCTGAACGGGACGGGATACACCCCAGATATGTTTGAATGGCTTGAGGAGAGGGCGGGGAACGAAGGAAAATCTCTCCCCAACACCCTGATTATTTTCATGGAGCTGATGAAATCGGCAGCGTTCAGGGCGCAATTTTCAGAAACTTGTACCTGGCAAATGGAAACGGTGTATAGTCCGTCGAATGTAGTTTCAAAGATCAATTCAATGCGAACTGGGCTGGAGGAGGAGATGGGGTTTCATGCGGAAAGATGGGGTATGTCGCTAACAAGCTGGCATACAGAAATTGAAATGATGAAGGAGTTTGCAGAGAAACGCCCGGGATATATTCTGGACCAAATGAACCAGTATTTGGCTGAATTCGACTGAACAAACCCGGCCTCTGAAAACTCCGTGATTACATTTAAATGGAGCTTTTGTAAATCTATATGATAAAAACTGATATGATATTGTACATGTAAGGGTTGGCAATACTGGAATAAAACCGGGCCAGGGCGAAAGCATCCAGTCAGCAGCGGCACTGGTGTAAATCTTTGGTCTATGTGCAGGCTTGGTCCTTATATTGATTATTCAGAGGGTTTTAACAAAATTTTTCGGATTTTTTGTTAAAATAGTAGCTGACGATTGAACAAGCCTGGGATCGGATATTAAATCCTGAGCACCTTATCAACTTCAGCTACAAAATCTTTGAAATGGGTGGCCATTAGGATGGTAATGTCGGGATACTGGAATTTAATATTTCGAAAAATGACAATTGCATTTTCGGAGCTGATACCTGCCGTGGGTTCATCTACAACCAAAAGCTGCGGCTTTTTGAGAAGCGCTTGTGCCAATAATAGCTTTTTGCGCTGGCCACCGCTCAGGGTTTCTCCATTTTCGCCCAGCCAACTGTCTAAGCCATTAGAGAGTTGAAAAAACCAACTTGTCAGATCAACCGTTTTCAATGCATACTCTATCTCATCGTCGGGATAATCCTGAAAGTTTTCGCGCAAGGTTCCGGTAAGCAAATAGGCTTTTTGGGTAACATAAATACACTCCGGAACCGGTAAATGAAACAATGCCGTATCGCTGTTCCATATTAACTTACCACTATGCCGGTATTCAGGATAAAAAAGGCTGTTTAACAGTGTGGTCTTCCCTTTCCCTGTATCGCCATACAAGGCTATCCATTCACCTTTTTCTATTTCTAACGTTACTTCTTCTGTAATTATAGGTGTTTCAGGAATTTTCGCCCTTACATTTTTCACACTTAAACTTTCCAGTCCGGAGTCGACATGAACGGCTTCAACAGGTTGCTTTCCCTGTTTGATAATCGATTCAATATCCTTGATTTGATGTGTAACCGAACTTTTTTCCGATTTTCCGGAGAAAAGCATTTCAGACAATTCGGCCTGCGCCATAATACCGAAGAAAATACCGATTGCCATTGGAGCGCTGATGCCGTAATTGCTTGAATTCCAAAGTGTGAACAGGGCAATACAACTTACCCCAAATCCTACAATCAGTTGCATAGAAAATGAATTGGTTTGCAATTTATTTTCCAATCTTTCGAGATGCAACCTTCTGTGTTCTTGTTGACTAATAGCTTTTTCCTCTAAGTTATACTTTGATATTTCTATCCGGCCCCTAAAACTTTGAATGAGTTCCTGATTGCTTTCTTCTCTACATGTTTTGAGTTCCCCATAGAGTTTAAGGTTTTTTAGTAAAATGAATTGGGGAAGAATAAACAGAAGAATGGCCGATGAAATCAAAAACTCAAACGCTATTACCTTCGAAAAGGCATGCAAAAAGAAAAAATAAATAATGAGCGAAATAACCAGCGCCGTAAATGGTAAGAGCCAAAGGAGAATGTGATTCAGTATTAAATCGATGCCATAGGTGCTATTTTCTAGGATGGTCGAGTTGTTGTTGAGTTGTTTTTTAAAATAGGGCAAACGGGCTACCGACTCAAAAATTTTTAGTTGCAGGCCTCGCTGAGCATTGAGGGTCGTTTTATGATTTTCTAAACGCTCGAAATACCTCGTTGCCGTGCGCAACAAGGTAAGTAAACGGATAATAGACGCCGGCACCAAATATGCGAACATGGTATTAGCCGAGATGAAAGCCAGGCTACAAGCCGCGAGAAACCAACCTGAAATGGCAGGAAGGGCAATGAAGGCCACCGTCCAGAACAACAGCAGAAAAATACCCGCCAGCCATCTACCCGCAAAGGGCTGCAATATTTGTTTAAAAATAAATTTACGCATACTTCATCTGTTCTCCCCAGTTTAAATTCAGAATAGTAGTAGCAATCGCTTCGAACTTCTTATCGTGCGATGCAACAATAAGTAGATTGTGATTCGCCAATTTCTCAATTTGCTCAAGAATAATATCACCAGTCTCGGCATCCAGATTGGCCGTAGGTTCGTCCAAAATTGCTATTGGTTTTGGGTAAAGCATCATTCGGGCAAGCGTAACCAATTGTTTTTCACCTCCTGAGAGTTGTTTACCATTGTGGCTCAACACGGTTTGCCAACCCTCCTCCTTTTTAGCCAGTACCTTGTCTAAAAACTCGGGATATTGGCCTTCTGATTCCGTTCCCTTGTCCAGAAAAACATTGTACCGCAATGTTTCATCAAAGATAAAGGGGAACTGGTTCATGTATGACGAATTCGCCTCAAGCCATTGTTTAGACCATCGGTTGTCGTTTCCGTTCACCGAAACCGAACCCTCTTCCACCATCAAATTTCCCGAAAAAATCTTCAGCAAGGTTGTTTTACCAGAACCTGAAATACCCTTCACCAGTACCAGTCCTTTGGTGGGCAATTTAAGATGAATATTGTGCAGTACTTTTACCAACGAATCAGGATAAGCAAAGCTCAAATCATTAATTTCAAGAGAGTGTAATTCCTCGTTTTTAATCTTTAAAGGAGGCTCACCGTTAACATTTAATAGTGGCATCAGCAATTTGGCCGATGCCAAAGCCTTGTTCCTATCGTGATAAGCGCTTACAAATTTTCGCAGATAAAAGAAAAAATAGGGTGCGAGCATGAGCAAAAACAGTGCAATACGAAAATCATAGCCTTTCCCGTAATTGGCTCCAGGAATAATTCCAAGAAGACTCATTCCCAAATAGATTGCAATAGCAGCGATAGCAATGGTAACAAAGAGCTCCAATATTGCCGACGATAAGATTGCAACCTGCATCACACTGGTGGTTGCATTGTTTAACGTCTTACTTTTTTCAGACAAAAATCGGTATTGTGGTTTCAGGTTGTTCAAATTGACGATTTCGGAAATAGTTTGAAGGCGATTGTAGAATACTGCTGAATATTTCATGAAAAGATTCGTATGCTTCTTATGAAGTGATTCAGCGCCTACACCCAGCATTACCATCAGCATAGGAATGACAAGAAACACTATAAAAAGAATGATTCCCACCCACAGCTCGAACCAAAAACTAACAATTAACAATAGGATACCAACCAGAACGGAAGCTATGGCATAAGGAATAAAAAAGGAGAAAAAGGGTTTCAGGTCATCACTCACCCTGGTAACTAACAACGTACTCGATA
>CAYSMO010000260.1:0-3590 GCA_964432125.1 uncultured Bacteroidaceae bacterium | reverse complement strand
TCTTCTGAAAGAATACTTCTCAATCGTTCGGCCACTACCCTGATCTCATTTCCGATAATATCATCCTTCCCCGGTTCAAAGTGTAGTGTTTCATTCTCTTCCCCGATGGTCTTCAGGAAGCGGCTTTTTTCATCCTGCCTGTCGACAAACCGGTTCAGGTGTTTTGCGATTTCAGAAAATTCAATGCCGTTGGTAAGAAGCAGTTTTCCTGGTCTGCCCCCTTTTTCGAGGATACTCACAAAATCGTGCAGCTTGCCGGCATTCATTCTGTTGGTGGTCAGATTGATGATCAGCACCACCAGGATGATCAGGATATTGAGAAAGACCAGGATGATCAGGTTGGCCGTATACTTGCGCTGCTTGTCAAAAGAGAGTGTATAGATCCTGTCCCTGATGGTTATCCTTGTTTCAATAACCGGGTCTATGTAGTCACTGTGCAGCATACTGTAAGCCTTCACCGGGTCGACACTTTCCTGTTGTCTGATCAATGAACCGACTTCGTTTTTCAGGAAGGACAATTTGTACCTCGTTTCTTCAATTGAATGCAAAATGGTTGTATCGTTCATGATGAGGGGATGCGCTGCCAGGGCTTTCATATGGTCCGAGAAAAGTGAGATCTCCCGGTTTAAATCATTTAGGATGACTCCCGGGCTTGATGCTGAATCTGAATAGGCCAGACCCAGTTTTTGTATGTGATGTTCTATTTTATGCAGTGCGTTGAAATGTGAATCGACCTCTTTTTCCAATTCACGGAATGTGGTAACGGAGTTCATGGTATGCAGGAAGGTGAGTCCTGAGAGCAGTCCGAACAGGGCGATCATCAGCCCAAGGGCCAGTAGTTTGCGCGGGACCGATATTTTATGCAAGAAGTTCATTTTTCAAGGGCTGAGTGATTTTTTTTCGGTTTTCTGACATAAAAGAGGTCCATTTTCCCGAACAGGTCACGACATGGACCTATAATGGATTCATGGCTGCCAAGAACCAACAGGCCATTTTTGGTCATATTTCGGTGGAACAAATGTAACACCCTGTTCTGAAGTGCATAATTGAAATAGATGATCACATTTCTACAGATGACAAGATCAAATTTTTGTGGAATACGATGAGCATCCTTCACCAGGTCGATTTTTTTATATACCGGTTTTTCCCGCAGGAAATTCTGCATTGTAATCCGGTCTTTTGCCTCATCAATGGTCAGGTATTTCTCATGCGGAGCGAATTTTATTCCGGATAAAGTGCCGACCTCTTCCGAAAAGACCAGGTCAAAGTTTTCTATATATTCCCTATTGAACCGCAAGCGGTAGCTTCCCTTTTTGGCGGTCTCCATCACATCCGTATTGATGTCGCTGGCAAAGATTTCCGATCTCTGCAGGAGACCGAGCTGGTCCAGCGTGATCATCATTGAGTAGACCTCTTGTCCGGTGGAACAGCCCGGATGCCAAATACGAATTGTTGAGTAATCATTGAAAGAGGTGAGCAGGTGATGCATGATGCTCTTCCAGATCGGGGGATCCCTGAAGAGTTCAGTAGTATTTACAGTAAGTTTTTTTACCACCTCTTCCAGTGCCGGGGCATCATTGCTGATGATTTTGATCAGCCTGTCCATATTCGTGCCGTACTCTTCCATGATCTTAAACAACCTTCTCTTCATGGAATTCACAGAATAATCGCTAAAGTCATAAGCGGAGTATTCAGTGATTGCCTCATGGAATCTTTCAATATCCGTTTCCTTTATGTCAGAATCGTTCAGTCCCATCGTGGTTCATAGCTTTTGTAAATCTAATCAATAATCGTTTAAGAACAAAGGGGAGGAGGCCATGCTGCGGGAGAACTGCGTTCAGCGGCTAAAAATGTACTACTCCTCTTCATTGATCCTGAAAAAGGTGTTTTCGTCCAAAAAATCCATGGCGATTGCCCGGAGAGATACCAGGTTGATTAATACCTGTTGAAGTGTTTTTTTCCTGATCGCTGTTCTCTCCCTCAGGGTGGCGATATCTGTAAGCCCTTCGTTGCGCAGTATCCCGAGCACCTTTTTTTCATTTTCCGAATATTCAATGAACGTGCCATGGTCGCGTTTTTCCCGTTTCCAGACCTGCAACTGGATATAGTCGGCCAGGAAATTCTGATCGTTTACACGGCGATAGGCGAGCCAGCGGTTCTCTTCATCGCGCGCGTAATGGGGCTTTTCTTCCGATGGTTTGATGATAACCTCAAGGATGTTTTTTCCCTCAGCTACACGGTGAAATGTGATAAAGGGAATTTCAGGTTTGCAGTAGATGGATGCTGCACCATCTATCATGTAGTACTCCTCCTCCGACTTTATCCCCGAAATTTTCCCGTTGTCCTTTACGCCGATCAGAAGCCGTCCACCATCGGTATTGGCGAAGGCGACGAGTGTGCGGGCGATCTTGCGGGCATCGCTGATTTCAAATTTGAAATCCTGCTGTTGGTGCTCCCCTTCAGCGATCAGGTCGCGGATATATTTTTCATCTTCGGTGGCCATTGTTCAGAATCCGGATTTTTCAGTTTTTTTGGGGTCGACCCCATTTTTTGCATCAAAGATAGTGAAGCACGGTGATCAGGGGCATAATAGTTTAGGTATTTTTAATCCAAATCATTATCTTTCCTGCCGGAATCTAAATTTTTGTCAGCTTATCACTGGTAATTTGCAGTCAGTCAATTATAATTTAAATTATTCTATATCAATTAGTTAAATAAATAAAGAATTATTACATTATGAAACAACAAGAAAGCCCAAAGGAGAAGAGAGGTGTCTCCAGGCGACAGTTTGTTGCCACATCGGCAGCGGCAGCGGCCGGACTAACAATTTTACCAAGCGGGATCATCAGTGCCAGGGGACGAACAGCACCCAGCGATAAATTGAATATTGTAGGTATTGGTGTTGGTGGTATGGGAGGAAGGAACATCGACAATATGAATTCCCAGAATATCATTGCATTGTGCGATGTTGATTGGAGCTATTCAAAAAAGATATTTGGCAAGTACCCGAACTCGAAGAAATACAAGGATTACAGGGTGATGCTCGATGAGTTGGGTAATTCGATTGATGCAGTGATGGTAAGCACACCTGACCATACACATGCCATTACTGCCATGGCGGCAATGGCACTAGGCAAGCATGTGTATGTGCAGAAACCACTTACCCATACTGTATATGAATCGAGAGTACTTCGTTTGAAGGCCGAAGAGGAAAGGGTAGCTACGCAGATGGGAAACCAGGGGAACTCGGGCGAAGGGGTTCGGACCATTTGTGAATGGCTGTGGGACGGAGCCATTGGTGAGGTGAAGCGTGTGCATGCCTGGACCAACAGGCCGATCTGGCCACAGGGACTGGAACGTCCGACAGAGAAGATGAAAGTGCCCAAGACACTTGACTGGGATCTGTTTATCGGTCCGGCACCAATGCGACCTTACCATGAGGCCTATACTCCATGGAACTGGCGGGGATGGTGGGACTTTGGTACCGGTGCTTTGGGCGATATGGCGTGTCATATTCTTGATCCTGTTTTCATGGGACTAAAACTTGGTCACCCGGTAGCCGTTCAGGGAAGCTCCACACAGTTCAATAC
>CAYSMO010000259.1:0-3596 GCA_964432125.1 uncultured Bacteroidaceae bacterium | reverse complement strand
GAAATTTTTTATTGGGACAGAAGGGTAAAAAGTAGTATAGCAGAAATTGATTACCTGATTGAAAAAGACGGCCAAATAATTCCTGTTGAAGTAAAATCAGGAAAAACAGGTTCATTAAAATCATTGCACCAGTTTACTGACAGGTGCGATCACCCCTATGTCATACGCATGTATGCCGGTGAATTTCAAGTTATTCAATCTGTCACCCCAGCCGGGAAACCTTATTATCTTATGAACCCCTCATCATTGGGAATAGGTATTTCAGCGGTGCAAAGACAAAAGGACATGTATAAATGTTTCGGTAGCGAACTGTTCGATGATGAGTGCTCGCTGAACACCTCTAAAATTATTAATGAGTGAAGCAACAAATACAAAGGGCTTGTTAGAGAATAGAAGCTTTAATCTATTTTCTTGCACTTACAATAGTATCTTTGAACCAAAAAACAATCTTATGAGACTTGCAATCTACTTCTTCGCCACTGTTTTGCTGACGGTCAGCAGCTGCCAACAAAGCGCCCCCGAAAAACCTAACGTGCTGTTTATCCTGGTGGATGACCTGGGATACCACGACCTGGGCTTCACAGGCAGTGAATACTATGAAACGCCCCACATCGATCGCCTGGCGGCTGAAAGCATGGTTTTTACCCAGGGCTATGCCGCCTGTCAGGTCTGCAGCCCCTCCCGTGCCAGTATCATGTCGGGAAAATTCCCAGCCAGGCACGGAATTACCGACTGGATCGGTGCAAAAACCGGCGAGGAGTGGAGAAAAGCCGGGCGGTTTAATAAGCTACTTCCGCCTGAGAATGGCGATCACCTGCCACATGCCTACACCACCCTGCCTGAAGCGATGAAGGAGGCTGGCTATGCTACCTTTTATGCAGGGAAATGGCACATTGGGGGGGGAGGTTCGCTTCCTGCCGACCATGGCTTCGATATCAACCAGGGAGGCTTCCATGCAGGCAGTCCGGCCAACGGTCGCTATTTCTCTCCTTTTAACAATCCTCAAATGGAGGATCATAAAGATGAAAAAGGGATGGGCCTGCCCATGAAACTGGCTCAGGAAACTGAAAAGTTTATCCGGGAACATAAAAACTCCCCATTTTTTGCCTTTCTCTCCTTTTACGCGGTGCATGCTCCCATTCAGACAACAAAGGAAAAATGGGCAAAATACAGGGATAAGGGGGAAGAGATAGGTATCGCCGGGTCGGGCTTCGAGATGAAAAAATTTTTACCCATGCGGGTGGTGCAGGACAACCCGGTGTATGCCGGACTGGTCGAGATGACGGACGATGCAGTGGGTCATGTGCTGGAACTGCTCGATAAGCTGGGACTGGAGGAGAATACAATCGTGATCTTCACATCTGACAATGGCGGTGTATCGGCCGGCGACGCGTTCGCTACCTCCAACCTGCCGCTGCGGGGCGGCAAAGGGTACCAGTTCGAAGGAGGGATCCGGGAACCCTATTTCATCAAGGTGCCATGGCTCGGACTTGCAGGGAGAAGCTCTTCGGTTCCGGCAACCGGTACCGATTTCTATCCGACGATTCTTGAGCTGACAGGCGCTGAGCTGCGTCCCGAAGAACACGCTGACGGTATCAGCCTGGTTCCGGCATTACAAGGTGAAATGATTCCCGACAGGCCTCTCTATTGGCACTACCCGCACTATGGGAACCAGGGCGGTGAGCCGAGCTCGATTATCAGGTTGGGTGACTGGAAACTGATCCACTACTATGAGGATGACCGGATGGAGCTGTATAACCTGAAGCTCGACGAAGCGGAGCAAAATAATGTGGCTGCTGAACGCCCGGAGCTGACCAGGCGGCTCCATGAACAGCTGTTCGGCTTCCTGAATGCCGTCGGAGCGAAATTCCCCGTGCACGATCCACTCTACGATGCAGCACTCGAAGAGGCGCACCTGGAAAAGGTCCGAAACATGCGCCTGCCACGACTCGAAGCACAAAGAATGGAATTCCTTTCAAAGGACTTCGATCCCGGCAACAACTGGTGGGGCAGTGAGGTGGATGTCAGGTATTAATACGAACTTTGATATAGCTTTCCACTTGCTTCCATATTTTCATAATTAACAGGTAGTGTTTGCTTAATAGGTTAAGCCCCTGGATTTCGGATTTGCTGTCCATGTCTCTAAAAGGAGGATTATAATTGTATTTTTTGCCTGTTAACCGAGCGGCAGAAGTTTTTCTTTTGCCTTGTATTTTCAGTATCGAGCACCACATCAATTTTCCGTTCACCAATTTTTGTTTTCAATTCAGCAAGAAAATGAACTTTAGTTTCGAGTGTTAAAAACTGTTGGCTTAAACGCATAATACAATTTCCACAAATTACAATTCCATATTCAAAAATACACCATTTATAACGGTAATTGTATTAAATGTATAAATATTTGTCTTCTTAGGTATCAATAATCGGGGATTAGTGCAACCAGATATGTTCGCGCATAAGCTCTGCGCTTTGCTCGACAGAAACGATCATGCCAATCACGATATCTCCACAATAGCATGGATTAAGAGTGTTACTCCCGCTCTCCATTCTCCTTCTTTTCAGTCTCCCGGTATTGCTTTGTGCGGATCGAAGCTCCCAGTGCACGATCCGCTCTATTTATTTGACTTTATCACAATTTCGATATATTAGGGCTTACTTTATAACATTTATTAATAATATCAGCCCTTACTTTGTAACAAAGTAAAATATTGGTGTATGATTTTCAAGCGAATTTTAGAAGAGTCATTGAAAGACTGGAAAAAAAGCTCAAATCGAAAACCACTAATTATTAGAGGAGCCCGTCAGGTTAGTAAAATAACATTGATCAGACACTGTTTTGCATTAAAACTCAGGTTAAAACCCTTGCAGCATGTGCTGTTAATACCTTACCTATCGGGATTCGCAGGTAATCAATCTATAAAGACATAGACAAACAAATAGAATAAACCAATATTATTCCTTCTATTATCGATTTTTTATTATTGTCAGATTTTCACGAAATGGGGCAATCGGTTAAGAGGCACCTCTAAATCATAGGTACTTCCACCTTCATACACGACATTGTCATCCCCTTTCCATCTTCCCGGGGGAATGACTACTTTTCGCTTAAGTCCGGCTTCCACAACAGGAGCCACCATAATATCGGGTCCAAGCATAAACTGATCCAGAATAGTTGCATAGCCCATATTAGGGAAATAATACTCCACGTTTGTCATTATGGGTCTGCCAGTGGCGGCTGATTCATTTGCAAGCTTCATGATTTGAGGAACAAACTTCTCACGCAAATCAACGGCTTCCTTTACCGCTTCAAAATGCTCCTTATCCAGTATGCGCCATGGAGCCACTGAGAACTGCATCATTGGCATCAGAGCATGGCACTGTGCGGAGCGGACTACCAATTCCTGGTTGATCAGTGCATTATCTGCAAACGTACTCAATAAACCTCCCCCAATCATGTCGGGACATGAAAATGTATAACCCGATAGCCCGGCAACGACCATGTTTGGAATTAGTTGCTGAAGGTCGCCCCAGGAATGTTTCTTATCGTATAAACGCTGGGCAAGGGGCTTGTTGCCCATTTTCCAGCAGGCGCGGTA
>CAYSMO010000258.1:0-3636 GCA_964432125.1 uncultured Bacteroidaceae bacterium | reverse complement strand
TCACCGATGCCAATGGCAACAGTGCCACCGGCACTGCGACAGTCACGGTACAGGATATTACAGACCCCGTCCTTACCGCTTGTCCTGCGGATATAACGGTAACAGCAGATGCTGATTACTGCGGCAATACTGTCACCTGGACCGCGCCTACTGCATCGGATAACTGCAGTGTCACGTTGACATCCTCCCATAACAGCGGAGACTTCTTTGATGTAGGAACCACCACAGTAACGTATACGGCTACGGATGATGGAGGGAATTCAGTTAGCTGCAGCTTCGATGTTATCGTAGAGCAGGTAGCCGATCCTGTGATCACCGGACCGCTAAGTGTATGTACACCTGTAACTGAGTCATATGAGACTCCAGCCTTAGCAGGCAAGACCTATCAGTGGACAGTTAGCGATGGAACGATAAACGGAGCAGATAATGGTAATACGGTCGATATCGACTGGGCCGGAACGACCATGGGCACGCTAAGTGTAGTAATTACCAGCGGAAGCGGCTGCTCAATCGATAACAGCATAGATGTAGAACAGCATGCTACACCGGTATCAGGCCCGGTCATAAGCAGCGATAAACTAATAAGAAGATAATAGCAATACATAAAACCAATAAAAACCAAAGACAATGAAAACAATTAACCGTTCAAAATCGATGATGAAAGCAGTTTTAACACTAGCAATGGCAGTAGTATTTACTGCAATGGTCAATGGACAATTCGAGACGCCCACTCCGGATTCTCCTATCACTCAGAATCCGACCGAGGAGGTACGCACAGGCTCCACGATCACCTATGATCTCACGGCTTCACATTCAGCAAATGATGAGTACAGGTGGGAGATTTCAGGAGGTACAATTACTTCAGTTAATGGAGGAGGTACCATTGTAGGAGGCACTGTGGTAGAGTTTACAGTCGATGCCAATACGATCACCATTGACTGGGATCAGGCTCCGGCAGGCGATATTGCCTCTTTATCAGCCCAGATCCAGGTACAGAAGAAGAGTGCCGATGGTTGTTACAGCCAGGTAAACACTTTGCCGATCAATGTATGGAACGCAGCCAGTGCGACGATCACCACAGCCGCAGAAGACATTTGTTCAGGTGAAGCTCCGGGCGTAGCCGTAGTTACGGTAGCATTGACAGGAGCACCAGACGGAAGCACAGATGGATTTGCAGTGGACTATTCCTTCAGCGTACCGGTTGGGTTATCAGCGCTTGACGGAGGAGGATTGGATGTAGCAACCAGTGGAACCGTTACAACTGACGGAGCTACAGTTAATATTCCAATGCCTGCATCGTTTGTAAACTCTGGCAGCACTGATCTGGACTTTGTAGTGAGTCTGACCAGGATGAACGACGATTTCACGGGTGATGGAGCATATAGCGGAACATATACTGTTACTGTACATCCAGTACCGGAGACCGGCAATATTGTAAGCAGCAGCTCACTGACGCGCAGGTAGGAAGACATATATAAAGGTGTCTGTTGTTGCAAAAGTGCATCAGCGAAGGCACGCACGTACAGGTAAGATTCTGCTGATCTGAGAACTGAAAGCGCAGTCATGGTTGGGAACCCTGGCAGGCTGAACGAACAGGAAAGAGAAGCAGGAGGGTTATCCGGCCTGGAAGGAGTAACAGGATAACAAACAAAAAAGACATATGATGTCCGACGGGATAGCACATATAAAAGGGAGGTTCGGGGAACTGAACAGGCTGCAGCACAAAAAGCAGCATGGGAGAGGAGAATGCCATTCCGAAGCAGACATCGAGAATGAACGGTTAATTGGTTAAAATAGAATAAGTTATTAACAAGATAAAAAGCGTTTTTCTGGAGAAAGCAGAAGGATAAAAAAAAGACAGAGCAAATAAGCAGGAGATAATGAGTGTTCGCAAGTACATAGTGATAATGGTGCTGTTACTCACAGCATGGATGAAGCCGGTTCTCGCACAAGAGGACTACCTGGCAGTTGTCTGTGTGGGAGATACGGGCACTGTATATTCTGTGTCGGGCTGGGAAGGCTCCACCTTTAACTGGACGGTTGAAGGGGGAGAGATCGCAGAGAACCTGGGGGACTCGATTATTGTAGACTGGGGGGATAGTCCCGGAGAATATACATTATCGGTTCAGGAGATATCGGAGTATGGATGTGCCGGAGAGGTTCGCAGCGGCAGGGTTAGAGTTACCTCACCTGAGGTACGGTTATTACCAGATCAGTATGTATGTGAAGGTGCGCTGTTCACAGTGGAAGCTGAGGGAAGCTATCAGTCCATCACATGGCATGATGGCAGCAGCGGGACGACATTCTCCACAGGCGAGGAAGGGTTTATCAGCGCCACTGTGATGAATGAATATGGATGTATTGCAGAAGCCAGCATGTACCTGGAGGTAAAAACAGAGCCCTTTGTTGATCTTGGACCAGACACATCACTTTGTGGGGAGCAGTCCATAATTCTTGATGGTGGATATGATGCCATAACCTTCAATTGGTCAACGGGAGATATTTCCAGGGAGATAGAGGTCTATCAGGGACAACAGGAGATATATGTTGCAGTGGAAGATGAATATGGCTGTACCAACCAGGATACAATCCTGATAGGCAATTGTGATCCTGCGACATATTTTGCTGAGATACAGAATGCCATAACCCCATCGAATCAGGATGGACGGAATGATTATTGGGTCATTGAAGAATTAGAGGCCTTCCCGGATGCAGTAGTAGATATCTATGACAGATGGGGCAGGTTGATCTGGAGATCAGCACCTGGCTATCCGACTCCATGGGATGGAAAGAATATGAGAGGCAATGAAGTACCTATGGATTCTTATCATTACATTATTCTTCTTAACTTTGAGGGTCTTGACAGAGTAAATGGTGTGGTCACTGTCATTAGGTAATTCTCACCTTGTAAAAAAATCCTTTGTTTTTTTAAAGTGGATGCAATTGTTTATAACAATTTTAAGTCATAAATAATTGAAAGTAGTCTCTTTGTTAATTTTGAAACATTGTGAAGCGTATTCCGTAAAAATAGTGTGACAGCTATTATGAGCAGAAAAAGCAATAAATGAGGTCAATAGGAAGAAATACCACTTCCAACCTGATTGGATTATACCCTCGCGGTTTTATCCTTGCTTTGGTATTTCTATTATCTCAGCTTTCAACACAAATCTATTCTCAGGTTACATCTTTCAATAATCAGACAGGAAACTGGAGTGATCCAGGAACCTGGGTTGGTGGTGTGGTACCATCGGTAGTAGCTATGGATGATGATGTAAGCATTGAAGGTTATGTTACATGCACTACAGATTTGCAGTTTGCTGCAACAGCTTCACCCGGTGAACCGAGCCTTACCGTAAATGATACCCTGGTCATTGAGGGGAATTTGAATCTGAGTAATTATGGAGATCTAACTATCGGCCCGAATGGAGTTCTTATTGTAAAGGGTGATTTTTATGCCGGGTATTATAGCGATTGCAATAATCAGGGCAGAATGATTGTCACAGGGGAATGGGAGATTTTTTATTTCCTTGGAGCAAATTTTGGCGGTTTTTATAATTCAGGCGATATCTATGCCTTCGACGCGAGTCCGCTAATTCCAAATGAAGGGAAAGCAGGCGAAGCATCTTATGATGAAAT
>CAYSMO010000257.1:1887-3645 GCA_964432125.1 uncultured Bacteroidaceae bacterium | reverse complement strand
ATGGGTGCTTTCGGCTTCGTTAATAACCTTAGTTATCTTGTTGATGTTGCATCAGATATGTTGAAAATAGATGATGAAGTCCGATTCCTATTAATAGGAAAAGGTGGGGAGTACGACAAAATAACTAAAATGGCTAATAAAAGAGGTGTTCTTGAAGCTAATCTTTGTATCCAGCCAAGCATTCCCAAATTACAAGTACCTAAAATTCTTTCGGCTTCAACTGTATCTACATCAATTGTTATCGATATACCGGCAATGTGGAATAATTCCGCTAATAAGTTTTTTGATTCTCTTGCATCAGGAACACCTGTTGCGATTAATTATCTGGGCTGGCAGGCAGAGTTGTTAAGAAAAGAGAATGCAGGAATAGTTTTACCACCTAGAGATACAAAAGCGGCGGCACAAATGCTATATGACTTGATATGTGATGCGAATATATTAAGAAGCATGGGGGAGAATGCAAAAAGATTGGCTTATCAATGTTTTAATCGTGACAAATTAGCTTCACAATTATTGAGTGTATTGGAATCTTCGGTGAATATGGGATCATAATCGTACAATAATATTAACTTATGAAGTTTTTATTCTTGTATTACGTTGAAACTAAATTCAAGATTAGTTAAGAATTTATTAAATAAAAATTATGTAATAAAGAAATGATTGAATGAGCGCGATTGTAAAAATAGTCTATTCTATAAAAAATAAAGTCCCCTTTTTGTATTCATTAATTGAGCTGTGCAAAAAGGTATATATCTATATCTTTTATTCGTCACAGATAAAAAGAATGCTGATAACCGCCCGTATAGACGGAAGTATCGGCGGGAAAAGTGGTTTTATCCGGTCTGTTATAAAAGAAGATGCCGAAAAGTTACATGAGTTTTTCCAAAATATCCCCGAGGATTACCTCACCTACTTCCACCCACATGGTTTTGAATTAAAATCTTTAAACCAAGTGATTAAATCGATTGATACACTAACATATGGCCTTTTTATGGACGAATCTATTATAGCATATTGTCTTTTAAAACTCTTTCCAGGTAAAAAAGCATATGTTGGATTTTTAGTATCAGAGGATATAACGGGCAAAGGTATTGGAACATTTTTAATTAGATATCTTTATTGGCAATGTTATTTGCTTAATTTTAAACCATATTCAACTGTAAATGAAAATAATATTACATCTTTGCGGGCACATCAAAAAGCAAGACCATATAAAATAGTAGATAAACTTAATAATGGATATATATTAATATCGTCCTCTCTCGGGGAAGAAAACAAAAAGGCTCCTTCTCTGGATTTTTAAGTTAAAGATTGTGGAAAATATATTAGTAGAATCCATCTTAGAAAAATTAAAAAATATAAAAAAGAAAGACTTCACCCCCCTTCATGCACCAGTCTTTAATGGAAATGAAGAGAAGTACCTAGTCGACTGTGTTCGATCAAACTTTGTTTCTTCGGTTGGTGAATATGTAAACCGTTTTGAGAAAATGCTCTCCGTTTTTACCGGAGCTGCACATGCAATAGTTGCTGTTAATGGCACTGCGGCGCTGCAGGTGGCGCTAAGACTCGTTGGTGTTGAAGAAAACGATGAGGTCCTTGTTCCGGCTTTGAGTTTTATCGCGACAGCTAATGCGGTACGCTATCTGGGTGCTGAACCACACTTTGTCGACATTACTGAGAAATCTTTGGGCGTCGATCCCGAATCTTTGAACGATTATTTAAAGGATAATATCGAAGTAAAAAATGGAAACTCCTATA
>CAYSMO010000257.1:0-1877 GCA_964432125.1 uncultured Bacteroidaceae bacterium | reverse complement strand
TTCTCGTACCGGCCGCAGGATTAAAGCAATTGTTCCAATGCATACTTTCGGACACCCGGTGGACATGGAACCGCTGTTGGAAACGGCGGCGCGGTACAGGCTTGAAGTCGTAGAGGACGCCGCAGAATCGTTGGGGTCATACTATAAAAAAGTTCACACGGGAAACTTCGGGAAAATTGGAATATTAAGCTTCAACGGCAATAAAATCATCACCACCGGCGGCGGGGGAGCTCTTATAACTAATGACGAAGCTCTTGCTAAAACCGCAAAGCATATTACAACGACGGCGAAGGTTCCTCACCCATGGGAGTACGTACACGATATGGTGGGTTACAACTTTCGTATGCCGGCGTTAAATGCCGCTTTAGGGTGCGCGCAGCTGGAACAGCTTCCCGGTTTTCTCGAGAGAAAACGCCGCTTGGCTGATTATTACCGTAACACTTTTACCGGAATAAAAGGAATTCGTTTTTTTACCGAACCTGATTACGCGAAAAGCAACTACTGGCTCAACGTACTGCTTCTAGATAAACCGGATTTGAAGCTTCGCAACGAAATTCTTAAAAAAACCAATGACAGCGGAATTATGACCCGACCTGTCTGGAGACTCCTCAACTCTTTGGAAATGTATAAAAACTGTCCTTCTATGGAACTTCCCGTGGCTAGGGAGCTGGAGCTTAGAATAATAAATATCCCAAGCAGTGCGGATTTGATGGAATAATTGTACATGAATACGTTACAGCTTATCGGAAGAAAAAAAGAGCTATTTTCAGAAGATATAGAACGCAACGCCAATGAGATGGATGAAAAAGTTCGGTCTTCCTCTTTTCTCGTAATCGGCGGTGCGGGCTCCATAGGACAGGCAGTAGTAAAAGAAATATTCGCCGGAAGCCCCAGGGTTTTACACGTTGTGGACATTAGCGAAAATAATCTTGTCGAGCTAGTACGTGACATTCGAAGTTCTTTCGGGTATATAGAAGGTGATTTCCGTACCTTTGCCGTGGATGCGGGAAGTCTTGAGTTCGATGCATTGTTTAGAACTGAAGGTCCATACGATTATGTGCTGAACCTTTCAGCCCTCAAACATGTACGGAGCGAGAAAGACCCCTATACTCTTATGCGAATGGTGGATGTCAATATATTAAATACAATAAAAACATTGGATATGGCGGCGAAAGAAGGGGGAAAAAAATATTTCTGTGTATCCACCGACAAAGCGGCCAACCCGGTCAATATGATGGGCGCGTCAAAAAGAATCATGGAAATGCTTATCCTACGAGCCGAAAGTCCTATTCCGGTTTCCACTTCCCGCTTTGCGAATGTGGCCTTCTCCGATGGAAGCCTTCTCCACGGGTTCAAGATGCGTTTGGAAAAACGACAGCCTATCGCGGCCCCGAAGGACGTTCGGCGTTATTTCGTTACATCTAGGGAGTCTGGACTTCTATGCCTCATATCAGCAATATTTGGCAAGCATATGGATATCTTCTTCCCAAAACTTGTGGAAGAGCTTCACATGATTACTTTCGCAGAGATTGCTGAACATTTTCTGCGATCACACGGATACGATCCATATCCATGTGAAACCGAAGAAGAAGCGAGGCGAAAAAGCACGGAGCTTATTGGACAAGGTAAATGGCCTTGTTATTTTTTTAAAAGCGATACTACGGGTGAGAAACTTTTCGAAGAGTTTTTTACATCCGAAGAAAAAGTTGATCTGGACCGGTTTTCTTCAATCGGCATAGTGAAAAGTGCGGAATTAGGAGACTGGCATAGACTGGACAGTTTCCTGTCGGATATTGATAAATTCAAATCGGCCGGAACTTGGACACCGAACGACCTTATCCGCTTATTTAATGAAACTATTCCCAATTTCAACCATT
>CAYSMO010000256.1:0-3654 GCA_964432125.1 uncultured Bacteroidaceae bacterium | reverse complement strand
CGATAATTATATCATTATATATTAAGTAGTTAAATAAAGAATTAATACAGATGAACCCCTCATCATTGGATATCGATTTTTCAGCGGTGCAAAGACAAAAGGACATGTATAAATGTGCCGGTAGCGAACTGTTCGATGATGAGGGCTCGCCGAACCTCCTTTAAAAAATAATTATGGGGTGAGGCAACAGGTTACTTGTCGTTTGAACGATAATTATATCATTATATATTAAGTAGTTAAATAAAGAATTAATACAGATGAATGCTTTGGTTGGAGAAATAAGAGATAAATTTATAGAAAAGGGACTGAAGATTACTCCGCAAAGAATGATCATACTCGAGGCCATTCATAAATTAAATAATCATCCTACTGCCGATAATATTTTAGAGTATATAAGAGAATCCCATCCAAATATTGCAACAGGAACAGTATATAAAATCCTGGATACATTGGTTGAAAAGGGGGTAATTGGCAGAGTTAGAACGGACAAAGATATCATGCGATATGATGCTATTTTGGAAAATCATCATCATATTTATTATTCTGATTCAGATAGTATTGAAGACTATTTTGATGATGAATTAAACGAGCTGCTTGAAAAATATTTTGCAGAAAAAGAAATCCCTGGTTGTAAGATTGAAGATATCAGACTGCAAATTATCGGAAAACAAAAACATAAAATAGAATTACATTAAATCAATAAATACTATGGACAACGCTTCGAAAAAAGGAAAATGCCCCGTAATGCATGGGGCCAATACGGATACCAGTAAATCCGTAATGAGTTGGTGGCCAAATGCACTTAATTTGGACATTCTGCATCAGCACGACACCAAGACAAATCCACTTGGTGAGGACTTCAATTATCGGGAAGAGTTTAAAAAACTCGATCTGGATGCAGTGAAAAATGACCTTAAAAAACTAATGACGGACAGCCAGGAGTGGTGGCCGGCTGATTGGGGTCATTATGGCGGTTTTATGATCAGAATGGCATGGCACAGTGCCGGAACCTACCGTATCGCCGATGGTCGTGGTGGAAGTAACACCGGAAATCAGCGTTTTGCACCCCTCAATAGTTGGCCTGATAATGTAAGTCTTGATAAGGCTCGCAGGTTATTGTGGCCGATCAAGAAAAAATATGGCAATAAATTATCTTGGGCCGACCTGTTTATTCTGGCTGGTAATATGGCCTATGAATCCATGGGCTTTAAAACCTTTGGTTTTGGCGGTGGACGAGAAGATATCTGGCACCCTGAAAAGGACATTTACTGGGGGGCCGAGAAGGAGTGGCTCGAACCGACTAAATCACGTTATACCGATGATAAGGACCGTGAGTCATTGGAAAATCCCCTGGCTGCTGTACAGATGGGGTTGATATATGTCAATCCCGAAGGGGTAGATGGCAATCCGGATCCTTTGAGAAGCGCAAAGGATGTACGCATGACATTCAAGCGGATGGCCATGAACGATGAAGAAACCGTTGCATTAACTGCCGGTGGTCATACTGTTGGTAAGTGCCACGGAAATGGCGATGCATCTATTCTCGGTCCAGCCCCGGAAGAGGCAGGACCAGAAGAGCAGGGCCTTGGTTGGAAAAACCCCAAAGGCAAAGGCCATTCCGAAGATACCGTATCCAGCGGATTGGAAGGCGCATGGTCGAGCAAGCCCGACAGATGGAACCACACCTATTTCCACCTTTTGCTCAATCACGAGTGGGAGTCGAGGAAAAGTCCCGCAGGAGCATGGCAATGGGAACCCATCAACATGAAAGAGGAGGATAAACCCTTTGATGCCCATATCCCCGGTGTCCGCCGTAATCCCATCATGACCGATGCCGATATGGCACTGAAGATGGATCCGGAGTATAGAAAAATATCGGAACGTTTTTATAAAGACCCCGAGTATTTTGCAAAGGTGTTTTCACGTGCGTGGTTTAAGTTGACGCACCGTGACCTGGGGCCAAAGAACCGTTATCTGGGACCGGATGTGCCTAAAGAAGATCTTATCTGGCAGGATCCTGTTCCGGCGGTGGACTATAAACTATCGGAATCAGAAATTGAAGCGCTGAAGAAAAAGCTGCTGAACAGCGGACTGTCGCAAACAGAGTTGATTAATACAGCCTGGGATAGTG
This sequence comes from uncultured Bacteroidaceae bacterium, assembly GCA_964432125.1. Classification (GTDB taxonomy): domain Bacteria; phylum Bacteroidota; class Bacteroidia; order Bacteroidales; genus M55B112. The sequence continues at coordinate 1,523 of CAYSMO010000256.1, read as the reverse complement.
CAAGAACATTCAGGGGATCCGACTACAGGGGTGGTGCCAACGGAGCAAGAATCCGTCTTGCACCCCAGAAAGACTGGGAAGGTAACGAACCTGAACGGTTAAACAAGGTGCTGGTAAAACTGGAAGAAATTCAGAAAAGCCTGGATAAAAAGGTGAGTATGGCCGACCTGATTGTACTGGGAGGTACTGCCGCTGTTGAAAAAGCAGCGCAGGAAGCCGGTGTGGACATTAAGGTGCCTTTCAGCCCGGGAAGGGGAGATGCCACAGACGAAATAACCGATGCCGAATCTTTCGATGACCTTGAGCCCATTCATGATGGCTACAGAAACTGGCTCAAAAAGGATTATGCAGTGCAGCCCGAAGAACTTATGCTTGACAGAACTCAGCTTATGGGCCTCACCGCTCCTGAAATGACAGTTCTTGTCGGAGGTATGCGTGTGTTGGGAACAAACCACGGAGGTACAAAACATGGTGTATTTACAGACAGAGAAGGTGTCCTGACAAATGATTTCTTTGTCAATCTCACTGACATGAACTACACATGGAAGCCTGTTTCAGATAATTTGTATCATATTGTCGACAGAAAGACAGATCAGATGAAATGGACAGCAACCAGGATTGATTTGGTCTTTGGTTCTAACTCTGTGTTGCGGGCTTATGCAGAACTGTATGCACAAGATGACAACAAGGAGAAATTTGTCAGGGATTTTGTCAAGGCCTGGAACAAAATGATGAATGCAGACAGATTTGATTTAAACCAGTGAAAAACACTGCTTCTGTTAAATAGATAAAAATAGTATCCGGTTTTAGAAACTGGTTATTAGAAACCAGTAAGTGAAAAAAAGGACTTCCCTGAAAAAAAGAGCAGTCCTTTTTTTATGCCTGTTTAGATTTTCTTTCCAATATAAAAGACATTACCTTGGTATTCGTCGTCCTGAAAGACCAGATTATCCATTGAACCGGCAAACACTTATCCTCTCATGAACCCCTCATCATTGGGAATAGATATTTCAGCGGTACAAAGACAGCAGGATATGTATAAATGTTCCGGTAGTGAACTGTTCGATGATGAGGGCTCGCCGAGCTCCATTGAAGATATTTTATTATGCGAGGCAACTAGTCACTTGAAGTAGGAACGATAGTTATAGCATTATATAACAGTTATTTAAGAAAAGAATTAATACAGATGAAATACCACTGAATTAGCAGTTTATGAAGTAATAGTAGCAACGAGATAGAAGATAGAGGGAGATGACAGAATCCTTGAACAGTCTTTATGAAAAGATTCTTGGGCAGACCCTGTAAAAAGACTTATTCCTTGGTCGGTCTTTTTGTAAGGACCGCAGGAAGTAACGGTAAATATCTAGCGGCGGTTATAAATAACAAATGTATGTGGAAATTCATTTTTTCCTCCCGCTTCGACAAATTCAGATTCCAACTCTTCCCATTCTGAAAAGACTATCTCCGGGAAAAAGGTATCGGCATCGAACGACTGGTGAACTGTTGTAAGGTAGATCCTGCCT
>CAYSMO010000255.1:0-3659 GCA_964432125.1 uncultured Bacteroidaceae bacterium | reverse complement strand
TTGCCCTCTACAAAATTCTCAATCTCATTCTTGAAGGTCTCAATGCCCCCGATGCCAGACGACCAGATAATTCCGGCCCTGTCCTTGTCAATTTCTGCTTCTGCCAGGCCGGCCTGTTGATACGCTTCTTCAGCAGCGATCATCCCATACTGGGCATACTTATCGAGCTTTCTCGCCTCCTTGCGGTCGAAGTAATCCGCAGTGTTGTAATTCTTCAACTCACAGGCGAACCTGGTTTTATAGTGTTCTGTATCGAAGTGGGTGATCAATTCAGACCCGCTGATACCATTGATCAGGCTTTTCCAAAATTCCTCTACATTATTGCCGACCGGGGTCAATGCCCCCGTGCCGGTCACAACAACCCGCCTCATAACAGAATAATTAGTTCAAAAAATTACTTTGAGTTCTCCTCAATATACTTGATCGCTTCTCCAACAGTTGAGATGCTCTCGGCCTGATCATCAGGAATTCCCATGTTAAATTCCTTCTCAAATTCCATAATGAGCTCTACCGTGTCAAGAGAGTCGGCTCCCAAATCATTGGTGAAGCTGGCTTCTGTGGTAACTTCATTCTCATCAACACCCAATTTGTCAACGATGATAGCTTTTACTCTTGATGCAATGTCTGACATGACTTAAAATTTAAATTAATACTATTGTTGTTTTTTCGAGATGCAAAGAAATGAAAAAAATTCGACTAATTTCAAAAAAAACGATGATTTTTATTCTTTTACAGTACATTTTAAGCCATGGAAAAACTATCTTTGATATAGAATTAGCAATACTTTATATATCTGTATATGTATAGATTAGCCATTTTTGCCTCCGGTTCGGGAACCAATGCCGAGAATATCATTCACTTTTTTCGACCGAAAAAAAATATTGAGGTTAGCCTGGTTGTATGTAACAAACCCGGTGCAAAGGTAATTGAACGCTCTGAAAAGCTTGGGGTTGAAACATTTGTCTTCTCCAGGGATGATCTGTATCAGTCTGATCGGGTCATTCAGTTGCTTCGCGACCAACAGATCAGTCATATTGTGCTTGCCGGCTTTTTGTGGCTGGTTCCCGGATCACTTGTGAAGGAATATCCTGGAGCCATTGTAAATATTCACCCGGCATTACTGCCTGATTACGGCGGTAAGGGGATGTATGGGAAGAAAGTTCACGAGGCGGTGATCGCAAACCGTGAAGCTGAATCGGGTATCACGATCCATTACGTGAATGAAAAGTATGATGACGGGAACATCATCTTCCAGGCAAAATGTCCGGTCGATGAAAATGAAACACCGGATTCGCTGGCAGCGAAAATACATCAACTGGAATATGAACATTTTCCGCGGGTCATTGAAGAGGTGGTAGTGGGATGATTTGGGGCTAAATGTCTGTACAAAAATTATAAATATACTTTGCCCGAAGCCTTTACTGAATAGCATTCAACTCCGCCATAAAGCTGTTCCGTACCAACGAAAAATCAACCAGATTCTCCTCATGAATCGGCTCCACCGGCGGCGCTTCAACCTTTAATGGATCAATTGGAGAACCATTTTTATAAAATCGGAAATCCAGATGCGGACCGGTCGAAAGCCCCGTGCTCCCCACGTACCCGATCACATCCCCCTGCTTTACCCAGGCACCCTTGCGGATCCCCTTTCCAAACCTGCTCAGATGCAGATAAGAGGTATTGTATACCCCGTTGTGCTTGATCTTCAAATAGTTCCCGCCACCACGCTCGTAGGCAGCTGCGGTAACCTGACCATCACCAACGGCCAGTACCGGGGTTCCGGTAGGCGCTGCATAGTCCACCCCGTGGTGCGGTCGCCTGATCTTCAATATCGGATGAAGCCTCGAATGCGAAAACCGGGAACTGATCCTCGCCGAGAACCGCAACGGCGCCTTCAAAAAGGCTTTCCGGAGACTGTTCCCCTCTTCATCGAAAAAACTCATCACACTATCCTGCTCAAAAGGTATCGCCCAGAACGCTTTACCACCATGATAAAACCAGGCCGCATGGATCTTCGTGATCCCTACAGACAGAGAATCCACAAAGGTCTCATCGTAGATCACCTTGAACCGATCACCCTGCTGCAGTCCGAAAAAATCGATCGACCAGGCATAGATCTCACTCAGCTCAAGCGCCAGCATCGGGTTCACATTGGCCGCCTTAAAATCTTCCCACAAGCTGGTAACCAGCTCCCCGGAAGCCTCCAGCCTCCTTATATCCACCGGCTTCTCGCGCGACTCCACATGCACACTGTCCTCAAAATGGACCACCGCATAATTCACCCTGTCCTGCTCATACACCAGGTAACGAACCCCCGCACTATCCAGGAAAAGTGCATACCGGTTCCCCGCCTTCACCCGCCGCACATCAAACTTCTCACGCGGCAACAGCGACAGCTCATACACCTGGCTGTTCGAAACCCCATAATCATAAAGAATGTTCCCCAGCATCTGGTTCCGCCTGATGATCCCCTGTACAACAGTAAACGAATCCACCGGGATCCCATAGAAATATTCAACCTTGTGCCCGATCTCCCTGGCCGCACCCTCAACCGGCAACACCGGCTCGCGACCTGCATCGGCCGGAAACGCCATCCACAGCACCAGCACTACAATAAAAACCGTTACAGATCCTCCTATTATAAACCGCTCCCTCATCATTACCTAAACAACAACATTAATAATCTTCCCCGGCACCACGATCACCTTCTTCGGTGCTTTCCCTTCGGTCCACTTCACCGCCGTCTCATGCTCCAGCGCCATCTTCTCCAGCTCTGCTGAAGGCGTATCAGCCGCCGCCGACAATTTGAACCGCAGCTTGCCGTTGATCATCACGGGGTACTCCATAGTATCCTCAACCAGCAACTTAGGATCATATTCGGGCCATCCTGCCAAGGCCACCGACCCCTCCTGCTTCAGCACCGACCAGATCTCCTCCGCCAGGTGCGGTGCAAAAGGTGAAAGCACCCGCGCAAACGTCAGTGCCGTCTCCCGCGTCGCCCTGCCCTTCTTCACCGCCAGGTTGGTAAAGATCATCATCTGCGAGATCGCCGTATTAAAGTGCAGCGCCTCCACATCGTCACCCACCTTCTTAATCGTCGCGTGCAGCGCCTTCAGCAGCTCCTCATCCTCTGCACCATCCACATAATGCGCCTGATCAGTAAAAAACTTATAGGTCTTGTTCAAAAAGTTGTACACCCCCTTCACACCTTTCTCCACCCAGGGTTTTGTTGCATCGAGCGGACCGAGAAACATCTCGTAGAGCCGCAGCGCATCGGCACCGTACCCCTTCACCACATCGTCGGGATTCACCACATTTTTAAGCGACTTCGACATCTTCGCCACAATCTGCTTCAGCTCCTCCCCTGTCTCCGTATGGAAAAACTTCCCATCCCGCTCCTCCACCAGGTCGCTTGCCACCTTCGCCCCGGCTTTCGTCTCATAGGCAAACGCCAGGATCATCCCCTGGTTATACAGCTTCTGATAAGGCTCATCGGTCGATACGATCCCCAGGTCGAACAGCACCTTGTGCCAGAACCGGCTGTACAACAGGTGCAACACCGCATGCTCGGCACCCCCGATATACAGGTCGACCGGCATCCAGTAATTCTCCTTCGCCTTCGAAAACGGCTCCTCATCGTTTTTCGGATCGATATACCT
>CAYSMO010000254.1:0-3667 GCA_964432125.1 uncultured Bacteroidaceae bacterium | reverse complement strand
ACGAAATTTGTTGAGGTGACCATCTCGCACAAGTACAGGGATATACTGCCCGATGGTTCTGTATCGGGCGGACCGATGTATTACATGAAGAAGCGGCTGAATATCAAAACCCGCTCGGGAAAGCTGATCAAGACCGGTGCAGTGCTGGGCGCCTTTTTTGCCTTTGCAACGATCCTCTCGTCGTTCGGCACCGGGAGTCTGCCACAGATCAACAGCATCTCCGCGGCGCTCTACTCTTCATTCGGCATTGAACATATCATCACCGGCGGTGTGCTGGCCGTGCTACTTGGGTTGGTTATTATCGGGGGTATCAAGCGGATTGCCAGGGTAACCTCCCGCCTAGTTCCGACGATGGCGCTGATCTATGTGGTTGGGGCGATTCTGGTGATTGGCACCAACTACGAAAATATTATCCCTTCATTCTTCTCCATCTTTACCGATGCCTTTACCGGTACCGCGGCTATTGGAGGATTTTTGGGAGCCTCTTTTGCATTCACTTTTAATAAAGGGGTGAACAGGGGACTCTTCTCCAACGAGGCGGGACAGGGCTCTGCGCCTATTGCCCACTCCGCAGCCCGTGCACACGAGCCGGTGTCGGAGGGGATGGTTGCGATCCTCGAACCGTTTATCGATACGATCCTGATCTGCACACTCACCGGACTGGTACTGCTCTCCTCGGGGGTGTGGAACGAGAAGATCGACAACCGTTTTGAGCAGGCCGACATGGAGATCCTCGCCGGAGCATACGACGGCCACGATGCAAAAAACATCCGGCTGCTAAGCCGCTACTTCAGCAATGACACGACGCTCCAACGATACGCTGGAGCACTTGAGGTATCGGAGGGGGTGATCACCACCGACGGGATCACCATTTTACATGCCGAGTCATTTGCAGAGGATGTGCGGGTGTATGTGGGGGATGATTTGTATACAGGTCTGCTTCCGGTGGACAGGGGACGGCCCGATCTCTCGGGTGGGAACTTCTACCTTCATGGAAAATCGCTGATCCACAGTGCGGCACTCACAACGGAGGCGTTCAAGAGGAGCATTCTTGGAGATTCGGGACAGTATATCGTTGCGATCGGGCTGCTGCTCTTTGCTTTCTCAACAGCGATCTCATGGTCGTACTACGGCGACAGGGCGGTGACCTACCTCTGGGGGACAAAGTATGTGATTGTCTACCGGTTGTTCTATGTGTTTGCGTTCTTCATCGCTTCGTTTACCGATACTACCATTGTATGGAACCTGTCGTATATTACTATTGCACTGATGACCGTTCCCAACCTGTTGGGGATACTTATTTTGCGGCGGGATATCAAAACGACGATCTCCGACTACTGGAAGGATTTTAGTAACGACTGGCCAGATGCGAAGTTACCGCGGGGTATCAAATAAGGATCAGTCTTTACGCTTCAGCAGCAGGATGTTTTCGATATGGTGGGTGTGGGGGAACATATCCACGGGCTGACTCTTCAATACAATGTAGCCCTCTGATAGTAGCTGAACATCCCTCGCCTGCGTGGCGGGGTTGCAGCTTACATAGACGATTCGCTCCGGGGCCGCTTTGAGCAGTTGGGCCACCACATCGGGGTGCATCCCGGCACGGGGAGGATCAGTGATGATCACATCGGGCCGGCCATGCTCCGTGATAAAGGCTTCGTTAAAAAGATCCTTCATATCGCCGGTGCGGAAAACGGTATTGGTGATGCCGTTCAGCGCAGCGTTGATCTCCGCATCTGCGATCGCCTCGGGTACCGACTCAATGCCGACCACCTTTTTCGCTACACCGGCCACATAGTTGGCGATGGTACCGGTGCCGGTATAGAGGTCGTAGACGTTCTCACTGCCGGTGAGTCCGGCAAACTCCTTTGTCTTCCTGTAGAGCTGCAGCGCCTGCATGGTATTGGTCTGGAAAAATGATTTCGGTCCGATTTTAAACTTCAGTCCGTCGAGTTCCTCAATGATATGGTCCTGCCCCTGGTGCACCTTGATCTCCTGGTCGTACAGCGTCTCATTCAGCTTGGGGTTGATCACAACCATCAGACTGGTAATGCCATCCACCTTACTGTATAGGTCATCCAGCATCTCATACACCACCGGCTCATCGTGTTGCACGGAGAGCACCACCATCAGCTCACCCGTTGATGCGGTGCGGATGATCAGGTTTCTGAGCAGTCCCTCGTTGGTAATGTGGTCGTAAAAGCTAAGTCCTTTCGCATGGGCAAACGCCTTTACGGTATTTCGAATGAGATTGCTGGGATTAGGTTGCAGGTAGCATTTCCCCACATCCACGATGCGGTCGAACCTCCCTGCCACATGAAACCCCAGGGCATTCCTGTTCTCAATGACATGATCCGTCGCCGTCTCATCGCCCGTGAGCCACCGGTGGTTGGAAAAGGTATACTCCAGTTTGTTGCGGTAGAATCGGGTCTCCTCTGCACCGATAATCGGGAAGGAATCCTCGATATCGATTTTCCCGATCCGCTGTAGCGCATCCCGCACCTGCTTCTCTTTGTATTGCAGCTGATCGCGGTAGGGGAGGTGCTGCCACTTACAACCGCCGCAGGTGCCAAAATGGGAGCAGAACGGCTCGATCCGCAGATCGGAGTAGCTGATATATTTCGTAATTCTCGCCTCCCGGTATTTTTTTCGTTTCCGCGTTACCTGCAGGTCGACCACATCGCCGGGGATCGCCCCTGGAACAAACACTACCATGTCGTCGATGCGAACAATGGCTTTTCCTTCAGCAGCAATATCTTCAATTGTAACGCCCTGGTAAGCAGGTAATTTCTTTCTTCCCATGATCTGATTTTATCAGCACAAAGATAACATTCCGGGATGACAATCCATCAGTGAAAAGTTGAATTCCAGATATAAGTCAGATTCAGCCCCCCAGTAGGTTATTTTTTGGCCCTCCGATCTTTAATCTAAATTTTTTCGTTGTAGCGGGGCAGATGCGCTATATCAAATTGAGCATCGCCAACCGTTCTTTATAGTGCTCTTTATAAAGCATTCTGGTTTCCTTATCCAAAAATGATCTGTTAACTAACTTCTCTGCCTCAGGCTGTTCGTTCAGAAAGGGAGCAAGAATTTTTATTATTCTACTTTCATTTATTCCAATCGTTTTACCGAATTCAATGAAATCTTCTTTGCAAGGATGGTGGTATCATATATTACACACCAGGAAAACATTGGAATGAGGAAGAACTAAGAATATATAATGCCACTATCATTTAGTTGCGTTTTATTATTATAATTTTTATTTTTGTATTATATATTTCAATTGGATGACAAAATTTGAAAAACTGATTTCCAGATTTCTGACAAGACCAAAGGATTTTAAATACAGTGAATTAAAGAGGATGATGAGCGGCTTTGGCTACGTTGAATTACAGGGGTCAGGCTCTCGGGTACTTTTTTTCAATGAGAAGTTAAACCATAGTATTAAACTTCATAGGCCACATCCTGAGAATATATTGAAAGCTTATCAAGTTGATTTAGTACTTAATGAATTAAAATCAAAGGATTTAATATGAGAAACGTTATTACATATAAGGGTTTTATAGGTTCTGTGCACTTTGCCTCCGAAGACCGATTGTTTTATGGAAAGGTCGAGGGAATAAATGATTTAATTAGCTTTGAAGGAAAAACCGTAGATGAACTTGAA
>CAYSMO010000253.1:0-3683 GCA_964432125.1 uncultured Bacteroidaceae bacterium | reverse complement strand
ATGCGAATATAACGTCGACTTTTATATATTTCATTCTTTCCGCTTTGTGAAAAGCGGGTTGTTACCATGTACCCTCCCTCCTGGTCTGGAAGTTTAAAAAACACCGGTAAATTGGTGCGTCCATGTGGAGGAATTGAGATTTCGTATTCCTTTTGAAGCGCTTGTTTTCCTTGTGAATTTAAAATTATCAATTGAACTTTACCCGATATATGCTGGTTCTCATCATTGATCCCCACCAGATTCAACGCCAGATCTTCGCCTGCAGAGTAGCTGCCATTAGGAAAGTATCGCTGATCTGCAAGGTCGATAAACACATTGGTCATGGCAAATGCATGTTTAAACCATTTCAAAGCGGGAGCAGGTTCCAGGTCTTTGATATCATTCATATACCAATCGCCTGTAAAACCGTAATTATTAGTTAAATGAGTAAATGCCAGTACTCCGGCAATGGAGCGTTCAGCACGCAACCATTCGGTTTCGCATTGCAACCAGTATGCCTGCAACTCACGTCTTTGCTCTGATGTAGCATCTTTGCCCACAAGAAAATCATACCCATTTTTAGTCAACTTAGCCGGTTGTCCATCACGCCAAAGCCAATTCCATCCATATTCGTTTACGATCAATGCGGCTGAGCCACTAAGGGAGTTAATTTTGTGGTCATAAAAATCGTCCAGTTTACCAAGCAGGTAGGGGTTATTTCGTATATATGCCTCCGGGTCGGTGGATGTCATAAAATTCATTACACGGTAAGGATGAGGTTCGTCTATATCATTTATACCCGGATATACATGTTCTTCATCCCTCATATAAGCAGCATCCCATTTCCGGGTTGGATCCAGTTTCATCAATTCTGGAATAAGCACATTACCAATAAAAAACTGCTTGTTTTCATTAATTGCATCCCAGATTACGATGGAAGGGTGATTACCATCGGTCCACACCCAGTCCCTGTATTCTTCACGGATTTGCTCGTTCCAGCCATGCGTTTGCCAAAACATCCATTCGTTTTGGAATACCATTCCATATTCATCAGCAAGGTCGTACCAGAAACGCGGAACAATACCCACACAGATACGCATGGCATTCCAACCGAGACTTTTCGGATGGTCTATCAGCATTTTTTTAACCCACTCTCGATCCCATGGGAGTGCCTGACATTCCGGATCCTGGAAGAAACGATGAAGTGTGATGTTAGCTCCCCTTAAATAATATTTTTCATCGTTAAGATAAAAAAACTGTTCACGTCGCTCAAAGTCACGCATTCCAAAAGTAGATGTGGTCATATCCGAAAACTTGTCACCGTCAAATAGTTTAATTTCTGCCTCATAAAGAAACGGCTCTTCCGGAGACCAGACATGAAATTCCGGAACAGGAAATGTCACTTCAAACTGCGTTTCGTTGTCTCGGATAGCATCACCGGAGATTATCGCTGTGGCAACAGGCCTGCCAGATTTCTTTTCTTTAACTGTAATTTCCGCATTTACAATATCTGTATTGGGATCCCTGTTTGTTAACTGCTGATGGTAGAAACTCCTGACTATAAGTTTAGCAGTCACAGATTTTTCCTTTACGGAAGGTAGAATCAGGTTTTTCTGGATTTTTTGTTTTCCTGAAAATGAGAGGAATACATCATCCCAAATGCCTGGCAAATAATTCGATATTTCCTGATCTGTACTCCCGGCTGCCCAAGGAGGAAGCCAAACCCTCTCCCCTACACGGATTAAAATTTCATTTTCCATTCCTGGTTTTAAGGCCTGCGTAATATTTAATCGAAAAGGTGTATAATTGGCAATAGATTGTCCCATATCCTGTCCGTTCACATATACTTGTGTAACAAACTGACTTTTCAGAATAGTTAGTGAAACCTCTTTTTCACCCAAATCCTTTGGAATGTCGACCATCTGACGGTACCAGCTGTATTTCGGTTCATAACTCAAATTCCTGTAGTCCCGGACAAATTGCTGCAATGTGTCCTGATAAGGAAGTAAAAACAGATTGCTGTAATCCTCTGGTTTTTTAAAAATTTTATTGTACGCATCTATCTTAGGTTCTGCGAGATGTATTAATCCTGGAACCGGGCATTTTCGTGTAAATTTATCTGGAGGAAATGCATTTGAGGTTTGGTCAAAATCCCAGATGCCATTTAGACTAATAGCTGAACCAATTGGCTGAGCAAATGCGTCCGGATTTGCAATACTCAAATAAAAAATAAGAGTAAGAATTGTTAAAGAGTTCTTTTTCATGCTTTTTTATTTTATTATCCCTCCTTGTTCAGAAGAAAGTTTATAACTGCTAACCGTGTTTATACTTCTGGCAGGGATCTTAATGTTCATTTTACGGTTGGACATAAAGGAAGAAGCAGGTGCAGCCTGGTAACCAGCTTCATTTACAAGGGCTTCAGAAGCCTGATATAGGTGGAGTTCTTTCCCGGGGAAGTTCAGGACGTTTAATGTCAACTCCACATCAGTTTCCTGATGGTTTATGATAAAGACACTTAATTCACCATCGGGACTAAGTACCGCTGCTGACATCATTATACTGTCAGGCAGATCGTTCTTACAGCTTATAACTGAGGAGTTTTTTGCGAGAAACCTGGATATCATTCCAAATCCATAATATGCTTCCGGTTCTGGTACCACCTCAGCTAAATATTTCTTTTCAACCCGATCGAACGTTTTGATTAACTGCCATTGCCCGTCAAGATCACCCCTGTTTGTAAAGCTCCAACGGTTAAAGCCATCCACACCAGCTCTCATTCCGCGGATAATATCACTGGCATTTGAAATAGCCGCATCAAAAGATTTCGGACCAGGGTCATCCGTTCCCCATCCCAGGTTCATATTACCAAACTCTGTCAGCAGAAATGGTTTGCCTTGTGCATGAGACCATTCGGCCCAATCTCTGAGAATAGATTCCCCACTTTCTGTAACACCCTTGTAAGAATGGATATCAATAGCTCCCAGATAATCTGCAAACCCAATTATGTTTTCATTAAAAGGCGGTAAGCCTGTCCAGTCCGGACCTGATATAGGTATGTCTATTTTTCTCCGGTCAAACTCTTCTTTAAGTCTCTTCCAAGCTTCATCAATAGAACCCTCGGCATCCCCGTATTCCCACCAGTAACCCCACACAGGCCCGGGGGGTTCATTGGTCATACAGAAGTATTTTATGCATGAATAGTTTTTCTCATTAACAAGATATTCAAGTAATGTGGCGATTCCATTTGCAAAATCATCAAGATTATTTGGTGCACTAATCAACGGGTGTACACCCGGAATCGAATTCCAATCAACATGTCCGGCCATCTGCTGAAGAAAAACATCAGCCTCATTTTCCTCACACCAATCAAGAATCTGATACAGAGCCAGCATCTCATCATTGTTCCAGTCGAACGTTCCGCGATGAGGTTCATACATCCGGTGGGTTAGTTCCACCCTTAAAAAATTCAGACCAAGCCATGAAGCATGATCCTTAATTTGTCTCCATGCACTGGTGTCACTTACCGGCGGATTGCCTCCCCAGGCACTGCCAAGGGGGTTATTCTCCCTTACCGGGTATTTATATCTTTCATTGTTAAGAGGGTAAATATCTTCAATAGCATGCCATGAAGCCCCCAGACCGGCTTGCATGGTATAAGTGATTTCCGATGCATCCACATCTATTCTGATAGTTTCTTTTCTTTG
>CAYSMO010000252.1:0-3693 GCA_964432125.1 uncultured Bacteroidaceae bacterium | reverse complement strand
CTGCCAGACCCGGTTTTGCACGAATTGAGCTCCTGAATGATGCTACACGTTGACCAAAATCAATGTAAAAAAGTGATCTTCCATACCCCACGGAAATCATTCATAGCATAGCCGGTGGCCAGGTCATTTGGGTAACGCTCCTTGATCATGCTGAGTGTCTCTTTGGCGATCTGAGTCGCCGGATCTCCGTGACACAATAGGCATGCACCCGAACCAATCATAATGGGTTGGTAATATTCCACTTCATCACCCACAATGAAAACCACTGGCGTGAGGGGTTCCCCTTTTTTGTGCAACATCTCATAGGAATTCAGCTGCTCTGTTTCTATTCCCGTAACCGGTTTATCAGCAGGATTCCTGTATTTGGTGGATAAGCGTTGAATAGTACAGTTATGCAAGGTAGACAGGCTGTCCTTCAGGTCCAGGGCTTCCAAATTGCAGTATTCAACTGCATAACCCGGACCCCCGCTGGCCATGGCACCCTGAACAACTTTCAACAGTTCTGCCTGGGCAGCGGAGGCGATCTCCCTGCCTTTTGTCAAATACTTCTCCCTAATCGCCTCTTTATGTTGCTCGGTCAGTTTCTCATGGGTGGTTTCCTCGCTTGAGATAATACCATCCTGACTTCCCGTCGTTCCGGAATTTCTCACGCATGAAACAAAAAATAATGCCGTGATAAGGTAAATGGTAAGTTTTTGCATACTCCTGATTTTTTGCTGTACCGATAAGGATAAAAATAGTGATTTTTTATGCCGAATTGTACATTTACGCCACATCAAAGTCTTCCAAACAGATCTTACAGATCACGGCAAACACTGCGATATAGGCTCAAATCAAGTCCTGAGGCCTTCATAAGCGGCCGGTCCTTTACCAATGCACGGGTTTCCCCAACAGCCATGATCTCCCCGTCCTGCAGTATGGCCATCCGGTTGCACAGGGCCATCATCGGTAACACCGATTGTGAAACAATCACCTGGGTGGATTTCATGGAACCCATTACTTCAATCAGCTGCAATACCATGGATGGGGCCAGGTTGGAGAATGGTTCGTCAAATGCCAGGACCTCTGGCTTCATCGATAGCACAGTGGCAAGGGCAACCCTTTTGCGCTCGCCAAGGGATAGATGATGAGACGTCTTCTTTTCAAATCCGGAGAGGTCCATCATGGCAAGTGCCTCCATCACCCTTTCATTAACTTCAGTTGCCATCAGGCCAAAGTTCAGTGGACCGAAGGCTACATCCTCCTCCACGGTGGGATTGAAAAGCTGATCGTCGGGATTCTGGAATACGAGGCCTACCATTCTTCTGACTTCCCGCAGGTTTTTTGCGATTACCGGGGTGTTGCCTATGGTCACCTTCCCTTCTTCCCCGGCCAGCACTCCGTTGAGATGGAGCAGCAGGGTCGATTTTCCGGAGCCTGAGGGCCCGATGATGCCGAACTTCTCGCCCGGATTTATCTCCAGGGAAACAGACTTCAATACCCTCGTACCAGGATGATATGAAAAGCTCAGATCTTCTATCTTGATTCCCGACGGCATCTTACAGGATCAGCTTTATTACAAGTAACGAACCAATAAAAAGGAGGGAGAATACAATATCAGAATCCCTGAGTTTCATCTCCTGCGTATCGGGAAACTCTCCATCGAAGCCCCGTGAAAGCATCGATTTGTAGATAACCTGCGATCGTTCCCAGCTTCTGTAGAATACCACCGCCACCTGATTTCCATATACCTTTAATCTGTTGGATCGGAGTACCCCCGGAGTCCGGCTATCGCGCGCCCTTGCAGTTTTGAGCCATTCATCGGACAAAAGGAAAATGTATCGGTACAGCAACGCTGATATGGTGGTTACAATGGCTGGTATTTTCAGCCCGCGTATGGCCCTCAGCAACCGGTGAAATTTCTCAGTGGAGCTCAGCAGCAAGAGAATCAAAAGTGCCAGGGAGGCTCTCAAGAATACTGAAAGTCCGACCTCAGCAAGGGACCTCCAGTCGGAGTTAAGTGAAACTTCCTGAACCTGCATTTGAGAAACCGGGTAGAAAAGTGCAGCCATCAGAATAAATGGAGAGAGAATGAGCATCCGTTTCAGCAAATATCTGAAGGGTATCTTGCTCAATCCTGCAATTACAAGGATTATGACAGAATAGATCGCAAAATGCATAAGCCTTCCGGAAACAGGTTCAGTCGTAATAATGACAATAGCAGCAAGTGCGGCACTGATCTTTATCCTCGGATCAAGCCGGTGCACCGGTGAATCCAGGTGACTGTACTTATCTAAAAAGCTGTGCTTCAATTACCCGTATTTTTCTTTCGCTCCTGCCTGACTTTCAGTCCGTAGAACAATCCGGTAATACCGATGAGTAATGAAAGGCCTATTACGATCTTATGGCTAGTATTCAGCCCGTTACCTGCAGAATCAACTGGTTTGGTAAACGTTTCTTCAGTAATTTCACTTTCGTCAGGCAAATCAGGGGCAAAAACAATGGTGGTTTTTCTCATATGTCCCTTCTGGTCATCAATTACAACCGACCATTCACCTTTAGCATCCGGTATAAATGCGAAATGACCTGTCCTGTCTGTTTTGCCTGTCTGCCATTCATTTTCAGGTTCGGCCGGGGAGTAAATAAATACCGATGCATCCACGAGTGGTTGAGTGGGTGAATAGGATGCTCCTAAAATAACCACTCTTCCTTTAATACTTATGTCAACGGTAACTCCGTGAGCCAGAGCGCTGCCGGTGGACACCATAATGCTTAGTGAAATCAGAAAAATAAGATGTTTTACCATGGTTCTTATATTTTTTTGTGCGTTATTCATGTACTTCCACATTCAAGATGTCCGGCTTTACTTTATGCAGGAACATCACTGCCGAAAGGGTAATGCCTCCTTCGATGATAGCCGCCAGCATGTACACTGTTAGCAACAGCGTGATGGATGCTCCGTATCCCGTAACTCTGAATTCAAGTACCATCAGCGATGCCGGTATAAGAATCCCGGTCAATCCGGCCAATATCGCTTTCAGGTATGAAGGCATCACGGCGATGCGCCATATCATCCATGCAACATACGCCCCGGCACCCATATTCAATGCATTGACCCCAATGGCCAGCAATCCGCCATGCTGGAAGATCAACGACTGGAACAAAAGAACGGTGAAAACAACGGGGAATGCGCGGTGGCGAAGAATAATGCCGGCAAGACCAAACAGCCCCAGGTGTATGGACGAGCCGGCTACCGGGAAATGGATGAGCGAAACCACGAAGAGGGCCGCCCCGGTCATGCCCATTTGCGGGATTTCCTCTGCCGTCGTCTTACGTCCTGTAGCATAAACCAGTCCCAGTGCTGCAACATTTGCCACGATACTTATTGGGGTGCTTATGATTCCGTCAGAGATATGCATTCCAGTTGAAAATGTCAGCTAACAATCAGTATACCCTTCATGGGTGGCACGTTTTAATAATAAAGTGACACGAATATACGTAAATTTCCAGATACTTACAACCAATAACCATCGCTTGGCAACGGAAACTTCAGAAATAATGTAAAAAGTAAATACTTTTACACTGTTTCGTTTCCGGTGGAACGAAGAATACACGTAATCCTTTTTGGCATGTACAGAAATCTCACAGCATTGTTGATACTGTCCCTCCTTTTTGCCGGACAGTTACATGGTCATTCAGGGAAACCCAAATACC
>CAYSMO010000251.1:0-3701 GCA_964432125.1 uncultured Bacteroidaceae bacterium | reverse complement strand
TGACAGTAAAAAAGAGAGCACCCAAAAAGAATAAATAACAGCAGGAACCATGAATTTTCAAAAACAGTTACCTGGAGATCGCGGAATTCATCATACAGAACGGAGCCAGGGTAAATGAAAACCTCAAGGAGTTATGGAAAAGAATTGTATTTTATATCTGTGTGTCAAATACCGATGATCACCTGAGAAATCATGGTTTTATTCTTACAGATGAAGGGTGGGTTCTTTCCCCGGCATATGATATAAATCCAGCCGAATCAGGTTCGGGACTAAGCCTCAACATTTCCGAAGATGACAATTCACTTGACTTGGGGCTGGCAAGAGAGGTAGCCGGATACTTCCGGATTGCGCCAAAAGAAGCCAATAACCTCATCACTACTATAACATCCGTTGTCGGAAGATGGAGACCAGTAGCTACCGGCTTTGGCATATCAAAACCAGAGCAGGAACGCATGGCGACTGCCTTTAAATAATAGAGAACGCTGTAAATACAATTAAAAAAGCCTTCATATGATGTCGTACAATGAACTCCGTGCTGTTTGTGAGAAAAACAGCAGTGCATCCGAAACGTTAATCAGCAATTTTCTTATCCCTTATACTGCCAGGTACAAGGGACTTGAAAATAAACTGAACCAGCAATTCCGGTTGTACAGCAATGTAATCGATAAATTTGATTCTACAGCAGTCAGTTTTTTTAAGAGTCAGTGTCTGATTCACAAAGCACTCAAAAGAGATGGACTGATCCACAAATTCCTTAAATACCCGGCATTTCAAAGATTCAAAGGAGATGAACGCGAATTCCTGATGCGGGCGGCAAAAGTCCCCTGGTATTACAGCTTTGCGGAGATCGCTGCTCAGCCTGAAAAAGATTTTTTTATGATGAGGGATGTCTTTAGCAGCATGGAGTACCAGCTGTTCTCTCCCGCCATGACCTCTTTGAATACCGAAAATGATATTATTCTTTGGTCCAACCTGATCGGCTTTAACGGATCCTGCTGGCAGTCATTCGGACCCATCGGTGCTTTCAAGAGCTATGGTCCGGAAGAGATCTTCTTTTTCGCCACTGAATACAACCCCGATATTGAAGATGATCCGGATTTGCTTGAAGACATTGAAGATGATCCACTGCCCTATATGCTGCTGATTTCCGGAGCAAACTATCCCAGGACATTCCATGGAAACGATGAACTGATTTGGCATATGTCCGATCACCCCCTGAATTCGCTTAAGCCTACAAAACTAAAAAACAGTTTTGAATCCGAGTTTTACGACGGTGTATACAGGTGCACGCATCGTAAAATGGGAAAACATCCTCACTTTGCCGAGTTTTATTATGATGAGAGAATGAGATCTGTTTCTTTTAATGCCATGACCGAACGGGGTTTTCGACAATTGATAAAAGACTTCAATTCATTTGGTTATAATTTTACGGATGAACCTCTTCTGAGCATCCGGCACCAGATCATTCCTACCACCGAAGAAATTCTTCAAACAAAGATTGAACTAAATGATTACCATGACCATTTTGACTCAGATTCTGATCCGGAAGAGGATAAGACGTTTCAAAAAATGAATGAATTCATGGAGCTACTGCTACCTGACTTTAACGCCGGGAAAATGCCCGACATAAAAGCTGCTGCTGAAAAAGCCGGACTTCCCCTGAAAACAGCAGAGGACCTGTTCATTGCCGTCCGTGACAAATTTGACAAGTTGCCCGAACCTCCGACAACTCCAAAATCGACATATAAGCCCTCCCCGTATATTAGCACACCAACAAAAAATCTCACTGCAAATACCTGGAGCAGCATCTATCAGTCTGCCCGCGAAATAAAGCTGATGCAGCCCTGGAAAAAGCTACATGAGGCAGATGTATTCGGTATTAGAATACCCGGTACCGATCGGATCTATTTTATTTCTGTAATGGGATCAAACGGAGAGTTTTTTGCGATTTCAGCCTATATAGGCTATGAAGCTTTCTTCAAATTCTTTGAACTTGAAGAGCTGGGAGAAAAGTCACTTCCTACGGCAGTGCTAACCATCCCCTACCTCATGCTTTCCTTTGTTGACCGTGAAGAGCTGGAAAAAGAGGACCTGGATGCTATAAAAAAAGCAGGAGAAAGCTTCAGGGGAAAGAAGAACTGGCCCCGCCTGGAAGAGATCGTACCGGGGTACGTTCCAGCATTCCCCGAAGGTAAATCATTGAGCGACTTGCCGGTATTGCTTGAACAGGCAGTGTGGGTACTGTCGAAAGCCGTTATTGATCCGGAATTTCTAAACTATGGATCAGCATCAGACGAAGAGGTGTTTGTGCGTACTCCCACAGGTTCGGCATCAAATCAAAAATGGAGCACCCGGTTTGAACTGCCCGAACCAAAGAAATTTCCAATTAAATTTGATATAAGATATTCCTATAAAAGCGCAGCAAAAGTCTCGAAAAAGATAGTATCAGACAGGGTCCTTCAGATTGATCTGGTGCTGCTACCCAAGGCCGTCAAAGAGCCCGGGGTGAAAGCTCATTTCCCGTTTGTACTGCTTTTTGTGGATAAAGAGAATGGTGTGGTGGCTGGAATGAGCTTACTCGCCCCTGTACCCGATATACAAACCATGTATGAAATTGTACCGGAAAAAATGCTTGAAAAACTCGGAGAGATGGTATACCGACCCGCCTGCATTGAAATGCGACCGGGAATCCTTTACAACATCGCCGAAAAAGCATTGAACGAAGCGTGGTGCAAAACTCAATTACAGGAGGAGATGCCATTCATGGACGATGCAATTGATTCGCTGATGCAGAATCTGAACCCGGGGACATAATCTTCTCAATAGAATTCAGGATACTGATCTGATAACCAAAATCTTTATGGAAAGGGCAATACAAATCTAGCATGAGAAATTTTTATTGATACCTTCTCCTACGTCTGGAAGACATTTCACTTTTTTTCATTTTCTCGGCGAATTCATTCATTTCATAGGCCAATAATTCCCGTCCAAGAATGTCTGTTATTTCATGATCACTGTCAAGGTCACTTAATAAAAAATAGGATTTGTAGGCCATTTCCAGTTTTCCTGTTTTTAGAAAATATCTCCCTGTAATATAATAAAAGCCCCGAACCGCTGAAATATGATAGATTTCTGTCCCTTCAGGAAAATGCTCTGTTATTTCAAACTTGTTTCCAAAAAGTACTGGTATTTTTTTGTACTTATTTACACTGATATAGTATTCTGCTAATGAGATCTTTCCAAAGATATAATCTGGAAATCTCTTATTTGTTTCAATCAACATATCATAGTATTGAGCTGATTTGCCAGATCGCTCATATGCAATTCCTAAATAATTATAAATCGTAGGTACATTTGGGTATTTGTTCTTTTCCTCGGTGAGCTTTACGATGACTTCATCAAGATTAGCTGACTTTTTAAGCTTTTCGTACAGGTTTAATAACCGCGATTTCTCTTTTTTCGATAATAGTGACCAGTTTTTCTCTTCAACAGGTTGATCAGTGATGTAGAATTTTCCAATTTTTTCTAACTTCGGATTGCTTTTTGCTAATTTTCTGAAGATTTGATCTCTATCTACCGTTGCAAGAAGTTCTTTATGATCAAGCCCTTTCCCTCCTTCTTCTTCATTAATGATTACTGCTTGTATTAGCTTAAACCGATTAATATAACCTCTTTTCATCATTCTTTTCGTTCTTTATGTA
>CAYSMO010000250.1:2299-3775 GCA_964432125.1 uncultured Bacteroidaceae bacterium | reverse complement strand
GCATACTTTTCACCCGGATGAATCCTGAACGACTCCAACATGATACTTCCTTCCGCTTGCTCTACTGAACAAACAGTGTATCCCTGCTTCCTGCATTCTTCAAGAGCGTCTGCGGTCCGTTCATAATATTTCCAATCAACAGATTCTGTCGCCCCCAAAGCAGTCTTGTGAATCTCCTTGTTGGGTGGAACTGCTGTGATTCCGCATAATAAGATCAATTTAATCCTGAAAGCATCTGAAGTTCTGAAAACCGAGCCTATATTATTCATGCTTCTGACATTATCAAGAATTACAACGACTGGTATCTTTTGGGATTCTTTAAAACTGTCGACATCCATTCTGTCGAGTTCCTCATTAAGAAGCTTTCTCATTGTGTAAGCATTTTTGCGAAAATACTGAAACTATATCGCAGTATCCCGAAAAAAAATAGATATTTTTGCTCAGGATCCATAAAAACATACCTATGAACATTCACGAATACCAGGCTAAAGAAATATTAAACCATTTTGGAGTAAGTGTGCCACTGGGATCCGTGGCCGAAACACCGGAAGAGGCAATTCAAGCCGCTGAAAAAATAAGTAAGGAAACCGGTGCCACAACTTTTGCAGTGAAAGCCCAAATTCATGCCGGAGGACGCGGCAAAGGAGGCGGCGTAAAGATCGCCAAAAGCATAGATGAGGTAAAAGCACATGCAGAATCAATTCTGGGCATGACCCTGGTAACACATCAGACAGGACCTGAGGGAAAGCTGGTTAGAAAAATACTTGTTGAACAGGGCATTTTTTATCCGGGCGAAACCGATCCTGAAGAGTTTTATATGGGGGTACTCCTTAATAGGTCCACCGGAAGAAATATTATTATGTACTCTACAGAAGGTGGAATGGACATTGAATCAGTTGCAGAGAAAACACCTCACCTGATCTTCAAAGAGGAGATTGATCCATCGGCCGGTATTCAGCCCTTCCAAACCAGGAATATCGCATTTAATCTGGGGGTAAGGGGAGCTGCCTTTAAGCAGATGACGGAGTTTGTGACAGCGTTATACAAAGCCTATGAAAAATCCGATGCTTCACTGTTTGAAATAAACCCACTTTTCAAGACCTCCGATAATCGCATTATGGCAGCAGATGCCAAGGTGAACCTGGATGATAATGCACTCTTTCGCCATCCGGCGTACGCAGCGATGAGGGATATTCATGAAGAGGACCCAACAGAAGTTGAAGCAGGCAAATACAACCTTAATTTCATTAAGCTCGATGGAAACGTCGGCTGTATGGTTAACGGCGCAGGTCTTGCCATGGCAACAATGGATATTATTAAACTATCGGGAGGCAGTCCAGCCAACTTTCTGGATGTAGGGGGCACTGCCAATGCTGAGACAGTTGAAGCTGGCTTTAGGATCATCCTGAAGGATAAAAATGTTAAAGCCATTCTGATCAATATATTTGGAGGAATTGTTAGGTGCGACAGGGTTGC
>CAYSMO010000250.1:0-2199 GCA_964432125.1 uncultured Bacteroidaceae bacterium | reverse complement strand
GCAGAAACCTCAAATTTACTGGTAACATCAGCATAAATAATAGAGCGGCTAACATTGACCAACAAACCACACCTGTTATTGTGTCCGTTCATAAACACCTCTTCAAGACTACCACCCTGCGCACCAATACCTGGAACCAGGAAGAAGTGATCGGGCACAATCTTTCTGATGGATTTAAAAGAGTCCGCCTGGGTGGCTCCAACAACAAACATCATATTATCTCTTGTGCCCCAATCCCGCGTCGTCCGCATTACATCTTCATACAACAGACCCTTCCCCATTAACTGCAATTGCTGAAAATCCTGCGATCCCGGGTTGGATGTCAACCCAAGTATAATACTCCATTTATTCTTAAATTCCAGGTAAGGTTGAATACTATCCCTCCCCATGTAAGGAGAAAGCGTAATAGCATCGAAATCGAGATTTCTGAAAAACGCATTGGCGTAGAGAGTTGACGTATTACCAATGTCACCTCTTTTTGCATCAGCGATGAGAAAAACATCCGGAAAATTTTTTCGTATATAATGCACTGTCATCTCCAGGCTCATCCAACCAGCCGTTCCCATGTTTTCATAAAAAGCAAGATTGGGCTTATAGGCAACAACGAGATCCTCAGTAGCATCAATGATCCGCTTGTTAAACTCGAAGATCGGGTATTCCTTATCGAGCAACGCGCGGGGAATCTTGTTAAAATCGGTATCAAGCCCTACGCATAGAAAGCTTGTTTTCTTTTTGATATTCTGGAATAGTTCTTCTGAATTCATAACGTATGGGGGGATTATGCCATTCCACTCTCTTTTAATTTCTCAGCATTCTCAGCCGTACGCAATTTATCAATTATTTCATCTATCTCACCGTCGATGATGGCATTCAAATTATACAATGTGAGGTTGATACGGTGGTCCGTTACGCGTCCTTGTGGATAGTTGTAGGTTCTGATCTTCGCAGAACGGTCTCCTGATGAAACCATTGTTTTCCTTTTACTGGCAATTTCATCCATACGCTTTTGATATTCAAGGTTATACAGCCTTGTCCGAAGCTCTTTCATCGCTTTATCGAGGTTTTTTATCTGGGATTTCTCATCCTGACAAGTTACTACGATTCCGGTTGGGGCATGTGTTAACCTGATGGCGGAGTAGGTAGTATTTACCGACTGTCCACCCGGGCCTGATGAGCAATAGGTATCCTTTCGGATATCTTCCGGCTTCACCTCGACCTCAAAATCGTCCGCTTCCGGAAGCACTGCAACAGTAGCTGCCGAAGTATGCACCCTTCCCTGTGTTTCGGTTTGTGGTACACGCTGTACGCGGTGCACGCCCGACTCATATTTCAGAATGCCATAAACCCGCTCCCCAGTTACCGACATAATGATCTCTTTATATCCTCCTACCGTTCCCTCTGTGGCACTCGTTGTCTCCACCTTCCATCGTTTTGTCTCAGCATATTTCAGATACATTCTGTACAAATCTCCTGCAAAAATACTAGCTTCATCTCCACCTGTACCAGCCCGAATCTCAAGGATCGCATTCTTTTCATCTTCCGGTTCATCAGGAACCAACAATAGCTTGATCTCACCTTCCAAAGGAATTTTTCTATTTGTCAGCTCCTCCAACTCCTCCTTGGCCATCTCCCTCATTTCCGGATCCGACTCCTCTGAAATGATCTGCTTTGCACTGTCAATATTGCTCAACAGGTTCTGGTAACTTTTGTATGCTTCAACGACCGGCTCCAGGTGACTATACTCTTTATTTAATTTAACATATCTTTTCATGTCGGTAATAATCTCCGGCTGGGTGATCAGTTTTCCCACCTCTTCAAAGCGCGCTGATATTCCTTCTAGTCTTGTTAATATGATATTTTCATTCATCCCAATAGGTCTTAATAGGTAAATACTCCCCTGTCAGTTTTGATCGAAAGCTTCTTCTCATCCGACTCCTCCACATGTCCTACCACCTGTGCGTCCACATTGTAACTTGTAGCAATGTCGATCATCTCAACAGCCGATTTTTCATCTGTATAAATTTCGAAACGGTGCCCCATGTTGAAAACCTGGTACATCTCCTTCCATTCAGTTCCCGACTCCTCCTGAATAATCTTGAAAAGCGGTGGAATCTGGAACATTTGGTCCTTTACAATATGTACGTTACCTGCAAAATGCAGTACTTTGGTTTGTGCTCCTCCGGAACAATGAATCATCCC
>CAYSMO010000249.1:0-3795 GCA_964432125.1 uncultured Bacteroidaceae bacterium | reverse complement strand
CGAATTCCTTCAGTAAGTTCGAGCGATACCTATCGCGGTGAGATGGTCAGAGCGGCCGAAAAAGTAATGGATTTTTTATTGGAGGCAGGGGCCGAGACAGCTGAGATCAAAGAGACCACTGGTCATCCGGTAGTGTACGCAGAAAAGAAAATTGATCCGGCACTTCCCACAGTGTTGGTTTACGGTCATTACGACGTTCAGCCGGCAGAGCCTATGGAGTTGTGGATAACACCGCCTTTTGAACCAGCGATTCGTGAGGGCAAGATCTATGCCAGGGGGGCTGACGATGACAAGGGGCAACTTTTTATGCATGTGAAGGCTTTTGAGTTCATGAATCGTCATGACAAATTGCCCTGTAACGTTAAATTCATGATTGAAGGTGAGGAGGAGATCGGGTCGCCGAGTTTAAAGCAATTTTGTTATCAAAACAAGGAATTATTAAAATCAGATGTGATTCTTATTTCGGATACGACCATGATCTCGATGGATGTTCCATCGATCACCACCGGATTGCGCGGACTAAGCTACCTGGAGGTTGAGGTGACAGGTCCGAATCGCGATCTGCATTCAGGTCTTTACGGGGGAGCAGTGGCAAATCCGATCAATGTTCTCGCTAATATGATTGCAAAGCTTACCGATGAAAACAACCACATTACCATTCCGGGATTTTATGAGGATGTAATAGAAGTTAGCGACCAGGAGCGCAAAGAGATGGGCAAGGCTCCATTTGATCTTAATGCATACCAGGATGAGCTGGATATTGAATCCGTCTCCGGGGAAGAGGGCTTCTCAACCATTGAACGTACGGGTATCCGTCCAAGTCTGGATGTTTGTGGGATCTGGGGAGGTTTTACAGGTGAAGGAGCAAAGACCGTGCTGCCCTCGAAGGCATATGCGAAAATATCCATGAGATTGGTACCGAATCAGGATTCCAAGAAAATTGATAAACTTTTCGAAGAATATTTTACATCCCTGGCGCCTGCCGGAGTAAAGGTCAAGGTCAGGAGTCTACACGGTGGACAGGGCTACGTTGCCCCAATAGATACTGCCGCCTACCAGGCTGCAAGCAAAGCTGTTGAGAAGACATTTGGAAAAAAGCCTGTACCGGCGAGAAGTGGAGGGAGTATTCCCATTGTTGCAGATTTTGAGGAGGTTCTGGGTGTTAAATCAATATTGTTGGGGTTTGGGCTTGAATCGGACGCAATACATTCACCCAATGAAAATTTTCCGCTGGAGAATTTCTACCGTGGTATTGAAACCATCCCATGGTTCTATAAATATTTTACCGAATTGAGCTAGTCAACCAATAAACTGCTTGCTAGCGGGTGTCAGGGAAAAACCAGACACCCGCTTTTTTTTTGTGGGTGCCACGAATGGAACCAATGAAGTCATCCATGGCGGAACATTTTTGTCGGATACTTAAACTGCTTTAGTCTGCAATATGATTCATGCCGGGCAATGTTGTCTGGTTTGGCATGATTGAAAAGTATGATATAGTAAAAATAATTACAATACCCCCTTTAAGTATATATATATAAATAAAAAATAATTTAAGCTAAATTATCTACATAATAATAAAAACGAACTAAAAATGACATAATAGCGTTAAAACGAAACCAAAAAAGTATAAAAAATATAAAAAATAAACAAAAATAGAATTTCATTTGTGTAAAATAATATATATATTTGCGGTGTAAAAACTAAATAAATAACAATAGCCCCTAAAAAAAGGGGGTATGAAAATAATCAAATATAATTAACAATTCAAAATAGGTATGATTATGAAATCGAAATTAGAGTACATCTGGCTTGACGGGTACAAGCCGACCCAGATGATGAGAAGTAAAACAATGGTGGTTGCTGATTTTAGCGGGAAGCTGGAGGATGCGCCCATGTGGTCCTTTGATGGTTCGTCTACGCTGCAGGCATCCGGTGACAAGTCTGACTGTCTGTTAAAACCCGTATTTATTTGTGAAGACCCCCAAAGAAAAAATGGTTATTTGGTAATGACCGAGGTATTGAATTCTGATGGCACCCCACATCCTTCCAACGGAAGAGCTACGATTGATGATGATGACGATGATTTTTGGTTTGGTTTTGAGCAGGAGTATGTATTGTGGGACTTAAATCACCATACTCCGCTGGGTTTCCCGGCGCCGGGTTATTATCCTCCTCCACAGGGACCGTTCTATTGTTCGGTAGGAGCTGAATTCAGTGTAGGTCGTAATATGGTAGAGGAGCACCTGGATGCTTGTATAGATGCGGGCCTGAATATAGAGGGGATCAATGCTGAGGTGATGAAAGGACAATGGGAGTACCAGATTTTTGCAAAAGGAGCGAAGGAATCGGGCGACCAAACGTGGGTGGCACGTTATCTGGCAGAGCGAGTAGGAGAAAAATATGGAGTACGGATTAATATTCATCCGAAACCTGTAAAAGGCGACTGGAACGGATCGGGTATGCATGCTAATTTCTCGAACGGTGTAATGAGAGACGTAGGAGGTGAGAAGCTGTTTACTGCTATCTGTGAAGAATTTGGAAATTACATTGAAGATCATATTTCGGTTTATGGTGCCGATAATGGTGAGCGTTTAACAGGCGCACATGAGACACAGTCGATCGATAAATTTTCATTTGGTGTTTCCGACCGGGGAGCATCCATCAGAATTCCGATCTCCACCATTGAAGCCGGTTGGAAAGGCAGGCTGGAAGACAGAAGACCGGCATCCAATGCTGATCCATACAAGGTGGCTGCTGTAATTGTTAAAACGGTTAAATCGGCCAAGACTGTAGCTCCTGTTCTTTCCAACTAATCAGCAGGATATATATATTAAATAATATATCCCTCAATTATGCGGGGTGTCTGATAAAAGGCATCCCGTTTTTTTGTTTTTCGCCTTTAAAATTCGTGGGTCATATTACATATGGAAGATAATTCTCATTATCTTGCGAAGAATTTAAAACTAAATAATATGGCAGTTATCAGGTTTTCATCGCTTGAAAAGATCAATAACAGAGTACCCGTAAAGGTGGAGCCTCCTTCGAAGGAGGTAGCAGATTATTTTGGAATTAATCTGTTTGACGATAAAAAAATGCAAAAGTATCTGGCCCAGGATGCATATGAACATGTAAAAAAATCGATTTCCAAGGGAATGCCCATTGATCGAAAGATGGCCGATTCGGTTGCTGTAGGGATGAAGGCATGGGCTGTTGATCGTGGGGCTACCCATTATACACATTGGTTTCAGCCATTGACAGGAGGAACTGCTGAGAAACATGATGCCTTTCTGGACCATTTTGAAAATGGTTACCTGGTGGAGTCATTTTCCGGAAAAGCGCTTGCCCAACAGGAACCGGATGCCTCCTCGTTTCCGAGTGGTGGATTAAGGAATACTTTTGAAGCCCGGGGTTATACTGCATGGGATCCGTCTTCACCAGCATTTGTGATTGGCGACACCCTTAGTATTCCTACCATATTTATCTCTTACACAGGGGAAGCTCTGGATCATAAAACGCCGTTGTTACGGGCACTGAATGCTGTGGATGTTGCCGCAACAGCAGTTTGTCAGCTGTTTGACAAAAATGTAACCGCCGTTCAGGCCAACCTGGGATGGGAGCAGGAATTTTTCCTGGTGGATGAGGCGCTCTATTACGCCAGACCCGATCTGTCACTTACCGGCCGAACACTGATGGGACATGCTTCAGCAAAGGACCAGCAACTTGACGATCACTATTTTGGCTCCATACCTGAGCGTGTCAGCTCATTTTTAAAGGAGCTCGAATATGAAGCATACA
>CAYSMO010000248.1:0-3815 GCA_964432125.1 uncultured Bacteroidaceae bacterium | reverse complement strand
TCGGAAATGAGATCAGGGTAGTGGCCGAACGATTGAGAAGTATTCTTTCAGAAGATAAACGACGCCAGTTAGAAGATAAAAAGGCCAACTGGACCGCTGCAGGAATAGCGCAATTTGCAGAGATTCTCAGGTCGGAGAGAGAAAACGTCAGAGAGCTCTCTTTCCTGGTCATCCAAAAACTAATCGCGTACCTTAATATTGAGATGGGAACCATCTTTCTGACAACCGAGGACAATGAAGATGAAAAAAGGTTGGAAACGATTGCTGCCTATGCCTACGACCGGAGAAAATATATCGACAAGACTTTCTCTTTCGGTGAGGGACTGCCCGGAACATGTGCCCTCGAAAAAGAGAAAATTTATATCAATGAGGTGCCTGATGATTTTAGTGATGTCATCTCTGGTGTTGGCCAGACAAAGCCGCGGTATGTCTTGCTTGTTCCTTTAAAGATCGAAGAGGAGATCTTTGGAATCATCGAACTCGCCTCTTTCAGAAGCCTTGAAGAGTATGAGCTTGATTTTATTGATCAGCTGGCAGAGAGTATAGCCACAACCCTGCAATCGGTGAAGACAAATGAAAAAACAGCATCCCTGCTCCGCCAGTCGGAGGAACAGGCTGAGCATCTATTGCACAATGCGCAGGAGATGAAAACCAACCTGGAAAAGCTTGAAAAGGCGCAGGAAGAATCGCATAAAAAGGAGATGGAGATCACCAATATACTCCACGCCATGAATGAATCATCGCTGGTTGCAGAGTTTAATCTGAATGGAAGATTCACCCATGTCAACGATAAATTCCTGGAGCTGATGGAGTCGCCCCGCGAAATGGTACTGGGTAAACACCACCATGAATTCTCTGCGGCCGACAAGTATGCTCCAGAGTACAGAAACTTCTGGGAGGAGCTCAAAAAAGGCAATAGCGTATTCAGGGAAGAGCTGTTCAATATGTTCTCCGGTAAAAAGGTCTGGCTGCAACAGACTTTCACTCCGATAAAAAACAGTGAGGGCAACACCTATAAAATACTCCATATTGCAGTGGATATTACCCAGACAAAACAACAACAGGAAAACCTTGAAAAGCAGGCCGCAGAGATCGTACGACAAAACCTGGAGATGGAGAGTCTCAGTGAGGCAGTTAACAGCGCCATCATTAAATGTGAGCTCGATCAGGACGGGATCATACTGAATACAAATAGAAACTTCGAGGAGATCTCCGGATTGAACCGGAAAGAGTTTCTTGGGAGAAATTACCGCCTCTTCCTGAAAGAGTTTGAAAAAGAGCAATTTGAAAAAATATGGCAGGAGGTGCTAAAAGGAAAGAGATACGAAGGTGCTACCAGAAGAACGAAACCAACAGGTGAGGAGGTATGGATGATGTCTACCTTCTCCCCGGTAAAGGATGAAGAAGGAGTAATCTATAAGATCTATTTTCTGGCCCTTGATATTACAGAGAAGAAACTGAAATACCAATTGTTGGAAGAGGCCAACAAGGAGATCGAACGCCTGCGAAATCAATAGAATGAATAAAAAAACCAGAAAATACCTGCTTGGCTGGATCGCCCTGGTAACCGTAATCCTGGGCGCGCTGTTGCTGCTGCTTATCGCCGGTTCCGATACAAGCATCAGCATCATCCTGCTTCTGCTTCTTTGGATCATGGTTGTCGCCTCTGCAGTATATCTTTTTGCTTCGGCATCCGACCGTTTCCTAAAAGAGTTGAAAAATGAAACTTCATCCAAAGAGAATACGGGTTCTTCACACCCCGGAAAGAAAATCCCTGCAAAACAGGAGTCGTTCGATATCAAGGGATCTGCCGCCCGAATTGTCAGGCGTGTCGATCCAACCATTGACCCAAAAAAGTGGGGAGGTCAATTGCTCAAGCTCCTGGTTACAGAGCTTGAGATCATGTCGGGGATCTTCTATCACTCCAACGAAAACAGGGTTTTCGAATCACTTTCAACTTATGCCTACCCACACACATCCGATCCCTACAGCTTCAGGGAGGGCGAAGGACTTACCGGTCAGGCAGTGAAAAACCGGCAGGTAACCATTTTCAGATCGATTCCAGATGAATATATGGCTGTCTTTTCCGGATTGGGTTCAGGAAAACCTGCCTACCTGGCCATCTTCCCTATTCTGGCCGCCAATAAGCCGGTTGCCGTCGTTGAGATAGCAGGATTCAGATGGTCGGAAGAAAACCTGGAGCAGTTTTTCCAGATCATTACCAGGGAGCTGACTGAAAAGATAGATAGTGCATCACCCGCCGGAAAAAACAAAAAGAATGATTAAGGAAACTGAGCGATACCGGGCCATCCTTACCAACCGCAATATTGGTTTGTTTACCCTTGCCGGTTTTTTGGTTGTACTAACCGGCCTGATGGGCTTTGCCTATGCGGAAGAGACCGGATTCTCCCTCTCCAGGCTGTTAGAGGCACACCGCTTAAACAGTGGATTGTTCATCTTCGACGGATTGCCGCTTTATATCTTTCTGATACTGCTGCTGGCGAAGAGGAACATGGATATGCTGACAGAGCAATACAGAAAAAAGCTGGCAGATACGGAGAAGATCCTGAAACAGAATTCAGATTTCGCAAATACCCTTTCAGAGGGAGAGGATCCTGATACCCCTCCGGAGATGCTTGAAACAGAGCTTGGTAAATCATTAAAGCTCATTCATCTGAACATCAACTCCAACCGCAAGAAAGAGCGGGAGATTACCTGGATCACAGAAGGCAAAGAGATGATCTCCCGGGTGCTAAGGCTGCATGACGAGCTCAATGAACTCTCCTACCAAATCCTCAGGAGCCTGAGCAGGTACATCAATGCTGTTCAGGGGGCCGTCTATCTCTACGAAGAGGAGACGGAATCGCTCAGGAACATATCCGTAATGGCCTACAATAGAAGAAAATATATCGATCAGACTTTTCGCATCGGCGAAGGATTGGTAGGACAGTGCGCCTATGAGATGGATTACATCCACCGAACAGAGATACCGGACGATTATGTTACCATCACCTCCGGGATACTGGGCGATCAGAAGCCAAATAGCATCCTGCTGGTTCCCCTGATCACCAATGAGCAGCTGCAGGGGATCATAGAATTTGCCTTTCTCGAGACGCGCATACCCAAGCTTACCATTCAGTTCATGCTGGAGCTTGGGGAGATTATCGCCCGCACCTTCTTCAATCTCAGGGTAAACGAAAAGACGAGAAAACTTCTGGATGAGTCACGCGAAATGACAGCCGAACTGCAAAAAAATGAGCAGATTCTCCAGGAAAACGCCGAAGAGATGAAAGTCACACAGGAGCAGTTGAGAAAAGCAAATATTGAACTACAGAAAAAGATTGAACAGGAGAGAATGGCACAGGACAGGCTGCACTGGTTGCTTAAGAATGCCTCTGAGATTATCTCCATTTACGACGATAGTTTCAGGCTTACCTATATCAGCCCTTCGGCGGAGCATATTTTGGGCTACAGTACTGAGGAGATGATGAAAGGGAAAGATTTTGAAAGGATCGACCAGAAAAACGGGGCTGCCATCAGAAAAGCATTCGATCATCTGATACAGTCACCCGACCAGACCATTGGCATCGAATATTCTTTTTTGAGAAAAGACGGACAGCGGGTTTTCCTGATGTCAACCATCAGGAACCTCCTTGGCGACCCCTCCATCGGTGGCTATTTGTTCAATACAAGAGACATCACTGAGTCAAAACTCATGGAGAAAGAGCAACGCCTCTAATCCAGGATGCAGTCCCTGTCCGAAAACTCCCTCGATCTGATTACGCCGATCAGCAGCAGCGGAATAATCCACTATG
>CAYSMO010000247.1:0-3822 GCA_964432125.1 uncultured Bacteroidaceae bacterium | reverse complement strand
ATGCAAGATTATTCAATTCGAACGGATCATTTTCAACATCATAAAGCTCCTCTTCCGGCCGCATCATATATCTTGTTACCAAATCAAGCGTTTTTTTCATCCCTTGCTGAATGAAACATCCAGGAAGGCCAGTAATTATTCAAAGACATCCAGTACTTATTCGAAGACACTCTGCCTGTCACGTGTTTTTCATTATATAATGCCTCATGATTCAAATTGTGGATATAATGAAATTTCCCGTCGGTAAGTGAGCGGATTGGATACGGCGGACCCTCCGGTACATTATTATGCATGAAATAAGCATAATTCCTGTGTGTTTCATTTTCACCCTTTAAAACCTTCAAAAAACTTTTTCCATCAATTCCTTCAAGCTCATTAGATGTAATGGCTTCATAAAGGGTTGGTAATACATCCACATATTGAATTATTGCATCTGTTCTTGTTCCGGGGGCTACTTTACCAGGCCAGCGTACAATAAAACCCGAATGAACTCCCTGATCCCAAACGGTCCATTTACAGAACGGCCATTGCGCTACCTGCTCGGAGGTAAATATTACGATCGTATTATCAGCTTTTCCCGATTTTTCCAACATATCGAGAGTCATTCCCACCTGTTGATCCAGAACATCGACTTCAGCAAGGTATTTTGCGAAATTCTCTTTTGTCTCCAGAGTTTCTGCAAGATATGGTGGTAATTTGATTGTATTCAAATCAAATTGAGAGGCATCCCCAACTGTCCATGGAATATGGGGCACGACCAATGCAGCAATAAGACAGAAAGGATCTTTATCCGATCTGTTCACAAAATCAGCCAAACCTTTCGAGTCATATTCAGCTGTTACGGAAACACAATTTCTTTCTACACCCTCAACCTTTTCAAAGGGGAAAACACTTTTCGGGCTTGCATGTACTTTTCCTGCAATTCCCGTCCTGTAACCGTAATTATCAAAATACTGTACAATACTTGTAATTCCGTCACGGGCACGTGAGTGATTCCAGGCAACTCCATTCCGCACAGGATACAACCCGGTATATAATTCAGCACGGCAGGGAACACACATTGACATAGTAACAAATGCATTATTGAATACCAGGCCTTCTTCTGCCAGCTTATCAATATTGGGTGTTTTTAAATTTTCGCCACCATAAAGGGGGAGATCGCTAAATGTGCAATCATCAGCCATAATTATGAGGATATTCGGCCATGATTCTTTTTCACTCTTCGATGCAAATAATAAATCTGCCTGGAATAAAAAGAAAATCATTAATAGAAGAATAGCTGTAGTTGAAGATTTCATAATATTTACTATTATATTTAAGAGTCTGAATTTATTAATTTCCATTTATTTCTATTTCTACTTCACCGGTATAAAATTGTTTTGCTCGTTAGGTTGAACCTCATTGGGGGAGTTGCACCCAAATACCAGCCAACAGAGCGGTATGAATAAACAAGTTGCTTTTTTTATCCAGATTTTAGTTCTATAGTTATCAATAAATATTACTAACCCAATCTCAGTTTGGAAAACAAGGTATTGCAATTACCAGGTTAAATCAGCTCGGGCATAATACCTGATTTTACCATCTTGTTCTCCAATTAAAAGATCTGCACCACCAGACTGCCCATAATCCCACACAGCCGGTGAACAGGAATGTTGCCCGAGGTAAATGGGTTTGCCCTTATACCTGATAAATCTGGGAAACTCAAAAACCGGCTGAGTATTGGTGCCGGAGTTACGGAGGAACAATACCGAGGCGCCCTTTAGTCCTTTGGATTTAGGTAATCCTATTTCCGGGTTCGGAACCGAACCATGTCTTGGAGTGCCTACAATCAAGTCCGGATTTCCATCCTCATCCCAATCATATAACACTAACTTAGCTCTACCTGTACCACCGGCATGCAAATAGCTAGCGCTAATCGTACTGCCATCTTCCAGAATCAATTTACCTCCATCCACCACATTTTGCAAATCCAATTGCTTGTACATATGAAATTCATTGTCATCATCGAGGGTGATGTAGACCATATTACTTCCCATTCTTCCGGCGGCAGGTTGAGAGCGCCATGTACCGTGAAGTTCAAGTCCTTCAAAATAGAGAGATTTTGGTGCCGCAAACTTTGGTTTCTTTGATGAACCTATGTTTAAATATATCTGGTGGTTTGCCAAGCTACTACTCATCAGAATGTCTTGTTTCCCATCACCGTTCCAATCCATCACTTTTGGACAGCTGTACCCCCATCGAGACTCTGCCGGCCCCTGAACAGATCCACTATAACCAGGCTGGATATGAATTTCCACATCATTAACTTTAACTGGCGGAGCATGTGAGAAGTATGGTTGCTCATTTGAACCCCGGTTCTTAAAAATCAAAACTCTACCTTCAGAATTACCTGAAACAATATCCAACACTCCATCATCGTCTATGTCGGTAGCAGTGATAACAGGAAGTGAACCGGGAGAGAGTGCGGCATTTTCAACCTTCACTTCAACAGGAGTATGATAAACTAATACTGCCGGATCAGAAATATGCTCGTAGAGCTTATAATACTTTAAACTCGATTCTCCGCCTACTAATAATCCTGTGTTTAACTTGGTCCCCTTGTCCGGATATGTTAATGGTGCAGGACTAATACTGGTGTGACGTAATGCAATTCCATCCTTGTCCAGGATCAATCTCTGTGAAACCTTGTTCTCCTCAGAAATCAGGTAAGAATACAGATTCCCATACCGTGATCCTCCAATGAGGTGCCTATGAATTCCATTGTCAAATAGCGTTAGGTTTTTATAGCCTTGTCTTACCTCTTTTTTGCCTGAAGAGAACATTTCAAGTGAAACAGAATCGGAACTATGATAATGAATTGGATTGGATATTTTTAGAAAATTGTAGGTCCAGGATCCTTTGAAAACTCCTCGTCCGTCATACATAATAAAATCTTTAGAGCGCCAATCCCCTGGGGGAGTAAGCCTTACACCATCTGAAACAGATGCAACAATTTGAATGCTGTCCCTACCCACTGGAATGTACTGAAATAGGGATAAATGCTCTTTTCCATTCAATCGTGGGTTAATAACAATCTTACTCGTGTCTTTTATCAAAAAGGAAAGATTGCCCTTATTGAATTCTGTCAAAACCAATGCCCCATCCTGATACCAATAGCCATAAATCTCACCCAGACTGTTCTGGAGAATAAAACCTTGCGGATACCTTCCGTTGCCCAATTTTAGCTCATCGGGTATATCTACCTTCTTTGCTTGTCTAAAAACCGGAGAGCCATCTCGACTCCATTTCTTAAACTCATACAGGTATATCCCCGGCTCCGGAAAATGACTGTGTCTTCCGGTCTTAATAAAAATATCTGGATATTCGTGCCCAAATACATTCACTGTGACTAAAGGGATGGTGGTAATTCCTGCTGAAAGGGGTCCTTCGGTAGATCCATTCCCCAGCAATATCCTTTCTCCGCTATCCATTCTCCTGCCATCGTGAGAAGAAGTACAGGCAAATGCCACTATTGAAACAATTACAGCGCATACAACCGCACTATGGATCAATCTATGGTTTCTTGCGATTGTCATTACTATAGTTAAAATTCTATTGACCAAAAGTGACTATAAGCTGATGATTTTGATCTGTTGTTATCCTTATACCTGAATCTGTATTTTCTGCATATAAGGTTTGTTTCGGAATTCTAAAACCTCTGTCAAAAATATAGACCGGGTATTTACCGTCAACCGGCTCAGCAGGAACAGCTGCCACCTCCATTTCTCCAGACTTTCTTACGAAATATCCAGCTGCAATCTGACCCCACTTAATATCTGTTCG
>CAYSMO010000246.1:0-3849 GCA_964432125.1 uncultured Bacteroidaceae bacterium | reverse complement strand
TTCCGGTATCAAAAAGATCATTGACAGAAGCCTGCAGCATGAGCCTGTCATCCAGAAATGAACGTCGCAAGCCGGTATTGATGCTAAAATAACCATCTACATTCACTGTCCCGCGCCAGATCCAAGGTGAAGTGTAGTACCCGGTTAGCTCCATCTGGAACCCAAGAGGCAGACGAAGGTTATTCTGCATTCTGAAGTTGAAAATGTTGGCGCTCACGTCGATAACAGCCCCTTCAACATTCCCCCTGTAACTTTCATAGTTGTATTGGAAGAAAGTTGAAAACTGCCACCATTTTGCCACTGTTAGCGGATAGCTTACTGATAGTCCGTTATTGATTGCCTTGTCGAGGTTCTGCGGTCCAAGCACATTCCCCTTCTCTCCGTCACCCAAAAATACATTTGCAAAGAAATTATTTGTAACACTATATGTGTTGGAAACAACAAGTTTACGCCTGAAGGAATAACTCACCTGGTAATTTTGAATGTAATTCGGTTCGAGGAAGGGATTTCCTCTCCAGGCGGATAGCTCACTGGACTTCCATTCAAAGGGATTCAGACTCTGATAGTTCGGACGGGTGATTCGCCGGCCAATGCTCAAGCTCAGTGCATGATTTTCCTGATCGTTATAGGCCAGGCTCACATTCGGAAACAGGCTGGTATAATTTCTTGGCACCACATCTTCAGGCCCCGGATTGGCAGTTAACAACTCGCCCAGTGAAGAGGTGTTCTCTACCCTCAACCCTGCGTTCAGGCTAAGCTTTTCATTGAGCCTGGCATTCACCATACCATAGGCCGCAGCGACCTGCTCGAGGTAAGAGAAATCATTGCTCTGGTCCTCATCGAGCACAAGCGCATCATTTACCATGTTATAAGTAGCCAGGCTGTTGTCTGTATTGATATAGGAATACTTGGCACCTGCTGAAATCGCTACACTGCTCAGTTGTTTCTCAAAATCGGCCTTCACTGAAAAAATATCGATATCAGTATCGGTCGAAAATCTTGAATCCACGGAACGCAAAAGCATGCTCCCGTCGCTGTTATAATAATCATTAGGCTGCAAGGTTGTGTTCTCCCTTAAATAGACACCATAACTTACATCAGCTGAAAAACTGGTACTTCTGTTTGGTTTGAAAGCATAATTCAGGTTGGCGTTCATATTGTTGCTTTGCGCATCCTCCGTTGCCTCAGCCAACAGAATCTCCAGCTCATTCATTCCGGCAAGGTCCTCTATGCTGGTATTACTCTCCATATTGTCGGTTTGCTCATTAAGCAGCACCCTGGCATCCAGGCTCAGACTATGTTCCTGGTTCAGCTGGAAGTCCATCCCTGCCGCAAAGTTGATTCCCTGCCTCCGGGTAGGACTCTCATTGCTCTCTGTCAGGAGGTAATCACCCCGCTGATTGGTTGTATAGTCCCTTGAAAAATAGAGATTGTCTGAAAGATTGATACTCGAGAACATATTGAGCTTGTTATTGCTGTAATTGAGGCTTGTTCCTGCTCCCGATCTCGGCCTTTCACCTATTGAATAGTTCCCCTGCAGCCGGCCATTAAAACCGGCGCTCGGATTGCTCTTCATAATAATATTAATGATCCCGGCCGTACCCTCTGCGTCATACTTAGCCGAAGGATTTGTAATCAGCTCAATGGATTCGATCTCTTCTGAAGGCATGGATTCGAGCATACTGCTCAGGTCAGCTCCCGAAATGCGCGAAGGCCGGCCATTGATGTAGATCTGAACGCCCGACTTTCCCTGCAGTACAATGTTTTTGTCCATGTCGACCACTACCCCGGGCGATTTAGCGATCAGCTCAAGCGCATTGTTACCCGCCGCATTGGCACTTGCAGATACATTCACCACCATTTTGTCGGAGTGTACCTCAACCATGGCTTTTTCACCTTTTATAACCACCTCTTCCAAATCGTTTATCCTGGATTCGAGCTGAATGCGTTCAACTTCCGCCCGGTCCGCACCGCTTAGCAGGATCGGGTCGGTAACGTAGGTATTGAATTCAACGTTGCGCACCATGACATGGTACGTTCCAGCTCCAAGCTTGTCGAAGAGGAAGCTGCCATCGGAACCGCTCAGGGTCCCTTTCATGAATACAGAGTCCTGGTTCATCAGGACCACGGTAGAGTATTCGGCTGGTTCATTTTCGGTATTGAAAACAAACCCGTTGATAATTGATTGTTTCTCCTGGCCATATAAGGAGCCGGTAAAGATTGTGAGCAGGACAACAGCAATTTGCAGGTTTTGATGAAATTTCATGGTTTTTCGCTTTGACATTCGTTATTTGCAATAATCGCTACTCACTTTTCTTATAGATCATGTACCAGTTGATATAATAGATATCGGGATCATCTTCATGCAGCTCCTTCTTGTCTTCGGGAGTCAGATTCACTTTCATATAGTCATCTCCGGGTCTCCAGTTGGCAGGCAGAACAATGTCTCCCTCCCTGTCGTGCGCCTGAAGGGCCTGCAGGGTTCGTATGATCTCATCTGTATTCCTTCCAACTTCGCTCGGGTAGAACTGGAACGCGCGAATGGTATTTGCCGGATCGATAAAAAAAACGCCCCGAACACTTTGTACGGAGCTGCTTTTGGGGTCTACCATGCCATATTTATAGGAGATGGAATAGCTGCTGTCGACCACAAGCGGAAATTCAATTTTCACCTTTCCTCTGCCTTCGAAGTCTATATCTTCAAGATCGGCCTTCCAGCTTCTGTGCGACACCATCCTGTCGACCGACAATACCAGTATCTGGGTGTTGAGGTCCTTGAACTCCTGTTGCCTGTATCCCAGATCCAAAATCTCCGATGAGCAGACAGGCGTGAAGTCGCTTGGATGTGCGAAGATAATTTTCCACATCCCCGGAAAATCTCGAGGGAAATTGATCAATCCGTTCGTAGAAGGGGCCTTGAAATGGGGTGCGGGAGTACCGATGAGGGGGATGCGCTGACTGCTACCTGTTTGGGCCGGGCCTGGGCTGAATAGAAACAAAAGAGCAGTACAAACAATGAAGAATTGTTTCATGATTTTTAGTTTGGGTTCGTTTAAATTTTTGATGAATGCGAACATAGGACAAGCATTTTCGGAATAAGTTCATTCTTAGAGGTGTAGAAGCTGAAATTCTGATGTTAAAAACAAGTTAATTTTTGGCCGTTCAAGGGTGGGTTTATGATTACGAAGGACAGATCGTTGAGGTTGAAGCCGCATTTACATTTAACAGGCGCCAGCAGCAGCGCCAGCTGAAAATGATTGGGAACGAGTACTTTTAAGTCATCAGTTTTTTCTGAATCATGATTGGTCAGGTCGGCTTGTTGCACCAATCAATTGTTAATGAAATATTGTGTGGATTTGGTTGACAGCCTGAGGAATTTAATACACATATTTTTCATCTACCTTTTTGACAACAATACAATTAATCTATCTGTGAGTCAGGTAGGTATGACATATAATGTATAATCAAAAAATTTTTGGCAGGATTTTGTATGTAACTCTTGAAGAATATAACTCTCGGGGTAATTGGTGTTACCTATGAGAATATAATTGTTAAATAAGGTACTATGGAGCATAATAGTAACAAATATGATACACTGGCTGAAGCGACTCAAAACCTTTTAAAAAAGGGTTACAGTTTCAATTTTCAGGTCAGTGATAAGGGAAAGTTAACTGATAATAAGGATTTAGAATTCGGACCAGCAGATGTAATTCTGATGGAAGTCCATCGATTTGAAGGAATGTCAAATCCGGCGGATAACTCGATACTTTATGCAGTGAAGACCAGATCGGGGGAAAAGGGGATTGTTATAGATTCATACGGAGCTGATGGCTCAGAAACAACCTCCGA
>CAYSMO010000245.1:0-3865 GCA_964432125.1 uncultured Bacteroidaceae bacterium | reverse complement strand
TAAAATATTTTCAATGGTGCTCGGCGAGCCCTCATCATCGAACAGTTCGCTACCGAACCATTTATACATGTCCTTTTGTCTTTGCACCGCTGAAAAATCGATATCCAATGATGAGGGGTTCATCTTCTACATTCTTGCGCAAAGAATCTGTAATATTATAAAAAGAGCACCTATGAACGTTTTTGGCAGGGAATAATTCAGAACCATTTGAAAAGAGATGCGACCATCCCTAGAAATAGAGGTCCCTCTCCCCAGTTTTCACCTTCTCAAGGCGCTCGGAAAGCTTGCTTTTAAAGCGGGGATCGTCGTATTCCTGAAGGCTTTTCTCAATGAGCCGGTACCCACTCTTCCGGGTGGCATCCGGGGCATAATCCTCCAGGTATTCCGCCAGGGTTAACAGTGCATTTGGTGTGCAGTAGCGCTTTATAAAACCGGGAACGGAAAACTCCATGAAGTGCTCACCGGTCCGTCCCACCCGATAACATGCAGTACAGAAGGATGGAATAAAGCCCTTGTTAATCAGTTCATCCATCACCTCGTTCAACGTCCGGTTGTCGTTAATCTCAAACTGCTCTGCATTAAGGTCCTGGGCCTTCTTGTTCCCTGAATACCCCTTCATTTCAATTTTCGTTCCCCCGTCAATCTGCGAAACACCAAACCGAAGCACCTCTTCCCTGATATGGGCCGGTTCGCGGGCAGTGAGTATCAATCCGGTATATGGAACAGCCAATCTCAGAATGGCTACCATTTTTGTGAAGTCCTCGTCGGAAACCTGGTATTGGTTATCGAGAATTACATTCGACGCATTTTTTAACCTTGGAAATGAGATGGTATGCGGACCGACATTATAGACAGCTTCGAAATGATTCACATGTCTCAGCAGTGCCATCACCTCAAAACGCCAGTCGTATAATCCGAACAAAGCTCCGATCCCAACATCATCAATTCCTCCCTCCTGTGCGCGGTCGAGCGCTGTGAGCCGGTAATCATAATTGCTTTTCATTCCGCCGGTGTGATACTTAGCGTATGCCTCCCTGTGGTAGGTCTCCTGAAAAACCTGGTAGGTCCCTATGCCCGACTCTTTAACCGTTTTGAAACCCTCCACATCGAGCGGTGCTGCATTGATGTTTACCCGCCTGATCTCTCCGTTCCCCTTTTTTACCTTATAGACAGACCGAACGGTATCTGCAATAAATTCAGGATTGTATTTCGGATGCTCGCCAAATACCAGGATCAGTCTTTTCTGACCGGTATCTTCGAGCATCTCCACCTCGCTGATCAGCTCCTCCTCGGTGAGGGTCATCCGCTTCTGATCCTTGTTGGAGGTTCTGAAACCACAATATTCACAATTATTTGTACACAGGTTACCCACATAGAGCGGTGCAAACAGTACAATTCTGTTCCCGTACACATTCTCCTTCAGCGTGCGCGCACCCTCTTTGATCTCATCAATGAGTTCCGGATCGGTCGTCTTCAACAGCACAGCAGTCTCCTGCAGGGTAAGCCTGTTTTTATCGAGGGATCGCCTGATGATCGCCCTGACCTCTTCTTTACCGGACGTTGTACTGTCAAGAATATTCCAAATCTCCTCCTCGGAGATAAAAGGCTTCATCGGTTCATCAGGAATGGCGTAGCTTTGCGGATCATAGAACATCATTTATAAATTTGCGATCCTTCAGAAGTGAGCACTGGAAAACCAGTGTGGTATCTCTTCTCCATTAGTTTTTCCTCCGGATCAGATGAATATTACATGTTGGTCGGTAGTTTCGGGGGACTGTATATGTTTTGCTTCCTCGCGCTTGGGTCCAGTCAACCGACCCTATAGACAAACATGCTTTAAATCCTTGATGACAGAATTTCCGGCATCTCAGATAGTACAAAGGTAATTATTGTTATTTGAATCACAATAGATTTATAAGAAAACTGATAAATATATAAACCAACTTACCTGCGATTACAGGTTCCACCATTATTTGGAGCAATCGCATACAATCTTTAGGCCCATATTCATTGGGAACAAATACTTTATTATCGGGAATAATGTCGTCCAATAATGGAGAGAAGGTTAGGTGATCCCTGGTCAGGAACTGCATTCTAAAATATTAAATGTCAAATAACCGCCTGAAATGAAGCGCAGCAGAGTTCGGCACTTGCAAAGACTAAATAACGCGGAAGTACAACCTGTATTGAGGGGGTTATTTGATTTTGGTGAACATTTTTTATCTTTAAACCAAACTTGCAAGATGCAACAATCGGCTGCTATCATATTGATGATCCTCTGTTTTTTCCCGGTCAGGTCCCAGGAGGAGTTGCCCCGGTATAAACTGGAGGTTGGCGAAAGGCACTTTATTTCACAGGAGTTGGTGCAGCAGACCGAAACAGAGAACAGGGAGCTGAGAAGTGGCGCCAGTCTGGATATAAACTGCACAGTTGAATTCAAAGTTACCTCCGTTGATCCGGATGGAAATTACTTTTTTGAATGCAGGTACCGGGACCTGAGCCTCAGCTTCTACTCACCCCGGTCGGACCTGTATATCAGCAGTGACAACCGCGCGTTCAGCAATATACAAACGTATCTGGATGAACTGGAAAAACAGCCGTTTGACCTTGCTATTTCTGAATATGGCGAGATTATTAAGCCATCTCCCCTGGATTCCATTATTCGTTCGGTTTTCGCGGAAGAGCAATCCGACTCCGCACACCACGACCTGATCATTAAAACAGTGCGGGAGGCGTTTGGAGATAATGCGCTGACAAGCCTGGTGAATATAGCCATGAATGTTTACAGTGATACATGGGACGACAGCAATACAAAGTATTCAACGATTGCATTCAATGCCAGACCGATGGCGGTCAGAAACCGTTTCTATTATGTGCCTGTTGATGAGGAAGTATTAAGGGTGCAAGGGATTGGTGTCATTGAGGAGACTGTGGACAATTACGAAGGGGATAACGGATCGATCGTTACCTCAATGCAGGGACAGCAGACGTATGATCTGGTTTTTAACCGTGAAACAGGGTGGATCAGCCGGGGGATCTCAAAGCAGAGGATCCATTCCTTGTCAACGATCAGGGGACATGCTGAGTTTCCCGACGGACTGAAGGTTCCCTCTTTTACGGAGACGGAGTATATAATTAAGGGAGGACGGGTGACAGATTCAGATGGATCATAATAAAGACAATACTATGATGCGATTAAGATGTATACTTTTCATTTTCTTTATAACAACCGGGTTTCTCACGGCACAGCCTTATGAGCATGCTGTTGGTATTAAGGCGGGCTACTCCTCGGGGGTTGTGTAC
Organism: uncultured Bacteroidaceae bacterium; assembly: GCA_964432125.1. Taxonomy (GTDB): domain Bacteria; phylum Bacteroidota; class Bacteroidia; order Bacteroidales; genus M55B112. The sequence goes on along the minus strand of CAYSMO010000245.1, from coordinate 562 downwards.
AAACTGTTTCTCGATAAAAACGGAGTATTGGATGGGCAGGCTTTATACAACAGCCATGGATTTCAATTCACGGCGCTGTATTCGTACCAGTTTACACCCTATGCGAAAAAGCGACTGTTTTACTTTGCCGGTGTGGGACCCCATGGAGGAAACTGGGATGAGGAATTTGCGCTTGGAGTTGCAGTCAACCTGGGGGCCGAATTTGTATTCCGGAAAGTGCCGTTGGTGATGGGACTGGAATGGAAACCGATGGTCAATCTCTATAAGGTGTCCGGTTATGCCCTTCCCGACATTGGCCTAACGGTGAAGGTGGTATTGAATTGAGTGGCTGAGCACCTGCATTTCGTTAAAAAATTTAGGTTGTATTCCGAAAATACAGGAAAAATGGAATAAAAACAGGTCTTACCAATGATTTAAAAAGAAAAAATAGTATTTTAATCGGCGATTTTTAACATCCCTGATAAAAGCCAGCAACTATGCTACCTGAATTAAATGATATAAAAAATGCCGTAAAAAGGGTCAGGCCTTATGTGCACCATACCCCGGTATTTGAATCACGGAC
>CAYSMO010000244.1:3557-3876 GCA_964432125.1 uncultured Bacteroidaceae bacterium | reverse complement strand
AGATGTCCAGTTCGCGCAAGCGTCGCAGGTACGTGTGTATTTTTCCTGAAGCGCGAAAAGAGAATGCTTTCATTCCATCGGAAAGCTGCAGGTCTGCCGGTGCTGTAACGGAGAGTATCCTGCCTTTCTGTATCAGTGCAACCCTATCGCACAGTGTTGCTTCGTCCATATAGGGTGTGGAGACAAGTATGGTAATTCCCTGTGCTTTGATTCCCCTGAGCATCTCCCAAAACTCGCTCCGGGACAGTGCGTCGACGCCTGTGGTGGGTTCATCGAGCACGAGGACCTCCGGACGGTGGATCAGGGCGCAGGAGAGGGC
>CAYSMO010000244.1:0-3547 GCA_964432125.1 uncultured Bacteroidaceae bacterium | reverse complement strand
ACAGTCTTCCAGCCAGCCTGTTTTCAAAAGGTTCAATATGGGAGTAGATGGGTTTCACAAATTCGTACTGTTCCGAAACGGTCGTTCCGAAAACCGTAGCGTAAAACTCCAGGTTTTCCTTCACTGACAGGTCAGGGTAAAGGGAAAAGCGTCCGGGCATATATCCCATGATCCGGCGGATCGACCTTGATGAACTTATCACATCCATTCCCTTGACAAGCCCCTGTCCCGCATCGGGAAGTAAAAGGGTTACCAGGATGCGAAAAAGGGTGGTCTTTCCTGCGCCATCCGGACCAATCAGTCCGAACAACTCCCCATTGCCTGTCTTAAATGAGACTTGATTGAGCGCGCGGACATCACCGAACGATTTGCTGATATTGTCTACAGTGAACGACATGCTATCTGAATTTCACCTCGCCGGGCATGCCTATCTTGAGGCTGCCGTCGTTTTCTACAATCACCTTCATCGCGTAAACCAGGTTGACCCGCTCTTCCCTGGTCTGAATAATCTTCGGAGTGAATTCGGCCTGGGATGCGATCCATGAAACGGTACCACTGGTTACTGCGATCCCGCCGGGCCCGTCATACCTGACGATCACCTCGTCACCTACTTTAACACTGCTAAGCTGGTCGCCACTGATATAGGCCCTGAGGGTAAGCTGATGGGTATCGGCGATTTTATAGAGTGCCTGTCCGGGGACAACAAACTCCCCGGACATCTTATACTTTTCGAGGACCAGTCCGGCGACCGGATTAATGGTAATGGACTTTTGCAGCTGGTTTTCGATCTGTTTTACCTGCACCAGCAGGCTGCGCTCTTCAGCTGCTATGGTGGCCTTCTGTGCCTGCAGAGCTGCGAGTTGGGATTCGACCAGTGCTATATTGCCAAGAATATCATCCCGTTGCTTGCTTGTCGCGGCACCATCTGTAAGCAGGTTCTCTGTCCGGTTCAATTCACGGTCCAGGTTTTCGAGCTGCACCTTATAGGAGGAAGCCTGGGCGCTGATGGTACCATATTTGGTTCGCACGGTGTTAAGCGAGGTCCTGACCTGTTCCTTTTGGAGGTGAAACTGCATGGTATCAGTCACTGCAACTGTTTTTCCTTCGGCAAGCTGTTCACCCTCTTCAATATTGAAAGAGAGAAGCTTGCCCTGGCCCTCAGCGGATACAAGCACTGCGACAGCTTCAAAGTTCCCATATGCATCGGATGCCTGCTCATTGTTGCCGCAGCCTGCCAGGAGAAGGCCTGTGATGCAAGTGGTGATTGTTCGGTTCATAAGCTCTGTTTTTAAGATATGTGATTTAATTTTACCCTTTCATTGGACGCATGAGCGCCAGCTCGTTCTGCAGTAGCTCACTACCTGTCACGACATTTCAGGAAATACCAGCAAAATAGACTCTATAAACAGCCCTCCTCATCATCATTAAAGCGTTCCCTGGAAGAACTTGTATTTCGTCATTGACTGAAGTAGTTTGATTCTGCGCATTGATCCCCGAACCCGTGCTGCAGATTCCTTGTTGAGTTCGAGCAGGTATTCGGTAGCGGTTATTACACCATTCTCCAGCTGGGATGCTGCATCGGCGGTAATCTCCATTTGCATCTCCAGGATCTTTTTGTCCAGGTCAAGATTGGCCTTAAGCTGCTTCATCGTCTCAATCTCCTTCACCGTAGCCGCATCCATTTGCATGTTGAAAGACTCCAGGGAGGTTTCGATCATCTGGCTGTTTAGTTCCATGATCTGTTTTTCCCTGCGTGTACTGTTCCAGTCCCAGATGTTCCATTTCAGTCCCGCCCCCATCAAATAGTAGGTGTCAAATTGTGTGCTGAGCATGTTATAACCCGGTCGACCATATCCTGCCTGACCAAATGCAAAAATTTTTGGCATTCGCTTCGCTGATGCCAGATCCTTCCCCGATTCGATGGTCTCTTTCTGTATTGTGAGCAGCTGGAGTTCGGGCCTTTGCCTCTCTGCATCCGTTTCTATTTCCAGGAAAGGTGTTTCCAGTCTGACATTCTCCCCGAGATTCAGTCCGGTATACACCGCCAGCATTTCCATGGCCCCGTTTATTGCAGCGTCTGTTTCAGACAGGCTTTGAAGATTTTTCAGTATCTCAACCCTGATTACCTTGAGGTCTTTTTCAATTGAAACTCCGTTTTTCAGGGCAGATAGTAAGGCCTCTTCACGTGCCTTCAGGTTTGACAGCATCAGTTCCTGGTTGTTTCTGTTTTCCTCTGCGGCCAGGATCGAGAAATAGAGTCCGGCAACAATTTCCCTCACCCGATAGGTCTCCACTTCGATCTGTTGAATTGCTGCTTCCGTTTTTCGTCGCTCGTAGAGACGTGTGTGTTTTGAAAGTCCCCCGTCATAGATGTTTTGTTGCACATCGATGTTCAGGGAGTACTGGTCGTGGGGCATCTCAGGGAAGGAAATTGGAATAGATGTATTATCGATTTCGATGGTTACCACGTCTGACTGGTAGCTGGCTTTGCCATTCAGGTCGAAGGAAGGCAGCCATCTGGCCCTGATATTCTCCTCTAAAAGTATTTGCTGCTGATTCAACAGTTCCCTGTTACGAATTTCCGGAGTCTGCTGTGTGGCAGCATCGAGGCATTGTCCGAGGGAGAATGTTGGATCCACATTTTCTGTTTGCTGGTCCATTGCAACTTCCTGAGCAGTGATCTTTACAACCATGATGACCAGCAGCGGCAATAACACCCACGTACCCCTTCTTTTGAGTATTCGTCCTTTGCTTTTCATGATTTCATTGTTTGTAAAGAATTTAAAACCATCTGCGAGAGAATTATTTTTCGGTCACGCATACCCTGCAAGTACGCCTCTTCATCTCCTCCAAATATCACTTCCTGCGCCACCGGGCGAGCGGCGAAGGGAAAAATGCAGAGACTGATTACATTCATGATTACATGCCTTGGATCGAAGGGAAGGTTTTTAAAATCAGGGTTATTAATCAACTTCTCCATGGTAATTTGGGTGTTGATCCCCATTTCATTAATGATTTGTGGCATTCTTTCTGGGTTGGATGATAATTCCTGGAGAACAAATACAGGAATCTGAGGATTCGCAATCATGGTATCAATAATCATTTCGATCATCCCGGGAAGATACTCACTAAAGGGCCTGTCGGATTGGATCATTCCGGCAAGCACTGGAACAATACTCCCCATCGCCTTTCTGAAAACCGCTTCGAACAGTTTGTCCTTGCTCCGGAAATAGTAGTTCAGGAGTGTACGGGTGATCCCAGCTTCATCGGCAATATCCTGCATGGAGGTTCCAGCTTTGCCATTTTGGTAAAACAGATGCTCTGCAGCTTCCACGATTTTAATCTCCGTTAGTTTGCTAAGTTCCATTGACACGAGGGTTTTACAATTTAGTTTGACAATAGTGTTAAACTACTTCGTAAAAGTATAAAATATATGTTTACACTCCAAAAAAAGAGAACGATTTTCAGGGCCGACGCATTTAAAATCGAAGAATTTTTAGCAAAAACTGATTATCCCAGGCAGCCACCAACCTTTTATTCTTAATAC
>CAYSMO010000243.1:0-3878 GCA_964432125.1 uncultured Bacteroidaceae bacterium | reverse complement strand
CGAGTACCACGCCAACAATGTTTTTGCCAATGTCGTGAACGTCGCCCTTCACCGTCGCGAGCAGGATTTTACCTGCAGCACTTGAATCTCCGTCAGTCAGCTTCTCCTCTTCGATAAATGGGAATAGGATCGCCACTGACTTTTTCATTACCCTGGCACTTTTTACCACCTGCGGGAGAAACATTTTTCCGGCACCGAACAGGTCACCCACCACGTTCATTCCCGCCATCAGGGGCCCTTCGATAACCTTTAGACCGGTTCCGATCTTCTTATGGGCCTCCAGCGTATCATCATCGATGAACTCTGTAATGCCCTTGATCAGTGCATGCTTCAGGCGCTCTTCCACCGTTCCCTCTCTCCATTTTTCAGATACCTTTTCAACAGTACCGGTGGCTTTGACTGTTTCTGCAAATGCGAGTAAACGCTCTGTTGCATCGTCCCGGCGATTGAGGATCAGGTCCTCCACCAGTTCGAGCAGATCTTTGGGTATTTCATCATATACCTGCAGCATGGCAGGGTTGACGATACCCATATCCATTCCTGCGCTCACCGCATGGTAGAGGAATGCCGAGTGGATCGCCTCTCTCACCACATCGTTCCCCCTGAAAGAGAAAGAGAGGTTGCTTACGCCACCGCTTACTTTGGCATAAGGCAGATTTTCCTTGATCCAGCCAATAGTTTTGATGAAGTCGACCGCATAGTTGTTGTGCTCCTCCATCCCTGTACCGATGGTGAGAATATTCGGATCAAAGATGATATCCTCCGGCGGGAATTGCAGCTGTTCGGTTAATATTTTGTAGGCCCTGCTGCAGATTTCGATCTTTCGCTCAAAGGTTGCAGCCTGTCCCTCTTCGTCGAATGCCATTACAACAACAGCAGCACCGTAATTCCTGATTTTCCGTGCCTGCGAGGTAAAAATTTCCTCCCCCTCCTTCAGACTGATGGAGTTGACGATCGATTTTCCCTGTACACATTGCAGTCCGGCCTCTATGACATTCCACCTTGAGGAATCAATCATCACAGGCACTTTGGCAATATCGGGTTCCGACATCATCAGGTGGAGGAAATTGACCATCTCCCGCTCTGCATCGAGCATCGCATCGTCGAGGTTAATATCGAGTACCTGGGCGCCGTTCTCTACCTGATGCAGCGCGATCCCCAGTGCCTCTTCGTATTTTTTCTCCCTGATGAGGCGGGCGAATTTTTTACTTCCGGCGACATTCAGGCGTTCACCAATATTAATAAAATTAGAACCTTCGAATGTGGACAAAGGCTCGAGTCCGCTCAGTTTAAATGATCGGGTCGGGGTGGAAATTACGTGGGGATTGCTCTTTTCGGCCAGCCGGGCGAAGGCACGGATATGGTCGGGCGTGGTACCGCAGCATCCTCCAACGATGTTGATCTGACCTGCATCCAGAAATTCCCTGATATGTCCGGCCATTTTTTCCGGGGTCTCATCATACTCGCCAAACTGGTTCGGCAATCCGGCATTGGGATGGGTGCTGACGTAGAAAGGCGATTTTTCCGCAATCTCCTTGATGTAGGGACGCATCTCCCTGGCTCCCAGCGCACAATTCAGTCCGATCGAGAGCAGCTCAATGTGGGATACTGAATGGATAAATGCCTCCAGGGTCTGACCGCTGAGTGTTCTGCCGGAAGCATCGGTGATGGTCCCGGAGAGCATCACCGGCACTTTGCTGCCTTTTTCGGAGAACAATTCATTCAGGGCAACCAGGGCTGCCTTTGCATTGAGGGTGTCGAAAACGGTCTCTACCAGGAACAGTTCGGCACCCCCTTCGAGCAGACCTTCGGCCTGTTCCCTGTAGGCTTTCTTTAGTTCGTTAAAGCTGATGGCCCTGAAGCCGGGGTCGTTGACATCGGGCGACATAGATGCTGTTTTGTTGGTCGGGCCAATCGAGCCGGCCACATACCGGGGCTTATCCGGATTACGTTGTGTAAATTCATCGGCAACCTCGCGGGCCAGCCGGGCTGCGCTTAGGTTGATCTCGTGAACATAGGCTTCTGTGTGGTAATCGGCCTGGGAGATGGAGGTGGCATTGAAAGTATTGGTTTCAATGATATCTGCCCCAGCATCAAGGAATTCCCGATGGATGTTTTTAATTGCTTCAGGAGAGGTGATAGAGAGTATGTCATTGTTTCCGAAAAGGTTGTCCGGATGATCCTTGAGTTGTGCTCCGCGAAAGTCCTTTTCTGAGAGTTTCAGTTGCTGGATCATTGTGCCCATGGCTCCATCGAGAACCAGCACTTTCTTCTTAAGCAGCACCTTTATATCAGGTTTTTTGATCATAATGTTTTTTCAGAATGCAAAGGTAAGGATAAAATATGAAGCACCTGCACCTGCAGGTATAGCAGGAACTGGTGCTTCATGGAAATTGTGTAATTGGCTACCTGTATGGTATCAGGCAAACACCTTTTCAAAAGCCTGCTCAAAGTCTGCAATGATGTCATCGATATGCTCCAGTCCGACAGAGACCCTCAGCATAGTGGGGAGTACCCCGGCTTTGATCTGATCGGCATCGGAGAGTTGCGAATGTGTGGTTGCAGCCGGCTGAATAATCAGCGTTTTTGCATCACCTACATTGGCAAGGTGACTCACCAACTCCAGGGATTCGACCAGTTGTATTGTTTTTTCCTTGCTTCCTTTCACTGTGAATGACAATACTCCTCCAGCTCCTTTTGGCAGGTATTTGGTTGCCAGTGCATGGTGTTCATCTGACGGCAGTCCGGGATAGATTACATTCTCTACCTTTGGATGTTTCTCCAGCCAGCTGGCAAGTGCGAGGGTATTGGTAATGTGCCTTTCCATTCTTAGCGAGAGTGTTTCCAGTCCTTGTAAATGCAGGAATGAATTAAAAGGACTCTGGTTAGGGCCGATATCGCGCAGTCCTTCAACACGTGCTTTGATTATAAATGCAATGTTGCCGAATGGGGAATCACTTCCGAATATATCCCAGAACACCAATCCATGGTACCCCTCTGAAGGTTCTGTAAACTGCGGGAATTTGCCGTTCCCCCAGTTGTAATTACCGGCATCGACGATCACCCCGCCGATCGAATTTCCATGTCCTCCGATCCATTTGGTGGCTGACTCGACAACGATATTGGCGCCATGGTCTATCGGCCTGAACAGATAACCTGCGGCTCCAAAAGTGTTATCAACGATTAGTGGGAGATCATGCTTTTTCGCGAGGGCGGAAAATTTCTCGAAATCAGGAATATTGAATCCCGGATTACCGATCGACTCAAGATAGATGGCGCGTGTGTTTTCATCGATAATTTTTTCAAAATCTGAAGGGTCAAGACTTTCAGCAAACCGGGCATCCCATCCGAAATTTTTAAACGTAACTTTAAACTGATTGAAAGTTCCTCCATACAGGTAAGGGGATGTAACAATATTCTTGCCTGGCGAAAGGATGGTGTTGAATGTAAGGAATTGTGCGGCGTGACCAGAAGAGGTTGCCAATGCAGCAACACCGCCTTCGAGGGCTGCGATCCGTTTTTCGAAAACATCGTTGGTCGGATTCATGATCCGGGTGTAGATGTTTCCAAATTCCTTTAGTGCAAACAGATTTGCTGCATGCTCTGAGTTTTTGAATGTATATGATGTTGTCTGGTAAATGGGTACGGCACGAGAGTGCGTATCGCTGTCGGGTTCATGACCTGCATGTATCTGTGCCGTTTCGAAATGTTTGTATTTTGTACTCATGGTTTTTGATTTTTTAATGGTTTTTGAATTTTTAATGGTTTTTGAATTTTTATGGTTGTCTCACTTTTTTGGTTTCGGATAACCAGGGGGTATATTCTTATTGTAAAAAGGGTTCCGTAAACCTTTGTTTTAAAGGGTGCTATCTTGTAAA
>CAYSMO010000242.1:0-3884 GCA_964432125.1 uncultured Bacteroidaceae bacterium | reverse complement strand
GCCATCAGGCAGTGCAGCAGTCTCTTGATCGTCGAGCAGGAACGGACGGATACATGCGTGCGGACAAACATAAGCACATTGATTACACTGAATACAGTTATCAGGAATCCACTCAGGAACATTCACAGCAATCCCACGCTTTTCATACTCTGTCGTACCTGCCGGGAAGGTTCCATCTTCCCTGCCGATAAATGCACTCACCGGAAGATCATCACCTTTTTGGGCATTGATGGGCTCAACAACATTTCTAATGAAATCAGGCTTGTCAGAATCTTCCTTCTTCGCTTCAACTTCAATTTTTGCCCATTCGACCGGCACCTTAATTTCGGTAACAATCCCCCCTTTTTCAACAGCAGCATTATTCATCTTCACTACCTCTTCACCTTTTTTACCAAAACTCTTGATGATAAACTTCCGCATCTCCTCAACTGCATGGTCGTAAGGAATAATATTGGCGATTTTGAAGAATGCCGACTGCATAATGGTATTTGTACGGTTTCCAAGACCAATCTCCTGAGCCAGCTTAGTAGCATTGATAATATAAAATTTTATCTTATGCTCAGCCATATACTTCTTCATATGGTCAGGCAGATGCTTTTTGGTCTCCTCCTCATCCCAAATGGAATTCAGCAGGAATGTACCACCATCCTTGAGCCCTTTCAGCATATCATATTTATCAAGATATGATGGGACATGACATGCAACAAAATCAGGGGTTCCCACCAGATACGGTGCTTTAATCTTCTTATCGCCAAAGCGAAGGTGTGAGGTAGTAATACCACCCGATTTCTTAGAATCATAGGCGAAATAGGCCTGACAATACTTATCGGTTGACTCACCGATGATCATAATGGAATTCTTGTTTGCGCCAACGGTACCGTCCGAGCCCAGTCCATAAAACTTACCTTCGAATGTACCGTCTTTTACTACAGATATATCAGGTAAAAGCGGTAGCGACAAGAAGGTAACATCATCAACGATTCCGACCGTGAACCTGTTCTTCGGTTCCTTCATTTTCAGGTTCTCGTATACCGACTGGATCATAGCAGGTGTCGTATCCTTTGATGAGAGACCATAACGGCCTCCCACAACCAATGGCGAATTCTCCTTACCGTAGAACAGATCTCTAACATCCAGGTATAACGGCTCGCCATTTGCTCCCGGCTCTTTTGTCCTGTCGAGTACGGCAATTCTTTTCACACTATCGGGAAGCACCTTCCTGAAATATTTTTCCGAGAAGGGCCTGTAAAGGTGAACGGTAATCAAGCCAACCTTTTCTCCTTTGTCGACCAGGTAGTCAATCACCTCGTGAATAGTCTCAGTCACTGAGCCCATAGCTACAATGATATTCTCTGCATCAGGTGCACCGTAATAGGTAAAGGGGTGATATTCACGACCTGTGCGCTTGGATATTTCCTGCATGTATTCCTCAACAACGTCAGGAATTACCTCGTAAAATTTATTGGCCGCTTCCCTCGACTGGAAATAGATGTCAGGGTTCTGTGCTGTTCCCCTGGTTACTGGTTTTTCAGGGTTCAGCGAATTATCACGAAAAGCCTGAAGTGCCTCCATGTCAATCAAATCAGCAAAATCTTCATTCGAAGGAGCCTCAACTTTTTGTATCTCATGCGAGGTCCTGAATCCATCGAAGAAATGAAGGAAAGGAATCCGCGTTTTAATCGAAGCAAGGTGAGCAACCGCTGCAACATCCATAATTTCCTGCACACTCCCTGTTGCCAGCATGGCGAAACCGGTATTTCTGGTTGCCATAACATCACTGTGATCACCAAAGATCGACAATGCCTGTGCAGCAAGGCTCCTTGCAGATACGTGAAATACGCCCGGCAGCAGTTCACCGGAAATCTTATACATATTAGGAATCATCAGCAACAATCCCTGGGAAGCAGTAAATGTAGAGGTAAGCGCGCCCGCCTGCAGAGAACCATGAACAGCACCTGAAGCTCCTCCTTCAGATTGCATTTCAGTAACCTGCACTGTCTGTCCAAAAATATTCTTTCTTCCATGTGCTGACCATTCATCAACATTCTCTGCCATGTTGGATGACGGGGTAATCGGGTAGATGGCAGCCACTTCACTGAACATGTACGCAATATGCGATGCAGCGTAGTTACCATCACAAGTGATAAAATTCTTTTTATTTGTCATATTATAAAACTTAAGTATTTAGATTACAACTATTTGACAATAGTGATATTGAAAAAACAAAATTATAATTTTTGGTTGAATTTACGGGTAATTTCACCTAATATAAAATCATTACAAATAGATACCGGGTGATCGCTCCTGGTATAGCAGATGATTACCCAACCGGGGTAGAAAAAAGAATGGGCAGGCCTGATAATAAAAAAGGCGGAAGTTGTCTTCCGCCCCATTAATAATATAAACAATCCTATCCACTATTCATGGAGATCAGAAACTCTTCGTTACTGGCAGTCTTCATCATCCTGTCTTTGAGAAATTCCATAGCTTCAACAGGGTTCATATCCGACAGGTAATTCCTGAGAATCCATATCTTGTTCATCATTGGTTTATCAAGTAACAGGTCCTCTCTCCGTGTGCTTGACAGGTTCGGGTCAACAGCCGGCCATACGCGCTTGTTGGCAAGCCTGCGATCGAGCTGCAATTCCATATTACCTGTACCCTTGAACTCTTCAAAGATTACCTCATCCATTTTAGATCCGGTTTCGGTAAGTGCAGTAGCAAGAATGGTGAGTGATCCACCTCCTTCAATATTTCTTGCAGCACCAAAGAATCTTTTGGGCTTATGCAGTGCATTTGCATCAACACCACCCGATAATACTTTTCCTGATGCCGGCGACACTGTATTATAAGCGCGCGCAAGACGTGTTATCGAGTCAAGCAGGATCATCACATCATGCCCGCACTCCACTAGTCGCTTTGCCTTTTCAAGCACAATACTTGCCACCCTAACGTGCCGGTCGGCCGGCTCGTCGAAGGTAGACGATATTACCTCTGCATCAACATTCCGTGCCATATCAGTAACCTCCTCCGGCCGTTCATCCACCAACAGTACCATCATATATACCTCCGGATGGTTGGCTGCAATAGCATTCGCAATGCTTTTCAGCAGAACCGTTTTACCTGTTTTTGGTTGTGCAACGATCAGTCCCCGCTGTCCCTTACCAATAGGAGCAAACATATCCACAACCCTGGCTGAAAGATCAGAGGGTCCTTTACCAACCAATGTGAATTTTTCATCAGGAAAAAGAGGTGTTAGATAATCGAAAGGCACCCTATCCCTTATATAATCAGGACTCCTGCCATTGATCTCCTCCACTTTAATCAGCGGAAAATATTTCTCACCTTCCTTGGGGGGTCTGATAGAACCTGTAACATTATCACCGGTTTTTAATCCGAACAGCTTAATCTGACTCTGTGACACATAAATATCATCCGGTGAATTCAGATAATTGTAATCGGCTGAACGTAAAAAACCGTATCCATCAGGCATGATTTCCAAAACACCTGAATTGATAATCAATCCTTCAAAATCATATTTATCGACCGCGCGACGTTCCTGACGTTGTTCCTGATTTCTTTCGTTTCGGTCATTAAACCGTTCATTGTAACGCTCATTGCGATCGCCCTTATTGTAATGGGGTTTCCGCTGCTGGCTGTCACGATCCTGTGACTGAATATTTCTTCCCTGCTGACTATCACGCTGTTGTGGCTGATCTCCTTCCGATCGACCACTCTCCATTTTTGACGGCTGGGTGGGCTGTTGCTGGCGGTTATCTTTGGGACGATTATCTTTGGGACGGCTATCTTTGGGACGGTTATCTTTAGGGCGGTTATCTTTGGGACGGCTATCTTTGGGACGGTTATCTTTGGGGAGGTTATCC
>CAYSMO010000241.1:0-3891 GCA_964432125.1 uncultured Bacteroidaceae bacterium | reverse complement strand
GATAATGATCTCCTTAATTATTCCCATCTGAACTTACCCCCTGCAATTATGAATATTTAACGCTGCATAAAATGAATATCTTGATGAATCTTGCAATTTCCCAACCAATACTAATTAACGGCACCTATATTAATTTGAAAATTTGAAAATTAATACTGCTACGCGGAAAATTCACCAATATCGCTGAGAAAAAAACACGAACAACATGTTGGTTAGTTTTGTAGCCTAAGTACCCAATATATTAAACTTACCATTTATAGTGAATGCCGCTATCAAAATTTAGCGCTTCAAAAATACCGATAATATTCGAAAAACAGACCTTGCGTATCTTGTGCAAGTTAAGTAAATCTGCTCATGGATTTTTATCCCTCTAATTATCAATACCTAACGTTTTTAAGCAGGTACATATTTAACTATTCATGCCGCTGCGCTATGAATTTAAATCTATTTTTCATAATTTGAATGCATAAAAGAAATATTCAAATTTGTTTTGATGTTTCTACAAGACCAATTCCTGTGAAAAGAACCGACGAAGACCAAGTTAGAAGTCTCAGCAGTGAGGATAAACTCAAAAGCATCATCAAGGTGGCTCCTGCTGGTATCGGGATCACTATCGACAGGGTGTTTCAGGAGGTGAATGACCGGGTTTGTGAGATGACCGGATACACACGGGAGGAGCTGATCGGGAAAGATGCAAGAATGGTTTACCCCGATGATGAAGAATACGCATCTGTAGGAAGGGAAAAATATGGGCAGATCGCCAGGCAAGGCAGCGGACAAGTAGAAACCAGGTGGAAGAGAAAAGACGGAGGGATCATTGATGTTTTGTTGGCCTCGACTCCGATCGATGAGACAAATCATGCCCATGGAGTTGTTTTTACAGCAACTGACTTTACCGAGAAAAGGCAGATACAGGACGCCCGGGAACAGAGTGAAATAAGGTTCAGAACCCTGGCAGAAACAGCAATGGTAGGAATCGTCATTTCGGATAAAAATGAACGGGTTGTATATATCAACCGTAGATTCACGGAAATGTTTGGCTATACAGCTGAGCAGATACTATCTGTCAATGAATGGTACAGACTGGCTTACCCCGATAAGCATTATAGAAAAAAGGTCCAGGAAGAGTGGGAGAACTATATCAGCTCACAGATAAAAGGTGAATCAATCGGGCATCCCCTGGAATATTCAGTGACTTGCAGTGATGGCAGCGTTAAACGGATTGAATTCAAGTTAACAACCATAGACAATCACAACTTTATCTTCTTCCTTGATCATACTGAACGGTATGAAGCTGAAGCTGCAATTCGTGAAAGCGAGAGAAAACTTTCCACATTGATGGACAACCTGCCGGGGATGGCCTACAGATGCAGGAACGATAAAAACTGGACCATGGAGTTTATTAGCTCCGGAGGTAAGGAAATAACTGGCTATAAGGCCAGTAGTCTAATCGAAAACCGAATTATCTCATATGACGAACTGATTCACCCCGATGATCGCAGCATGGTAAAAACGATCATTGAAAAAGCATTAAAAAACCATGAAAAGTTCATCCTGGAGTACCGTATTTTTGACCATTCCGGAAACGAAAGATGGGTTTGGGAAAAAGGAATGGGAGTAGATAAGGAGGGGGGAGACTATGACTATATCGAAGGTATTATCATGGATATTACCGATAGGAAACGTTCCGAAGTAGAATTATCGCGCTTAAAAGATGATCTTGAAATACAGGTCAACAAAAAAACCAGTGAACTGAACGAAAAGGTACATACGCTTGACCAAAGTCAGAAAGCCCTCATTCACATGGTTGAAGACCTGAATGCGGTTGGGGCAGAGCTTAAAGCTGAAAGAGTAAAGCTGGAACGATCGAATAAGGAGCTGGAGGCTTTTACCTATTCGGTTTCGCATGACCTGAGGGCGCCATTGAGGGCCATTAATGGCTTCTCCCAATTTCTGAAGGAGGATTATGCTGACAAACTTGATGAGGAGGGGAAGCGATTTATCGGTACCATCCGGGATAATGCCGCCAAAATGGACCGGCTGATCACTGATCTGTTAAGTCTTTCAAGGGTTTCAAAGGTATCTCTCGCCCATACTTCAGTTGAAATGCAAGGTATTGCCACCTCCATGTATTATGAGATGGCATCAAAGAAGGAGCAGGAAGAATTCACTATACAGATGAATGTCATGCCTGTGGCCAGCTGCGATCCCTCCCTGATCAAACTGGTCTGGCAAAACCTGATAGGCAATGCACTGAAATATAGTGCCCATTCGAATGAAAAGCATATTGAGATGGGAGGCAATGAGGAGAAAGATGAAATGGTCTATTATATCAGTGACAAGGGAGCCGGTTTTAATGAAAAATATACCCGGAAGTTATTTGGAATCTTTCAGCGGCTGCATACCAGCGAGGAATTTGAAGGGACAGGCGTGGGCCTCGCTATTGTTCAGCGGATTATTCACCGGCACGGAGGGAGGGTGTGGGCCAAAGGAGAGGTGAACCGGGGAGCAACCTTCTATTTTTCACTACCGAAATAGTTGAGAGTAATCAGATTTATTTTCTTATATTTGAGTAAGATATAACTGCTCATCCAAACCAGCGATCATGAAAAACCTGAACGAAGTGGAGATTCTTATCGTGGAGGACAATCCCAATGATGCTGAAATGGCACTGCGGGCAATGAAAAAAAACAACCTGGCAAACAGCATAAAGGTTGTTGGTGATGGAGAAGAGGCCCTTGATTTTATTTTTGCACGGGGAGACTATGCTGAAAGGAAAGGTGAGGCGTACCCAAAAATCATTCTGCTCGATCTTAAACTGCCCAAGGTGGACGGACTGGAGGTGTTAAGGGAGATAAAAGGGGCTCCGAAAACCAAACAGATCCCGGTTATTGTGCTCACTTCATCCAGAGAGGAGTCGGACCTTGTAGAGAGCTGCCGACTGGGGGTGAACAGCTACATCGTAAAGCCGGTCGATTTTGACAAGTTTGTTGAGGCAGTGAGGGATGTGGGGTTATACTGGCTGTTGTTGAACGAGCAACCAAAAAACGTTTAAACCTGGAATTATCAGAACCAATGCATTGAATCCTACTATGAAGCATACAGGATCCTGTCAACAACCTCTTTGTCCATGAGTTCAACAAGGAAAACCAATTATGAAAAGGAGATCAGAATTCTGATCCTGGAAGATCTGCCAACAGATGTTGATCTCGCAAAGCGGGAACTAGAAAAGGCGGGGATTAATTTTGTCTACACAGTTGTTGAAACAGAAGATGATTTCAGAAGGGAGCTGACCGGTTTTCATCCTGATATAATTATTTCTGATTATTCCATGCCCACCTTCGACGGTATGAGCGCATTACAGATCGTCAGGGAGGGATCTGAATATTACCCGTTCATCATTCTGACCGGTTCCATGAACGAAGAGACCGCTGTAAGCTGCATGAAAGCCGGCGCCAACGATTATGTAATCAAGGAGCAGATTAAACGGCTTCCCTACGCAGTGCTGGAAGCGATCGAGGCAAACGAGGCCAGGATAGAGCGATTGATGGTTGAGAAAAAACTCCTTGAAAGCGAAGAGAAATTCAGGAACCTTTTTCAGGACCATGCAGCCATTAAGCTGATTATAGATCCGGATAATCTTCATATCGTAGATGCCAATAAGGCAGCAGCCAACTTTTACGGATGGAGCATCGAACAGTTAAAGAAGATGAAGATTTCTGATATTAATATTTTGGCAGAGGATGAATTAATAAAAAAAGCCGGTGAAATTCTGAAGAAAAACAACGTCTATCTTGAATTCAGGCACCGAAAAGCAGACGGATCAGCTTGCGATGTAGAGGTATACTCAAGCAGAGTGAATATTGGAGGCAAGGAATACTTCCATGCCAT
>CAYSMO010000240.1:0-3905 GCA_964432125.1 uncultured Bacteroidaceae bacterium | reverse complement strand
GGTTCAGCGGTGCAAAGACAAAAGGACATGAACCGAAATCGCCTTGGCGATGCTCCGGCAAGGGAGAACAATATGTTCCAGGGAATGCATATTTATTGCTGATAAATAGATTAACATCCCAGTAAAAAGTACTTTTATTATCATTGGTTATAGGGATTAAAAATTATATTGCTTTTAATAATGAATCATCCTGCTGACTTTCCAGCTTCCTGGTTTTCGGTTCCAGGAATTTAAAATTATATTTAAGTACCAATGCCGGTAACAGCACCAAAGCACCTGCTAAACAGCTGAATATACTTACAACTACTAAGACGCCGAAGAATCTGATTGGCGTAAAAGAGGAGATGATAAGCACAAGAAAGCCTATCATCACTGAAAATGCATTAAAAATGATTCCCCTGCCGGTTGTCGTGAGGGTGGTAATTACCGCCTCTTTTTTTGGCCGGTGCAGTTCCCGCTCCTCTCTATAGCGCCAGAGGAAGTGGATCGTATAGTCAACACCCACCCCAATCATCATAGAGGATAGCAATGCGGTCGCAACATCCAGTCTTACCCCGGTATATCCCATGATACCAAAAAGAATGACAATAGAGATGGCAAGTGGTATACTACTGATAAGTCCCGCTTTGAAAGAGCGAAAGATAAGGGCCAGTAACAGAAAAACAATCAGAAGCGCAATGGCCAGCGAATAGAACTGTCCGCGGACCACCTGCGTGGCAAGCTGGCTCCTGACAAAACCATATCCGCCGATAGCAACCACATTTTCATCACCCGTGGTCATGTTTTTAATATTCGTGATAATCCGGTTCACATCCCTGTTGTTGACACTGTTGATCCGGATGATCATATGGGCATGTTCATAGCTGAAGTCAACTATCTGATCAAGGTCTCCGGGGTTTCCATTCATGCTGTATAGCTCCATATACTGGGCAACAGCCGCCATGGAAGGGGGTATCGCATTATAGAGCTCATCACCCGGATCGTACAATGCTTTCGCAATCTCTTTTACGACATCCGGAAAGGACATGATCAGATCAATCTCCGGTTCTTTTAAAAGTTCATCTTCGTATTGTTCTATCTGTTTGAGTAATTCCGGATCAAGCATATCCCCATGAAACATGATAGAAAGGTTTTCTGAACCGCCGTATTTTGCGCTAATCAGCTTTGATGCCTGTTTTACCGGGTGCTTTTCAGGAAAAAAATTCTCTTCGTTGGAGTCAACCTTCAGAAAGACCACCCCCAATCCCAGCAGGATGGTAATGGCTACCGATATAACTGGTATCCTTCTATTGTGTCTTACAATGTAAAAGGCCAGGCTGTTGAGAAGATGTCTTTTTTTCGAAAAGCCTCTTTTTTGCAGAGATGGCCTTGGTTTAGAAGGTTTCATCAGCGATAGAACAGCAGGAAGGAGTACAATGCTGTAAAACAGGGCCGCCAGGATACCAATACCGGCCACTACGGCCATCTGCCGTGCGGGTATCAGGGTATGCGCCAGCAGAGCAGCGATCCCGGCGACAGTGGTGAGTCCGGTAATTACGATGGGACGCCAGAGGTTTTTTGCAATAGCGAGGGAGATCTCCTTCATGGAGAGATTGTTTTCACTGGCATTTATCTCCTGGTACCTGGCGATCATATGAATGCCATAATCATTTGCAATGGCGATCAGCATGATGGGCACCAGGACGGTGATCAGGTAGAATTTCCAGCCAATCAAAGGAAGCAAGGAGATTGCAAGAATACTGGAGAGTATGACAACCATGAATGGCAGGATCACCCCTTTGGGTTCCCTGAATACCAAAAACAGGAAAATAAGCATCATCAAAAGTGCAGCAGGGACAAGTATGAGGGCATCACGCCTGATATCTTTGTTCATCGCCTGCCTCAGATAGGGTAGTCCGCCAAAATGAACCTTTTCCTTACCCGGTATCTCTTTCAAAATGCCATTGATCGCAATAAATACACTGTCCTCGACGGCCTCCTCGCTTAAAGTTGCAACAATAGCCGAGGAGCGGAAATCGTCTGCAACGACAATATTCATTACAAGATCGTTCTCCCGGAGATTGCTTTTTATATCCTCCACCTCTTCCGGAGTAACAGGAATTCTTTTCACTGCCGGTTCAACTATCATCATACCATCCTGGCCATAAATCCTGTTCGATCCGAACAAGGAGGTAGTTTTCCTGATTCCGTCCGTCCGTTTCAATTGCCGATCAACTGCTTTTATGCGTTGCAGGCTCTCGCGGTTAATAATGTCATTTGCTTCAAAAATGATCATTATAATATCCTGGTTTCCAAATTTTTCCTCGATCAGGTTGGTTGCTACCATCGATTCCATGCTTTTCGGAAAATAATTCTTCATATCTGGGTCAATGGATATATTGCGCAATGAAAATGAGAGTACAACTGTAAGGAGGATGCTGAAGCTGATAATGAGCCAGCGGTATTTAATAATTCTTTTCACGATTTTTCAATTAATTAAAATGCTATTTTTCATATTTATAAGCTTAAAAATTTATATCTAGGAGGATATACCCCGCATTCAAAGCCGGGCCGATCATGTCGAACAGCGAAGAATCCTTTCCTGAAAGAACATATGCTCCGGCACGAAGGGCAAGTCCATCGGTAATATTGAATTTCAGTGAGGGCATGAATGATAGTTCCCCCGAAGTAAAATTGTACATCCCGGGGATTTCCAGATCGACCAGATCATGAAACATGGATACCGATGCTGAAGCAAATGCAGCATGATAAAATTCCTCCTCCTGGTAGGTATACAGCCTGTTAAAACTGTTGATTTGGCCAGATACAATACCTTCGATTTCATCAGGCACCGGGACCGTCCCCGGGGGCACCATGTCGGCTATACCTGTAAAATCATTGGTTATCATGGAGACATTGCCTTCTGATTCTTCAAAATCGATGATATACTTACCATAATACCCTGCAATAACAGCTGCATTGGATCCGGATTGCTCAATTTCAAAGGTATAAGAGAGTTCGGGGAAGGGCGTAAAGGCACTGTTTTCATTGCTGAACGCCTTCATCCAGGCCGTTTCGGTTCGGAACAGGTAGCTGCCAACCGGCACCGTAATATTCAAACCAGCTGAATGAATTCTGTAGGGCACCTGGTCCAGAACCAACGCTTCAGGTTCGAAGGTTGAATAATTAAAGCGCAATGAATCTGTTGCAATTGCAGGAGTATTTCTATAGCCATTGAAATAGGAGACTTGCACATCCAGCAGGCTTGACCTGAGATCGTATTTAAAACCGAAGCTGCTTTCACTCATGTTTGCAGTGCGGTTTTTATAAGCTTTTATCGTTATATAGTCAGGAAAACTGAATGGCTCAATCATCAGCACAGAAGGCTGATATACCGGTATCCAAATGGCCTGAAGCGTGGAGGATGAGTTGATTAGCAGGTTGGTACGCAGGGCCCATGTCCCCATTCGCAGGTCATCCACATCAGGCGAACGAAAGGTCCGGTTCTGCGGTGAAAACTGGTCAGAAGGATTGATAAAACTGGATTTGCCCCATGAAAGCACCTGCTTACCGGCACGGATATCGAGGGGTCCGATATACATATCTGCATACCCCTCCCGCAATTCAAAAGAGGAGAATCTCTGATCAAATTCAAAACCTGTTCTTGTGCGGAACTCGGCATAGGCAGTGCCATGCTTCCCGGCTTTGACTCCGGCGCTCAGCCCAAACTGACTATACAGACTCTGCACAAAGATTTTTTTCTCAGCATCATCGGCTCCGGCATACATTGCACTTCTGACAAAGCCGTTCAGCTTATATCCATCGGTGTCAATGTTTGCATCTGTTTGTTGCGCCTGTTCAAACAGGCCCTGGCCAATGGCCGTTGGTGTCAGCAGCGGCAATAGAAAGATGTATGCCCAATAATA
>CAYSMO010000239.1:0-3941 GCA_964432125.1 uncultured Bacteroidaceae bacterium | reverse complement strand
CTGCCTGCATGCGAACAGGGCCTGGTGGAAGCCTTGTATTCCCAGCCCGATGATTCCCAGCTGCTCAGCCTCTGACGGGGCCAGGTATTTTATCCCAATGGCCCCAACTGCGGCGGTCCGCATGGCCGTTAATTTGCTACCATCCAATACCGCCAATGGTTTCCCGCTTCGTCCGTCATTTAAGACCACGGCCCCGTATATCACCGGTTCTTTTTTCTTGTAGTTCTCCGGAAACACAGATACCAGCTTGGTGGAAAAGTAGTCCTCGGCGAAACAAGGCATGAGTAACAGGGTATTGGGTCCCCGGTCGAGGTGCATCCTCTGGGGTACCACCACCAAACCAGTGGCAGTATCTTTCAAAGCTTCCTCCATGGCAAGGACCCACCTGTCGATGGGGGCAGCCTTCCCGATGGCAATGCTATCAATTTGTATCATAACTATTTTTGAATCCCCTGAAGTTAGCAGGTTTTTATGTGTTTATAAAGACAAAGCCCCTCAATCTTGAAAGGCTTTGTACCCCCAACCGGACGTTTTTCCGAACCTTTTCTGAGTGATTTGGATTTGATTTAGAGGATTTACCATATTACACATGGATTTTTAAGTTGATTTATTTTAGGCCGAAGTCCATTTCTGCCAAAATACGGAATAAAATACCGCCAAAATACGGAACGTTTATACAAAATGATTTAGAATCAATATCTTTGAGAATATTATGAATATTAATGGATACTCCAAATTACATATCTCGTATTAGTGATAAGCTTCTAAGAAACTTGCTTGAATCAACGGGAGCGGTTCTAATTGAAGGTGCAAAATGGTGCGGCAAAACCCAATCTTCATTACAAGTAGCAAATAGTGTTGTGTATTTGCAAGATCCTGATGAAGGACCCGGTTATTTGGCAATGGCGGATACAAAACCATCACTACTACTGGAAGGGGAATCCCCACTGCTTCTTGATGAATGGCAGATGGCTCCAGTTATGTGGGACGCAGTAAGATTTGCTGTCGATAAACGAGGATTAATGGGTCAATTTATTCTTACTGGGTCAGCAACGCCAACTGACAATGAAATAGCTCATTCAGGTACAGGTAGGATTGCACGGATGCTAATGCGACCCATGAGTCTATTTGAATCTAATGAATCTAATGGCAAAGTATCTCTTAAAGACCTTTTCGATGGCAAAACAAACATTGGTGCAAAAAGCACATTGACAATAGAGCAGATAGCACATGCTGTTTGTAGGGGAGGATGGCCAGCTGCAATCATATCCGAGAATCAGTCTTCGCAAATAGCGATGAACTATATTGATGGGATTATTAATTTAGACGTTCAGCGTGTTGATGGAGTTGAAAAGGACCCTGAACGAGTTCGTATACTGCTGCAATCATTAGCTCGTAATATTTCTACGTTGGCAACCTCTAAGACAATAATGGACGATATGCAGATAAACGAATCGTCAATTACAGATAAGACACTCAGTTCTTATCTTATTGCATTGCGTCGATTATTTGTTATTGAAGATGTTCCGGCCTGGCAGCCTTCTCTTCGCTCAAAAACTGCCATACGTACGACAAACAAACGCCAATTTGTTGATCCATCAATTGCAACTGCTGCGATGCGTACAAATGCAAAAGGGATTTTACGTGATTTTAAGACCTTTGGTTTCTTATTTGAATCATTGTGCACACGTGACTTGAGAATATATGCTCAGGCTGCTGATGGAGGAGTGTTTCACTATCGGGATAAATTAGAACTTGAAGCAGACCTGATCATTAAACTTAATGATGGTCGGTGGGCTGCAATTGAGGTAAAACTGGGTAATAAGCAGATTGAAGAAGCTTCTGCTAACCTGATTAAAATCAGTCAGAAGGTTGATGCTGAAAAGATGAATCCACCATCTTTTCTTATGGTGCTAACAGGAGGCCAGGTTGCGTATAAGCGTTCTGATGGTGTGCTTGTTGTGCCAATAGGCTGCTTGAGAGATTAGGTTTACTAGAAGAAATCCAATTTGATAGTGAAAAATATCGAACCAACTATTTCCCTTCATGAGATCGTAGTCGTTCCTCCTCCTCGGTTTTATCAACAAAGTCTTTGAATGGATATATCAAAATACCAATGAGTTACAAAATGAAAAAACGGAAGACAGAGATGAAAAATCTCTTTCTTCCGTTTCTGTACCCGGAGCCGGAATGTTTTACGAACCATTTATGAGGGATTTGGATTTGATGTGGAATATATTAATTAGTAAATAATTGCATAGATAGTTGAGAAATATAAGAATAAGCATGCAATTAATTACTATATTTGCACATTATTACCTATAATCTAAAATATGGAGAACTTAAAACAACTTGGAATTGTCCCTGTTGATTATGCAGTGCTGGGTTCTCTTTTTAGTGTTTACAAGTCTCCCAGAAATAAGATTGCCAATCTTGAAATTGAAGGTAAGCTTATAAGGCTCAAAAGAGGTTTGTATGTTGTTTCGCCAAGTGTTTCAGGGAAACTTTTATCGACAGAGCTTATTGCTAATCACATTTATGGGCCCTCATATGTTTCAATGGAAAGTGCATTGAGGTATTATGGCTTGATTCCGGAAAATATTCAAATAGTGCGATCACTGGCAATAAAAAGATCCAGGGTTTTTAAAAATTCTATTTCCAGGTTTGAATATATCAACTGCAGTGATGATTATTTTCCGATCGGAATAAATCAGAAAATCGTTGGTGAGTATTCATTCCTTATTGCCTCACCGGAGAAGGCGCTGTGTGACCTTATTGCATTTACTCCGAAGGTCAGCCCCAGATTTGTTAAATCTCTGTTATCATATCTCGAAGAGGATATCAGACTCGATATGGAAGCTTTTTATGAGATGAATATTAATATCTTTCAACAATGTGCTGAGGTCGGTAAGAAGAGAAATGATTTGAATAATATTATAAAATTATTGCAAGGATGAGCGTTTTTGACCAGATGATATCACGTTACGATATCAGGACTGAAAATGACAGACGAAATGCAATTCACGAAGTGATGCAGGAAATAGCCCTGGCGGGTCTTTATCGCAGTGGTTTTTTTGAAAAGGCTGCTTTTTATGGAGGCACTTGTCTGCGTATTTTTCACTCCCTACCCAGGTTCTCTGAGGACATGGACTTCTCATTGGTGGCAAATGTTGATTCATTTAATCTGGAAGAATATTTTCCTGCTTTAGTGAAGGAATTCAAGTCCTTTGGACGAGATGTGATTATTGAAAGGAAGGAAAAGAGAATATCTGGTAATATAGAATCTGCTTTTTTGAAGGATGACACTGAAATTTATAATCTTACATTTCGAACGGAGCGAATGATTAAAGTTAAGTTAGAGGTTGACACAAACCCTCCTCTTGAATTCCTTACCGAGCAAAAGCTTTTGCTCCAACCATTCTCATTTATGACTCGCTGTTTTATTTTGTCCGATATGTTTGCTGGAAAGATGCATGCATTGTTATTCCGGAATTGGAAGACCAGGGTAAAAGGCCGGGATTGGTATGATTTCGAGTGGTACATAAGAAACCAAATACCTCTCAACTTTAATCATTTGCAAGTGCGTAGCAGACAGATTAATGGCATAGATCTGAATAAGAAAGATTTCATAGATAAACTGACAACCCGGCTTTCTTCTGCAGACATAGATATGGTCAAAAGAGATGTTACTCCTTTTATCAGGGATCAAAAGGAACTTGAAATATGGTCAAATAATTATTTTCTTCAACTTGCAGAGATGATAGAGTATTTGTAAGTGTGAGAGCGAAGAAAAATCAGAGTGTTCGTTTATCGCTCTCGCTATAATGAAAGAGTGAGAGTCAGAGTGAGAGTGAAGAAAAAAACAGAGCTCGTGTGATCGCTCTCGCTCCCACTCTCACTCTGTTTTTTGTACCCGGAGCCGGGATCGAACCGGCACGGCC
>CAYSMO010000238.1:0-3943 GCA_964432125.1 uncultured Bacteroidaceae bacterium | reverse complement strand
GCATTCATATTGGCAGGGTGTTTATCCCTGAAAATCTGTTTGAGCGGATGCGGCAGGCGACCCTCTATTTTTTGAAGATCCCGAAGGAGCAGCGGGCCAGGTTGCTGGTGGAGGTATATGCTGGAATTGATGCGGCTATGCTCACTGCTGCGGTGCAGAAGATATCAAAGCGCCTCGGGGGGTTGCGAACCACAGAGACGCTCGTTGCTATTGAACAGGGCGACTATTATGAGGCCGCGATCATCACACTCGACTATTACGATAAGTTTTATCTCAAAGGGCTCAACAGACGGGATCCTGAAAATGTTGTTTTAATTGAATCTGAGACGACGAATGCGACTGAAAATGTGGTGAAAATTCAGCGTCTGGCTTAACTGCTGAGGTCCAAATCATACTAGCTACCGGCTTCGTGATCGAGGTATGCCCTTAAAAATTTATTATTCAACTCATCGCTGTCTCCACAAAACTCTCTCAGATCTTCAAGTTTGTTATGGAGCATTTTACGCACCTCGGTATATGCCGGGTCATTGTATATATTCTTCATTTCCATCGGGCATGACCGTGTATTTGCATCTCCTGCTCTTTGGCCGCTGTTCCGCGTCCTTCATAATCGTCGAAAAAATTTGCAGGCGGATCAAAGGAGGTATCGTCGAACAGGGTAAGATACTTTGGTGCCGGTTGTTGCCAATTCCGGTGAGGCGCCTTCTGATGGTAAAGCAGACTTAATTGTTCAATAATTTTAATAATCATTTGCGCTGTTTTTTTGTACAGCGCATTAATGATGCCTCTTTAAATGATACGATCCCATCGCTCAATTAATGAATGTAGTGATTGTTTATTATAATTTAATAAATGTTTTAACTTCGCTTTTATTAAAACCAATAACTATGAGAAAGAACCATTCATTACTTGGTACAATTGCCTTTGTCGCATTACTATCATTTTCATGCGGACAAAATAATGTGGCTGATGAACTACCCAATATCATCATCATTTTTGCAGATGATATGGGTTATGGAGATGTATCGGCGCTTAATCCGGAAGCAAGAGTGTTCACGCCGGCAATCGATAAAATGGCTGAAACAGGATTGGTATTTACGGAGGCCCATTCAAATGCCTCAGTTTGTACCCCCTCCAGATATGGACTCCTGACGGGCAGGTATGCTTTCAGAAACAGGATCAAGGGAGGAAATGTAGGTGGATTCAGCAGATCGGTCTTTGATCCGGAAAGAAGGACGGTCGGACATCTTTTGAAAGAGGCAGGATATACTACGGCATGTGTAGGCAAGTGGCACCTTGGCTTCGACTGGACCACAGTTAATGAAAATGAAACTCCTGAAATGGACAGGGAGACAAATTATTCTAATGTCGATTATTCACAACCGATCAAATTCGGGCCCAATCATTTCGGATTTGATTATTCCTTTATTCATCCGGCATCATTGGATATCCCTCCATACCTGTTCCTAAGGAATGGCCTTGCCATTGACGATCAGATGGTTTTATCGTCCGATATATACCCGATAAGACTTGAAAATACAGAATATTCATGGGATAAAAAGCATACTCAAGAAGATGATATTTACTGGGAAAAGGGTGTTTGGTGGCGCAACGGAGAGATGGCAGAATCATTCAGGATTGAAAAATGCCTTGGAGACATTCTTGCTGACGGAACCAGGTTCATTGAAGCACACACTTTAGAGAGCAACAGTCCATTTTTTCTCTATTTGTCACTTACCGGACCACATACTCCCTGGGTTCCTGAAGATCAATTTAAGGGAAAATCATCAGTTGATACATATGGAGACTTCATTCTAACAATTGATAATGCAGTTAAAGTAGTAAGCGCCAAAATTCAGCAGCTTGGGATCGATGATAACACCATGGTCATTTTCTCTACCGACAACGGAGGGTATTGGCCGGAAGAGGAGATTAAACGCTATCAGCACAATTCAAATTATGGCCGGAGGGGTCAAAAAGGTGATATCTGGGATGGTGGACACCATGTGCCATTGGTAATTACATGGCCGGCGAAGATTTCTGAGCCTCAAAAGTATGATCATCTGGTGAGTCTGACGGACCTGTTTGCAACATTCGCTGATTTAACTGACCAGCCCATTGATAAAGAGAGCGGAGAGGACAGTTTTAGTTTCCTGCATGTATTGGATGGAGACCTTTCTACACCTGTCAGGAATTCCATGATTCACCACTCCAGCCGAGGATTTTTCGCTATTCGGGAGGGTGATTGGAAATATATTGATATGTTAGGTTCAGGTGGTTTTACTGATCCTTCGGTAATCAATTCCGAATCAGGGATGCCGGAGGGGCAATTGTATAATATCAAGAAAGACCCTATGGAATCAAACAACCTGTATTTTGTACACCCAGAAATTGTAGCTGATTTGAAGTATAAAATTGAAGAAGCAAAAGAAGCAGGTTACACAAGAATTATGGAGAATTAAAAAAAAAAGACCTGTTTATTCAGGCCTTTTTTTGCGGAAGTTGTATTTGGCGATCTCCTCGTTGGGATTGGTTGCCTCTGGTGCTTCGGGATTCATGATGGTCTCCACCCAGTAGTTCAGTCCGCCCTGCGGCACAAAGTTGTTCCGGTAACCAAGGTGTATGGTGATCATCCACGCTTCGTTGGCCTTTACGGTGCTGTTGGAATAGAAAATGTTGTGCCGGATATCCTGGTTCAGATAAGGCTTCCATTCGTCGGAGAGCAGATCGGGCAGCGGTATGTTCACTGCGCCAGGAAGGTGAAATTCTTCATATTCGTTCTGACTCATGACATCGATCAGCAGGAATGAGGGATCCTCTGTAATGATCATGTCGGCGATCTGATCAGGAGAGAAATACTGGATCCCGCTGTTCACCTGTTCAAGTAGTGGAAAGGCCTCTGCGAAGATCAGCACATGGATCCATGAGAGGAGCAGGGCGATATCGGTAGCGGGCTTGATGGGCAGCCAGTATTTTGATTTGCTCGCTGCGATGCTGAAGCGGGGATCGACGGTGATGATGGCCGCGCCCTTGTCGATCTCAACCGACCAATTATTAACGGCTGTTATAGCCTGAACGAAGTGGATGAGCATAGGAACAGTCGCAAATGTGTAGAAAAAGGATGCCAGAACCACCAAGGTTCAAAGCAACTGCTCCTGTAATCCGGAAAGATCAGATTCACTGTTAATGTTTTTGAAGAGCCGGTCGTGGTAGAAAGGGTCCGAAGCACCAACGGGCAGGATCTTCGCACTGACCCGTGGTATAAGCTTGTGCATTGCGAAGATTCCCTGGTCGATCATCTGCTGAAGGCTCGTTGCAGCGCTTTTGCGGTAGATGCCGCACAGGGGTTCGGGTCGGCCGGGGGAGGCAGAGGGAAGGATCACATCGTATGTGTTTGACTTTAAAGTGGAATATTTTATCAGTTCGATGAAGAGTTCGCGGTTTACCAGAGGGAGGTCATATGAGAGAATGATATTGAGGTCGTTGGAAGATCTCTCCAGGCAGGTTACAACACCACCGATGGGACCGATCCCCGGAATTTTATCACATACCTGTTCATACTCCTCTTCGATCTCCATCGGTTTGCAGGTGCTGATCAGGATTTCATCGCAGAGTGATTCGAGCACCTTGAGCGGGTACTGGTACATCAGTAATTTGCCGATCCGGATCATTCCTTTGTCACGGATCATCCCTTTGTCCAGGGCCTTTTCTTTATGTCGGAACTTTTCTTTGCCCCAGATCAAACCTTTATCGTGGCGCCTCCCCTGATCCTGTTCCCTCCCCTGATCCTGTTCTATTTTCTGATCCAGTTGCTTCTCCTGATCGCTGAACATCCGGCGGCTTTGTCCGCCCGCAAGCAGGATCCCTGTTATTTTTGGCTGATACTCATTCATGACATTTGATCGTTCAGTTCAATATTGGTTAATCATCTTTCAATTCAGCA
>CAYSMO010000237.1:260-3969 GCA_964432125.1 uncultured Bacteroidaceae bacterium | reverse complement strand
CAAGCATTCCATCGCCTGCAGGATGGGGCATCTCGCCGGTTGTGACCCTTCCAAGCGATAAGAATGTATTGGCAATTAAAAAGTTTGATAACCAGTTAACCATGGTGGCGATACTCATGCCCACACCACGTATTTTAACCGGAAACACCTCTGAAATCAGCAACCAGGCAATGGGACCCAGGCTGATGGCAAAAAATGGAATGTAGATAATCATGCTGAAGAATGACAACCACTTTAGTGCACCGCCGCCCATTGACTCATGAAAGGTAAAGCTAATTCCCAATACCATCAGGGCGAGAACCATTCCGCCTAACCCGAGATACAACAAAGGTTTGCGGCCCCAACGGTCAATCAGATAAATGGCAATAACCGTAAACAAAACATTCACCAGTCCAATGGGAAGTGAAGGTAATATAGCATTGTAAACCGCGTTTGAACTATTTGCCCCAAAGCCAGCCATCTCAAAGATTGTTGGTGAATAATAGATGATGGTATTGATGCCCGTGAACTGTTGAACAAACATGATGCCTATACCGATGAGCAATATCGGCCGTG
The DNA here is from genome assembly GCA_964432125.1 of uncultured Bacteroidaceae bacterium. Classification (GTDB taxonomy): domain Bacteria; phylum Bacteroidota; class Bacteroidia; order Bacteroidales; genus M55B112. The sequence goes on along the minus strand of CAYSMO010000237.1, from coordinate 3,414 downwards.
CCCATTTCGCAAAGAGAGCCTTTACAGATCCGGCTGCTTCAGCTTCAACCTGCAGGCTTCTTTTGATCTGGTCGAGAACAGACTCTTTGTTGACCTCACCTACTTTATCAAGGACCTTTCTTGCATCCGCCTCGGTCTTGTTAACCATGAGCCAACGGGGGGTTTCCGGTAAAAAGAACATCCCCACAGCAAGGATCAATGAGGGCACCAATCCAATCAGGAACATCCATCGCCATCCCTCTATTGCATTTGCAAAACTCAGGTTAATGATGTAGGAAAGGAATATACCCACTGTGATGGCAAGCTGATTGATGGAGACCAGGGCACCTCTTGCATGACTGGGAGCGATCTCAGATATATACAAAGGTACGCAAAATGATGCGATACCTATGGCTACACCGATGACGAACCGCCAGATGACCAAAAGAGCAACAGAACTGGCCACACCCAGTCCAATGGAACCAACCCCAAAAACAATCGCTGTAAAAATGATTACCTTTTTCCTTCCCAGCCTGTCTGATATCCTGCCACTTCCGATAGCGCCAAGCGCAGCTCCCAACACAGTGATACTCACAATCCACTCCTGGGTTCTTTCGGGCAGTTGGACCATTCCTCCCAGGATCAGCCCGGGATCATTTTTAATCAGGAGAATTGCTCCGGAGATAACACCTGTGTCAAAGCCAAAAAGCAATCCGCCAAATGCAACGATCGTTGCAATTCTGATTACATAGCCCCTGTTGTATTTTTTTGAGGCCTGTTGTTCAAGATTTTTTTTCATGTTAGCTGTTTTACAATTATAGTTAAAAATTAGAATGTGTTTTCAATGCACGATATCCGAATATGGCGATCACCACAAAGCTAATAAACGGAAGGATAAATGAAAAATTCACTGCCGGCAGCGGTCCCACTGTGCCCAGGTCGATGATGGCGCCCTGCAGCGGTGGCATGAGCGCTCCCCCGACAATGGCCATCACCAGTCCGGCGGCACCGAGCGTCGCCTCATCGCCCATGTTCTCGAGGGCAATTCCGTAAATCGTCGGAAACATCAGCGACATGAAGATCGAGGTGGCCATCAGCAGGTAAAGTCCGGCCATGCCCTGGATAAGAATAACCCCGGTAGTGGTGGCCATCCCCCCGATGGCAAAGATCATAAGCAGCAGCCGCGCGTTCAGGTACTTCATAAGCATCGTGGCGATGAACCTGCTTGAGAGGAAGAAGATCATCGCGATGATGTTATAGTTCTGGGCGGTTGCCTTGGGGATCCCGAGGTTATCGGCGTAATGGATGATGAAGGTCCAGCACATGATCTGGGCACCGACGTAGAAGGCCTGGGCGATCACCCCTTCACGGTAGAGCTTGTTGGCGAGGAGCTTGTTCAGCGTGACTTTAAACCGGATCTTGTGTTCGGCATCGGCCCGCTTGGGCATTTTAGCCAGTGCAATGATGATAAACATGGTGATGACCACAAAGCCGAGGATGATATACGGATCGCGGATCACAGCCAGGTCGTGGGTGCGGATGGCGGCCTTCTCGGCGGCACCCAGGGTTTCGAAGATCACGTTTCCGGCGGCATCGCGTTTGTCTGACTCGAGTCTGGAGAGGATGAAATTGGAGGCGACGAACATGCCGAGCAGCGAGCCCATCGGGTTGAACGACTGCGCCAGGTTGAGCCTGCGGGTGGCGGTTTCGGGGGCACCCATCGACAGGATATATGGATTGGCCGTTGTCTCGAGGAACGCGAGTCCGAAGGTAAGAATATAGAGCGAGACCAGGAAAAACTCAAAGATCTCGAACTGTGCCGCGGGCCAGAACAGCAGCGCCCCGATAGCGTAGAGCGCGAGTCCCATGAGGATTCCCTTCTTGTAGCTGTACCGCTTTACAAAGAGCGCCGCCGGGATCGCCATCGTGGCATACCCGCCGTAAAAGGCGAACTGGATCAGGGCGGCCCTGACATTCGATATCTCCATGACCGTCTTGAACGCGGCTACCATCGGATTGGTGATGTCGTTGGCAAAGCCCCACAGGGCAAAAAGGCTGGTAATTAAAATAAAAGGCAGTACCACCTTTTTCGATACAACGGGATGTTTGGCCTTGTTCATAGTTCTGTTTTATGTTGGTTAATCCGCCAGCTATCAAATAAAATTCTGACAAAAATAACATTTCAGCTGAAATAATTGGTAAAGGCTAACAAACAGAATGAGATAATACAACTATTGGATGCACAAAAATCGCAACAAATAAACAGAAACTCAACGCACCACCCTGGCTGACTCTCCCTTCATCAGCTTTTCGACCTCAGGACTGGCCGTGGAGGTACCGCCGGGTGTTATTATTGCAAGCGGGTTGATATTCACCGCTGTTAAGACTTATTCTTTTCCAGAACGATAACTGTTGCAACACTAGCAGGGGCTGCTAATGGAACCGCCAGATTCATTTGGTCATCTTGCTCTTCAATGGCGAGCGGGGTCTGACTGTCATCTGCAAGGAGCCATGCTTTTTGAATTCCATCGATCCCTTCAACAGTAAGCTTTCCGTCCACCGGCCATTCAAATACGTGTGCATAAATACGGTTGCCCTTCACGGTATACCTGCCCCAGGCAGGCATATCTACCGGGCTCGCTTCCGCTCCGTAGATTGCCTCTCCGTTTACTTCCAGCCATCTTCCCATCTCCCTGAGGCGCTCAACACTTGGGGCAGGGATAATTCCCTCTGCAGTCGGGCCCACGTTCAGCAACAGGTTCCCTCCTTTTGATGCAATATCAATGAGATTGCGGATGAGGGTTGTATCTGATTTCCAGTTATGGTCAAAATGCTTGTATCCCCAGGTGTCATTCATGGTGAGACATGACTCCCATTTAGCACCGGGCATGCCGGTAGCGGGGATCTCCTTCTCCGGGGTGCCGAAATCTCCTGCATAATCACCCTCTGTGTTCATCCCTTGCATTCCCAGCCTACCTTTGTCAACACGATTGTTGATGATCAGGTCAGGCTTAATGTTCCTGAGATAATTGTAAACATCTTTCCCCATTTCTGAAGTATAATCGGGTATCCATTCCCCATCAAACCAGAGCACCCCAATATCTCCGTACCCTGTTAACAGCTCTTTCAACTGCGGTTTCATGTAGTTCTCCAGGTAACGGTTAAAATTAGGGTT
>CAYSMO010000237.1:0-250 GCA_964432125.1 uncultured Bacteroidaceae bacterium | reverse complement strand
GTGCTATTTCAAGAGCATCAGTTTTCGGGTGGCGAGGTAATCTCCGGCCTCCCTCTTTCTGTCCTGGTTATAATCAGGTTCAAATATAGCCTGTGCATCCGGATGGTGCCAGTCCATAATGGAGTGATAAAAACACAATCTGATCCCCTCCTTTTCACACGCTTCTGCAAGCTCCTTCAGGATATCACGCTTAAAGGGTGTGGCATCCATGATATCCCATTCGGTATGTTCTGAATCCCACAAGCAGAAA
>CAYSMO010000236.1:0-3978 GCA_964432125.1 uncultured Bacteroidaceae bacterium | reverse complement strand
ACGAGATAAAGGACGATCCAAGGATCATTGCCATCGTAGAGGAAATGAACCTTCCATTTGAGGCGCCTTAACTGAACCCATATGACCATCTGGACCGCCGAGATCAAAGACCTGGAAAGACTCTTCCGGTCTATCAAAGGACAGCACCCCCCACTGGACAATGAGCTATCCCGGCTTCTGAAGACCGATGACGAGAACATGGCGCTGGTCTATGCCCGGCGCTGCCTGGAGGTGATCATCGCCGAACTGTGTGAGCGGGAGCTGAAGCGCAAACGGGGTTCCGATCCGATGCAGGGGATCATCGACCGGCTGAACCGGGAGGAGAAGGTCCCCCACCATATCATTGTCTCCATGCGTAACCTGAACAGCGTCTCCAATTTCGGGGCCCATCCCAAGGAGTTTGATCCCCAGCAGGTGAAACCCGCCCTGCTGGACCTGAACACCATCCTCCGGTGGTATTTAGCCTATATTGAAACCGCTGAAAGCACCACCGGTGCCGAAGGCAAAGCAGCTCCCCGGGCCATAACAGCGATCCTTCCAAAAAAGAACAGGCAGCACGTGAGAAAACGGATTCTTATACCCGCCATCGCCATCGTTGCTGCCGCTGTGATCCTGCTCTTCCTGGTGAAATTCCTTCCGGACCGGGATCTGCCAATAAGCCAGCCGGTGAAAATCGAGGCTCTGGCGGTGCTGCCGTTCGACAACTATACCGGAGATGACCAGCTGGACTATGTGGCTGCCGGTCTGCATGCTTCCCTCATCGGAGATTTAGGCAAAGTAGGTGCATTACGGGTCAGCGGGAAAACCTCCTCTTCGGCCTTCAGGGATACCAACCTGCAGGCCTCAGAAATTGCCAGCAGGCTCGGGGTGGATGCCCTGCTGGAACCTTCAGTCCTGTGTTATGGTGACTCGGTATGCATTCAGATCAGCCTGGTCACACCCTTTCCCAAAGAACGCCAGTTGTGGGTGGCCGAATTCAAGGAGGACAAGAGTCAGATCGTCCAGCTGCTTAACCATATGACCAAACGAATCGCAGAGGAGATTATGGTCCAGTTAACTCCTGAAGAGGAGCGGTTACTTGCCAAATCCAAAACCGTTGACAGGGAAGCTTATGACGAATACCTGAGAGCCCAAAATTACTGGGGTGATGCCAGTAAGGAATCCCTGCAAAAAGCCCAGGAATATCTGAACAGTGCCATTGAAAAAGAACCGGAATGGGCTCCTTTGTATTTCGGACTGGCTCAGGTTTGGTTACTGATAAACCAGGCAGGTTATGAACCTCCTTCAGTTGCAGGACCTAAAATCTTTGAAAACCTTAATAAGGCCATAGAACTGGATCCGGAACTCCCTGATGCCCATTTTTTGAAAGGATTGATCGCGCACGTGGTGGAATGGGACTGGGAAAAGAGTGAAAAGGAGTACCTGAAGGCCCTGGCCGTAAATCCCAGCGATGCCCGGTCAAGAATACTGTATGCACAGCTATTGTGCGTATTGCAAAGGAACGATGAAGCCAAAATGCACGGAAAACTTGCTTATGAACTGGATCCGGAAGATCAGTATATGAAGGTCTGGTATTCAGCCATATTGCCTGTCTTTGGAGAAACCAGGAAAGCATTGAAAATAGCAGAAGAGATAGTTGCTGACGATCCGGGCAGCTATATAGGTAATAACTGTATTCTTTGTCCTGCCTATTTATGTGAAGAATACGATAAAGTTATTGAAGCAGAAAAGTATATGCTTCCCATTTTCAATGTCACAGGCGATGAGATTAAGGAAATTGAAATGATCTACCGGGAGCACGGAATTGTGAGGGCATACGAACAAATCATGATATACCTGGAGAGATATGCAGAAAACAATCCCGTTACCTTTATGGATATGGCAATCAGATACATCATGGCAAAGCAACCGGATGAAGCCATGAAATGGGTGGAAAAGGGATATGAATCACATGATCCGCAAATGACTTACATTACCACAAAGATCTATAACCTGCAAGCCCTGTTCAGCTATCCCAGGTTTATCGAAATTGTCGAGGATATGAAGCTGCCCCTGCCAATTGCTCTTTGAGAAATAATCGAGTGGTATGAATTCACTAAAGTCAACCGCTCACACGTGGCATGCGATTCCCGACTGGCAAAAACCATAACAACACAGCAAAACGAAAACCAAATCCCTCGCCACCCTACGGCGGCTTAGTTCCACCGTTCCACAGAGAAAATACTCACCAGAACTTTTACAATAGAAACTCCAATATTGTATATCGCAATATCCGATATATTTCTGTATAAACTTAATTATTAGTCAGATTATTCATATTATTGCATATTGCGATATACAATAGAACATATATGTTTAAATTACAAAATAGTATGAAGCCGCAGGATGTTGTCATACTGCTCAAGATCATAGCCTTAAATAATGATAATTGGCAGCAGCTCCCTTTGGCGCATTCATTAAAAATGAGTCAAAGTGAGGTCAGTCAATCTGTAGCCCGTTCAAAATATGCAGGATTACTTGACGCTAGTGGAAAAAGAGTAATGCGGCAGGTACTAAATGACTTTTTGCAATACGGACTTGCAGTAGTATTCCCAGCAAAACCAGGCTCCGTTGTCAGAGGTATGCCAACAGCGCATTCTGCTTCACCCCTGAACAAGGAGATAAGCAGCAGTGAAAACTATGTTTGGCCTTTTGCCATGGGTGACTTACGAGGACATAGCATAATCCCTTTATATTCCTCCGTACCGAAAGCTGTTTTGGATGACGATAGATTGTATGAGCTGCTTTCATTGGTGGACGCTTTAAGAGTAGGTAAAGCGCGTGAAAAGAATCTGGCCATTCAGGAATTAAAAATCAGGATATGCTAAATAATACTGGATTTTACCGAGAGGTGATATTGGAGATATCTCTCGCTCTAGGGGAAATGAATGAACGTGTAATCTTTGTAGGTGGAGCAACAATAGGATTCTACATCAACGATCCAGCCGCTGAAGATGTAAGGGTCACCAACGATGTGGATATTATCGTTGAAATTGCCACACTAGTAGAACTAGAGTCTATCCGACAGGAATTAGTAGAAAAAGGTTTCACACAATCTCCAGAGGACAATGTGATCTGTAGGTTTCGATTTGACAGTATCAAAGTAGATGTAATGAGTACTAAAGAGGTGGGCTGGGCTCCAACCAACCCTTGGTTCTCTCAGGGATTTGCTCAAAGAGAAACGGTAAAGTTGGGTGACCAACTGATACGGCTTCTTCCCTTACCCTATTTCATAGCCTCAAAGTTTGCTGCACATAATGGAAGGGGTGGAATTGATCCCAGAACTAGTCATGATTTCGAAGACATAGTATACGTCATTGACAATAGAAATGATATCGTTGACCAGATAAACAAAGCACCAAACGATGTCAGATCTTACCTAAAAAAACAGCTCGGACTGATACTTGAAGACAATGCTTTACAGGAAGCAGTTCTTGGAAATCTTGCGTACGATACTCGTGAAGCAAGGTACAGCAGAATTATACAGTGCATCAAGGAAATAACTACCCTGGATTGATGGCCGATAAATAATGGATAGTATTTCATTCTGCAAGAATCCTGTGGAACCTATCACTAAAGCCGACCGTAACCCATGTCACGCACTTTGCAGAACCGAGCAAAGCGAGCTCATGAGTCACCGCAGGTGACGAATAACGGCAAATCCCGCAAAAGGTATCCCGCAAAAGGTATCCAGCAGAAGAACGATCCCCATTCTTTTGAGCTTTGCCAATGTTAATCCCCTGGATCCCTGATCCACTCTGCTATCCACTCTGCACTCGAAAAACACCCTGAATTACCGGTCTATCCGAGCTGCTATCCGAGCTGCTATCCGAGCTGCTATCCACTCTTCACTCAAAAAACACTGTGAATAAATGGTGCAGGCCCGGACAACCGGTTCTTGTTGATTTGCATCAGATTATGTTGTAACTTACTGTTGCC
>CAYSMO010000235.1:0-3984 GCA_964432125.1 uncultured Bacteroidaceae bacterium | reverse complement strand
CGGGGATGTACCCGATCTTCCTGCCCATTGCCTGCAGCACCAGCACCGGATCGGCCGGTGAAGAACCGCGGTTCTCCTCTTCGGCGTTCTGCACGATATGCGACCAGTACCTGGCCACGCTGCCGTAGCCGGGTGTGTGGTCGATCAACTTGAACTCATTGTCGCCGACATCGTTATCGATGGTCTTGGGCACGCCAACAGCGATCACATCGAGTCCATGCTCCTTCGCCAGCTCGCTCACGCGAAAGGCGGTGTGCTGTGAATCGTTTCCACCGATATAGAAGAAGTAACCGACATTGTGGGCGCGCAGCACCTCAACGATACGGTCCATGTCCCTCTTCTGGTGGTCCTTAAGCTTGTAGCGACAGGTACCAACCGAGCCGGCCGCCGGAGTGGTACGCAGCAGCGCCACCTCCTCAGGGTTCTGGTCGGACAGGTTGAGCAGCTCCTCCTTGAGCACCCCTTCGATACCGTGCCATCCGCCGTAGACCGTCCCGAAGGTTTCAGGAAACATCCTGCAGGTTTCAATAATTCCCCTCAGTGATGAATTGATAACGGGTGAGGGTCCTCCCGACTGTGCAACAATTACATTTTTCGCCATTTTATTCTGTTTAATTATTTAATTATACACCACATTCGATTTCTCGATCCCCATCTCCAGTCCGCGCAGCTCCGCCATTCCGCGCAGCAGACCGATGGCCGAATAGCCCGGATTGGTCTTCTTCTTCAGGTCGTCCAGAAGCGTATGACCGTGATCTGCCCGCATCGGGATCACATCATCGGGCCGGTAGACCGACTGCCGTTTCTTCTGCTCCTTGAGGATCGCAAGGATCACGTTGTACATATCCACATCGCCACGCAGGTGACTCGCCTCGTGGAAGCTGCCATCGATATCGCGCTGCGTGCTGCGGAGGTGGGCGAAATTGATCTTTGCCCCAAGCCGCTGCACCATCCCCACCAGGTCGTTATCGGGATTCACTGCCAGGGATCCGGTACAGAAGGTAATACCATTATATATGGAGTCATGTACCTTCAGCAGATATTTAAAATCCTTCTCACTGCTCACCACCCTGGGCAGTCCAAACAGCGGGTAGGGCGGATCGTCGGGATGGATCGCCATCTTCACCCCGGCCTCTTCAGCCACCGGGATCACTTCACGAAGGAAGTAGGCGAGGTTTTCACGGTAAATATCCGAAGTGATATCGCGGTATTCATTCAGTTTGGCCCGGAAAGACTCCAGGTCGTACCCCTCCTGCGCACCGGGGAGTCCGGCAATAATATTCTTCCGAAGCAGGTAACGCTCCTCATTCGACATATTCTCATACCGCTTGCGCGCTTTTTTAATCTGCGCCTCTGTGTAATCAGCCTCGGCCCCCTCCCGTTCAAGGATATAGAGGTCGAATGCGATAAACGCAGACATATCGAATGCCAGCGCATAAGCCCCATCCTCCAGCTTGAACTGCAGATCGGTCCGGGTCCAGTCGACCACCGGCATGAAATTATAACAAAGCGTTTTAATACCCGCCTTACCCACATTTCTCAATGTCTCCTTATATTTTTCAATATACAGGTCACGATCGCCGGTTCCCATCTTTATATCCTCATGCACCGGCACCGATTCAATGACCGACCAGGTGAGTCCGCGTTCAACCGGAATTTTCCCTGAACGGTCGTACATAATCTCGTCTTTTCTATCGAGGATCGCCTCCAACGGCCACACTTCGCCGATTGGTATTTCGTGCAGTGCCGTAACGATTCCTGTTGCTCCGGCTTGTCTTATATCGGGGAGTGATACCGGATCGCCGGGTCCGTACCATCTCCATGTTTGCTCCATACTCATATTCTATTCTCCTATAATTAAATAAATACTAATACATTGTTTTCTTATACTTTTCCATGCGCTGTTGCGCTTACCAGGTGATCGCAGCCGGTGAAGGCAGCGTTCAGCCGGTGAAGGCAGCGTTCAGCCTGCAGCGGTTCTGCTCCAGCAGTTCCACCTGACCGCTGCCATACTTTTCCGCGTTCAGCTAGCTACACCCCGCCAAAGGCACTATACCCACCGTCGACCGGGATACAAATTCCTGTGATAAAGTGGCTCATATCCGACAACAGGAAGAGCGTGGTGCCGGTGATATCGCCCGGTTCGCCGAACGTTCCCATAGGGGTATTGGCGATGATCTTGTTGCCGCGGTCGGTGAGCTCGCCGGTCGACTCATCGGTGAGCAGGAACCTGTTCTGGTTGGTAAGGAAGAAGCCGGGTGCGATTGCATTTACGCGTACGCCCACCTTGGCGAAGTGCACCGCTAGCCACTCGGTCAAATTATTAATCGAGGCCTTGGCCGCGGAGTAAGCAGGTATTTTGGTAAGCGGTTTATAGGCATTCATGGAGGAGATATTGATGATCACCCCCTTCTGCCGCTGCACCATCTGCTTCGCGAAAACCATGGTTGGCAGCAGGGTACCATTGAAATTAAGGTCGAATACCTTTTTGAACCCCTCCATCTCGAGACCGAAAAATGAGCTGTCGAGATCGTCGAGATTCGCATCGTTCAGCTCCTCCACCTTTGTTGTGGCCTGAGGGGAGTTCCCCCCTGCGCCGTTGATCAGAAAATCGACCTTCCCTATCTCTTTGTTGATCCTGGCAGCCACCTCTTCGAGCGAACTTTTATCGAGCACATTGGCTTTCAGTCCGTAGGAATCCGTTCCGGTTTCACTTTTCACTGTTTCGGCCACCTTAACAGCGGCTGCCTCATTGATATCAAGAATGACTGTTATAATACCTGCCTCAGCCAGTCCTGCAGCAAGCGATCCGCCGATGACACCTCCGCCACCGGTAATTACACATACTTTTCCTTTTAGATCGTTCAGATTATTCATATTGCTTGTTAAATTTTAGATAATGATCAATGTTTTCTTTGGTTAATATATCGATCGGAAGCAGCACCTCCCGTGGAATCGATTTTTTCAGTACCGCTTTATTGAAGAGCTGTCTCAGGCCTATGTATGCCTGCTCCTCAGGACTTTGCGAAATCAGAAAGTCGATATACTCCCTTTTCAGGTATTCAATACTCTCGGGAAGCAGGTCATAACCGATCAGCCGCATGCGCATGAATCCACGTTCGGCCAGGTACCGTGCCACCAGGTGAACACGGGAATTGGTGACGAAGATCCCGGCAATATTCATGCTGTCCATCTTCCTGTCAATCTCTTCGGCAACATCTTCGTAATTTCCTCCGCTCATATTGATTGAAACCAGGTTGCTGACCCGGTCGCTGTGCTCTTCAAAATAGGAGCGGAATCCCCGCTCACGCTTGATGATATGTTGATAATTGTCTTTACGCAACGAGAGATTGACAATCAGCAGGTCCTTCTCAGAAGGCAGTCCATAGCTCATCAGCCTTCCGCTTAGAAATCCGCTCTGAAATGCATCCTGACCGATAAATCCATCAATCTCCGTCTCTTCAATGCGGGAGTTGAACAGGATACACGGCACACCCGCTTCACTGCATCTATTAATAAAAACAGAAGACTCCTCACTGAAAACCGGGGCAAATAAAACGCCATCATACGAACCGATCTCTGTCCGACCGATCTTCTCCATGAAATCTTTTTTACTGTGCTGATCAAACCTCAGATAATCGACCGTGATATCGAAATGCTCAACCTCATCCAACGCCCGCTCCACCCCAATCTCAGGAAATTTCCAGAAAGCGTGTGCGTGCACGACCTCAGGCATACAGACCAGAATCCGGTATGAGCGGCCCGACGCCAAAGCACCTGCGATAATATCAGGTTGATAATCATACTCTTCAATGATTTTCTGTATGCGATTTCTGGTCGAATCAGAAACCCCGTTTCGGTTATGAATCACCCGATCCACCGTCCCCGGGGAGACGTTTGCCATCTGTGCAATATCTTTGATCCGTATGCGGGTCATAAAAAAATTAAAATTAAATAGAAAAATATTAATATGCTCGTATCATT
>CAYSMO010000234.1:0-4000 GCA_964432125.1 uncultured Bacteroidaceae bacterium | reverse complement strand
CTACAACACCTGCCAATAAAGGGATACAGCCAATCTTTATTTGCCTCAATTATTTTTTTTGAAAAAAAGTTGCAAAAAAACGGTGACTTTTTTGTGACGAAATTGACTAACTAATAAAGAGGGCATAAAAATTAACCTCTTTGTTAAACCAAAAAACTAAAACGATGAAAACAAAAACTACACTCAAAACAAAAAACGCATGGACTGATCATGATCAATGCGGGGATGCTCCTGCCAGTACGGCAGAAAAAGTATTCGATATGATTTTGGATTTGTGCAGCGACAAATCCCAGGTTTTTGTAAAGTTCTTTGAATATCTCGACAGGATGGATGAATTTTTAGATTGTGACGATGGCATTTCAACAGCGAACGACAACTATCAGCAGGATAGTTGCATTTCTACTGTCAACGACCTCATTACCGGCGAGGAAGATCCTTTGGCATGTGATAACGATGAAATCTTTGAGGTGGACGATACAATTTTCAGAGTGGACGATCCATTTTTCAGGGTGGATGATACAATTTTCGGAGTGGACGATGCATTTTCCGGGGTGGACGATGGAAATTTCAGGGTGGATGATACAAATTTCGGAGAGGACGATGCCTTTTTCGGGGTGGATGATCCATTTTTCGGGGAGGACGATCAATTTTACAGGGAGGACGATCAATTTTACAGGGGTGACGATCAATTTTACAGGGGTGACGATCAATTTTCCCGGGAGGACGATGAAGGTGAACAAAAAAGCCGAAACGACGAGGAAAGTGAATTTATGTTCTTTTCCCGGTAGAAAAAACCAACACCCTTAAGTATTTGAAGTTGATCAACTTAATATATGTTCCAAGTATTAATCCTTTAAAAATTAAATTTATGAGTAGAAGTGGAAATTTAGGAAAAGCAGCCCGACTCGAATTGTACCGGGTAGCACTAACCAATGCGAAAACCAACGCGAAAATCGCAGAGCTTTTCGCCAAAAACGGAATTCCCATTGAAATTCTCGACGAGGGAACCAGACTCCTGGACATTGCCAGGGAAAAGAATGCGATAGCAGAACTGGCAAGAAAGAAGCGTAGTGAGGCTTCTAAAGTCTATCAGAAAAAGAGGGAAGTCATTGATGAAATATTCAAAGAATTAAGAGCAAAGTCGAACATGCTTTTCATTTACGACGAGAATGCGCAGCAACAGCTTGAATTAAGGAACCGTGTCGAAAGTTCTTATGTAAAATGGATAGGACAGGTAAGGAAATTCTTTACCGTGCTGTCTGAAAAGCAGGAAATAGCAGGGAAACTCGCCACAGTGGGTTTCAGTGCAGAAGATACAGAGGCGATGCATACCCATATCAAAGAGATCGAGAAAATGAGGGCGAATTATATCAATGAGAAGGGTAACGCGCAGAATGCAACAGATGCCAAGACTGTTGCCATCCGTAACCTGAGTACGTGGATGGGTAAATTCTTTGCCCTGGCAAAAAGCACGCTCAGACAGCAGCCGCAGCTTATGGAGTCGTTCGATATTGTTGTGAGAAGCTAACAGGCCCTCTGCTTAAACCAGAAAAGCTTCCTCAAACGGGAGGAAGCTTTTCTTTAAAAATGTATAAACCTTTAAAAACCATAATTATGAAAATCATTTTACTTATTTACATCAGTATCATCATCGATCTGATTGTTTACCGAAAAAAATACATTGCATGGCTGAGGTATATCGACAAAACCATTGCGAAACATACATTTGCTGCAAAAAAACGTGTTTTGTTAATGCAGCGTCACACCCACAACCGCCGGAACAGGTTTATTTCTCAACTGGTTGGTTTTTACACCATCTGTAATATTGTTACAGATATGTACGACCACCTAATCGACTTCATCCTGCATGGCGAGGTGATCCGGAAGTACTTTCCTCTCACCTACCGGATGCTTTCCCGTTGGATGGAAACACTGGCTAAATGGATTACACATCTGCGACCGGGAGGATCAGTCATTTCGAAAAGGAAAATGAAGACTGCAACATTGGTTGCGTACCAGGATGAAAACGAGACAGACACGGACGTTCCGTTTATAGAGGACATTGACTTCCGACCGACCGACGATGGCCTGGTCATCCTGAATGTCAATGGGCAATACGTGTATCTCCATTAATCATCACTTAATTATTGAAGTTTGCGTAACTGAAAGGCTTCCTCAAACGGGAGGAAGCTTTTCTTAATCATTAGCAGATGCTACACGAACGCAATAATCGAAAGCATAGAATATACTCAGATTTTGTGTAATTTTGAATAACACTTCTGTGTTAAAACAAATAACATGAAAAAGAAACGATACAGCGACGAAACGGTTCATTATACGCTCGGTGATCTGAATGAAAGGGAGAAGGCCCTTTATGAAGAGAAGTTGAAGGCGGATCCGGACCTGGCGGAGGATACAGATGCGTTGAATGAGATAATCTACGAGGTGAAGCTGGCTGTTCAACTGGATGAAATCCTGAACGATCCCGGATACGAGGAGGCCGAAAAGATGGCGGAAGAGGCTGTTAATGACTATAACAGGAGGAAGCGGCGTGAATATTTGCTGTCAAAAAAGTTTCGCCGGAATTATATTTATCCGATCGCTGCAGGACTATTCGGATTACTTTACCTCGGCAATATTATATACTTCATGCAAAATCCCGAACTGGCATTAAAAAAATATTATAAGGATTATACGCCGGAATATTATGCCGATGCCACCATCAAACAAGCGCAGGTTATATTCACAGCGAGTATAATTGAATACAGCAAAGGGAATTACGATGTTGTTGCAGAAAATATGCGGAACCTCATGGAAGAAGGCGAGCTGAATATCAGGGGGCAGGTGATGCTTGCCTTTTACGATCTCTGGAACACTCCTCCATTACAACTATTCAAAGTAAAGTCCACAGAACAACACGATGCGCTCTGGCAACTTGCTATTTTAGCATATAAATTACGGGACTTTGAAAAAGCGCAGGATCTTTTCAGTCAGATTGCAGCGGAGGACAAGGGAAGGGCAATGAAAGCGAAGAGGATGGAGAGGGAGGTAAGGGAGAGGCTGGAAGGTGAAAGGTGAGTTGCGGGGTGCGGGATGCGGGGTGCGGGGTGCTTTGGAGTATAAGTGCGCTGCGCGAACCATTCGTGAAATTGACGTTATAATCTCAGCTCCAGAGGAATTTCCCGCACCTCGCAAGCTCGGTTCTTTCAACTAATTATATGGATTCAGAACATCCAGACCTTGAATTTTTATAAAATCTTTTGCATTGCGGGTAATCACAGTAAGTTCGTTGACAAATGCTGATGCTGCAATAATAGCATCGGGTAGTTTAATTTTATAGGTTCTGCGAAGTTCGATCGTTTTTTGTACTATGCCCTAGTCCAGGTCAAGAATAATAGCTGCATTAATAAGTTCCTGAAAATGAAACTCTTCATTTTCTGTAATACCTGTAAAACCTAAAAGTTCAATTTTGTTTATAATAGAAATATAAAACTGACCGTCAATGATGCTATCAAGCATATCAAGTCTGTGTCCAGGCAAGAGTTCGCCGATATAATCAATGGCTACGTTAGTATTAATCAGAAATCCCTTGTTTCCCATTCGTCACGCATTTGATTTAACTGCTCATTAAGCCTATTGGCCCGTTCTTTGCTTATTGCGCCCCTGAGATTAGCAGAAAGATTCTTCTTATCTGTCGTTTTATCCCGATCCAATACCTTAATAATCTTTGCAAGCTCAAGATCCTTTAATAACTTTAAAGCATTGCTATCCCTTAGTTCTACCAGTACTGTTCTCATCGTTTTGCTCTTATATATCTATCATTTGTGAAGCCACCATTAATAATTAACTGACCAATATTGCTTTGTGAATTTAAGATGGCACTAAATACAATATTTGAATCTACAACAATCTTAGTCATTTAGGCCAATTTCTTTTTTAATTTTATTCCATCGCCCTTTTTTAATGCCCTTTAATAAATTATCAACATCATCTTCTGTTG
>CAYSMO010000233.1:0-4009 GCA_964432125.1 uncultured Bacteroidaceae bacterium | reverse complement strand
ATAGTGGTATCCGTAATAATAGTGCCAGTAGTGGGGCCTCCATGGACGCCAGTAGGAGGGGTAATAGCCATAGTACCAATTCGACCTCCACACAACGTACCTGGGATGGTACACATACCTGATAATTGGCCAGGCTGCAATATCATAGTAGGTAGTGGTGACCACCTTCACATTTCGATTGCTGATCCTTCCGGTATAGCCCGGATTGGGCGTTTCAGCATAGATTGGTTCGACAATATAATCCGGTCCGTACAGCGCCTCGTCTCCTATTAACTGAATCTGAACAGCACCGTTCCTCAGCTTTTCCACTACAAAAACTGCGACGTCCTGTTGCTCGTTGCGATCCAGTGCAGCACGTAGTGCAATATTGTGCACATCACCGTCTGTATAGTCTGAAACCGTAATGTAATCAACATAGTTATCGCCGTTCAGATCGAGGTTATTAATCGTCGATTCCTTGTCATTCAGGCTTCGTTCGAACTCCTCCAGGGTCTCCGATTGCTGGAACAGATCCATTACGGCATAGAGGTTTAAATTGTCTCCCGGCAGACCAAGGTATTCATCGGGATAGTTCTGGGCAGTGACAGTCGCAGCTGCTGCGACAAAGACTGCTGCTATTGATATGGTAGTTATTGTTTTCATGGCGTTCAGCTTTTAGTGATAACGTTTGGTATAATTAAACAAAAGCTGTGCCAAGTTTTGCATTATCGAACCCAGTTGTGTTTGAAGCTGATTGGGGATACTTCTGACAAACAGGGTTGAGCAACCTCTTTTTAACTCTGCTTCAACCCATTATAAAATAGTTACCCCTAAACTATTCGATCATCTCCTTCTCCTGGTCACCCGGATTCACCCATCCTGTATTTTCAATCGTAAACTCTCCTTCCATAAACCGTTCATAATAATTCCATCCCCGATCTACAGAATAACCATAACTATTGAAAATATCACCATTTCCAAACATACGTGGGTCCTCCTGCTCTTTAAGCATTTTCTCCATTCTGGCCTTCATCTCATTTTTGAGTTCAGCATATTCCGGATCATCTGCAAGGTTGTTCATGCAGTCAACATCCTCCGTGACATTATATAACTCTTCGTTTGATTCGCGCTTCCCCATCGACAATTTCCAGTAAAAATCATTTTCGCCTGTTCTGAAAAGGCGTAAAATTTCTGTTTTGGTGGGTGAACCGTCAATATCGAGGTATCCGATCTCAGGGTTACCGGCGGGCCAGAGAGAAATATCATAATTGTGCAGGTACAGATAATCGTCCGAAACGATTCCCCGGATGGGATAGCCCTGGTTTTTTGGCCTGCTGTAATCGTGTCTCTCCTTCCCCAATAATACTACATCACGTTCAGGGTTTACCAGACCCTCCTTTTCAGAATAAATAACATCGGTAAGGCTCCTGCCAGGTGAGCTATGCATCCCTGATTCTTCATATGGTATTCCTGCCAACTCTAAAAAGGTAGGCGCCAAATCAATAAAGCTAACCATATCGGTAATCGTGCGACCGGGTTTTTTAATGCCTCGGGGCCACATAATTGCCATCGGTATATGGTTGGAGTTTTGGTATGATTGTGCCTTGACACGTGGGAAGGGCATCCCGTGGTCTGAAGTTGCCACGATTATTGTATTTTCCAGCAATCCTCTCTCTTCCAACAATTCCAGCATCTTTCCCAAGTGCATGTCAGCATATTCCACTTCAAGGGCATAATCGAGCATATCATTGCGAACAACTTCATTGTCGGGCCAATACGCAGGCACAGAATCAATATCAGAAATTTGTTTGCTTTTTACTCGCTGACCAGCACCATACTCGTAGGGCCGATGGGGCTCTATCGAACCATACCAAAAAAACCATGGCTGTCCCTCTCCCATCGAATCCAGGAAAGCCTCGAAGTTGGCTGCATAGTCCACATTACTCATGGACCCGGCCCATGGCTTCGCTTTTATTTCGCTCCATGCTTCACCAATGAGCAGTCGTACCTCTCCATCCTTCATCCCGGGATTGCCAGGCGCCCAACCCTTACCGGTTTTTGCAGTTACATATCCGTTTTCACGAAGAACCTCCGGGAAGGTTTTGAATTTTGCCGGAAAATTCAGTACATGGTTCGCAGCCTCTTCCAGTTGCCATGAATTTCGTCCGGTTAAAATACAGGACCTGGATGGGGCACATTTTGCATTGGGTGTATAGGCATTGGTGAACAGGATGCCATTTTCTGCGACCTTATCAATGGCGGGGGTCTGACACCAATCATACCCGTAGGTGCTCATGTGTATGGAGGCATCATCCATGATAAAAAAAAGAATATTGGGCTTTTCTTTCTCGGGTGAAGATTGCTTGCACCCGCTAAGTCCGAATACCAGCAGAGCAATAAATAAACTATATTTCATAATCAATATTATTTTAAAATCTTTCAAATTTACCAAAAAATCCGGAAAAATACTGGTCATTCTGAATTGAGTAATACTGCTGCCTTATGATTGACTGTATATTGAACTGCTTCAAAAAAGATATAATCAATTATGATTAAATATTAGCGCTCTCATTACTTCATACTCAACCATTCTTACAACCGACTCATACATGCTTAGCATATTTACCGAATGAAGAAAAGGGCCTATGAAGCAATATCTTGCCCACTCATCAGCCCCTTCTCCACGGGAAGATTCCAGTTTGAGTTGCTCCTCAATAAAATTTTTCAGTTTATCATCGGCAGTAACTTTCACGGCATATACTTTAAATTCGTTTAGCATGGCATACAGTCTGTTTTCTTCCTCATTGACGATTAGGTTATAGGGATGCTCGGAAACAAAATAAAAATTCAATTCCGATAGGTCAATCTTTCCTTTTTGATCCAATACAACAGCATCCTCCTCTGTTACATATTCAACTAAACTAAATTTTAATGTTTGAATATATTCCACCAGATCATCGGATTTCGCTTGTATATCCAGCAGCTGGCCCATGTTGTCTGTATTTTCTGAATGTGAAGAAGCTATCAGTTCATCGCTTGCTGATTTGAAATAGACCGAATTTTCGATATAATTATTATCAGATAGCACAAACAGATTTTTTTGGTATTGTGGCCCTCTTCCTGCAAGGGCCACGATGAAAATAGCTATGATTGCAGAGACTACCAGGATATTAAAGAAATTGTTGATCTTATTTTCGGTCTGCTTCAACTGGTTGAGCACGAGCAATGGCAGAAAAACAACACCAACCGCTGACCAGGATGCAAGTATAACAATGCCGGCCCCCGGCCAGTGCATTATCTTAAAGAGGGCTCCAAGTATGAATAGGATACCTGCAACAGTGCCCCCTATCCAGAGTTTCTTGTTTATTTGCTCATTCTTCTTACCTGCCTCCCTGATCCTATAGGAAGCATACATCGGCAGAAAAATGAAAGCCATACCGATCAGGCCAAGTGTTAACATAACGCTCGCCCCCGGCCAATGCATAATCTTAAATAGTGTACCAATAATGATAAGAATACCGGGTATCAGGCCGCTAAGGTAAAGGCCCAGGGGAACGGGCTGATCCTGTCGCCGTGTATCCCTGATCCTGACCATGACAAATATGGGCAGAAAAAACAATCCGGTGATCACGAGGGCAAGGGTGAGTATGATACCGGCTCCGGGCCAGTGATTCACTTTAAATGCAGCACCGGCAAGGATAAGAATGGGTGCTGCGACTCCGAGAACATACATAATTCGTTTCATGCGTCGATATTTTTTACTGATTAAATTGAGGGTTTCATGCTGAATTTCACGGATCCGTCTCTTCCCCATTTCCTCCTTAACCTTACTGTAGGCATGGTTAAAGGTCAGCCCCTGGTCCATTTGCACTTCAATCTGACAGCAAATATGGTCCAGAATCTCATCTTTCAGCTGGATATAGGTGAGCCCCTGCTGATCAATGTCTTTCGAAAATTTATCACGACTCGTGATAAGTTTAGTTATCAAAAGTAAATCGTTATCCAAAGCACTTCTACAAATAGCATTGAT
>CAYSMO010000232.1:0-4011 GCA_964432125.1 uncultured Bacteroidaceae bacterium | reverse complement strand
CGGTAATAATAATTTCATCTTCCGGAATCTGTGAATAAAGAATACCACAATAAAATGTACCGACCAAAAGTGAAAGTAGAAAAACGATTAGTTTCATAATGTCGCTATTTTGCAACCAATTTAATACTATTCGCTATATCCGTCAAATAATTAGCTGCAGAACTATAAAATATGACGTATGGCAATTTCCCCATAACCATTTTCCACTTCAACAAACAAGACCCGAAAAGTAAAAACATAATCCCCTCGCTACACAGAAAATTTTTTTCACTTTCTCTTGTTTTTTATTTACAAATAGTTTAATATTGTACGATATTTGTTATATATTACTTTTTTCGTATACTTTTAAACATAATGTCTAGCCCTAAGAAGAGACAAATAATGGCCACCGGCAAAGCGCTTTTCCTGAAGCACGGCTTCAAAAGGGTGACCATCGAGGAGGTATGTGCCGAGGCAGGTGTCAGCAAAATGACCTTCTACAAGCACTTCTCCAACAAGATGGACCTGGTAAAAGCCATCGTTATTAAGATGGGCGAGGAAGCATTGGATCGATATAAAAAAATTATGCATCGGAACATTCCCTTCGCTGAAAAAATAGAACTGCAGATCCAAATGAAAATGGAAGGAACGGCTGAAATGAGCAGTGAATTTATGGACGACCTGCTGGTACACGCCGAACCTGAAATCATGCAGTTCATGGGCGAACAGAGAAAATACTTTCTTGGAATTGTTCATGCCGATTATGTGGAGGCACAGAAAAAGGGGGAGATACGCAAGGATGTAAAGCCTGAATTTATCATCTATTTTTTGAACCACCTGAACGATATGCTGAAGGATGAGGTCCTGGTAAATATGTACAAGGACCCCAATGAACTGGCCATGGAGCTGATCAGATTCTTCTTTTACGGTGTCACCAACAGAGATGAAAAAACAGAATGAAACCCTCAATCCATATTGCCCTCTGCCTGATCATCTGCATATTCACAACTGACCTGCGAAGTCAGTACGCCTCTATCAGCGGACAAGCGATCGGCTGGACTACAGTCAACCCCGCAGATCCTTTCCAACTCCAGGGAGGATTCAGGTACATACCGGAAACAAAATTTAATATGCCCGTGGGAATACTCTCTATCGCTGGCGAAGCATCCCTGAACACTTGGGGCGCGTTCAACTATAGCAACGAAGGCTCAACTACAATGAATCAACAAATTAACCCTTACAGACTATGGATCAAACTCTCGGGCAACCAGTTTGAACTAAGGGCGGGGCTGCAGAAAATCAACTTCGGTTCGGCAAAAATGCTCCGCCCGCTGATGTGGTTCGACAAGCTCGATCCGCGCGATCCGCTCCAACTTACCGATGGTGTATATGCACTTCTGGGCCGCTACTATTTCCTGAACAATGCCAGTATCTGGCTCTGGGGATTGTACGGAAATGAAGAGCTAAAAGGCCTTGAACAGTTTCCAACAAAAAAACGCTCCATCGAATATGGCGGGCGTGTGCAGGTGCCTGTGAGCATCGGGGAAGCAGCACTCTCCTTTCACCACCGGGAAACCAATCCCGACATCCTCCTGCCCGACTCTCTAAAAACAGGTTATACCTACCCCGAAAACCGCATCGCCTTCGATACAAAGGTCGACCTCACTGTCGGACTCTGGCTGGAGGGCTCCCTTACACAACACAATTTCGATTTTACCCCTTTCACCTATACAACCCTGCTCAATGCAGGGGCCGATTATACCTTTAACATTGGAGACGGACTGAATATAATGGGGGAAAGCTTTTTTTACCTCTCCGGTGAAAATCCGTTTGCATCCGACCAGGCACTCTCATTTGCAGGGATTACCCTCTCGTACCCCTTCAACATCATTCACAATATCTCAGGAATAGTGTTTTATAACCTCACCAACCAGGAGCTGTACAGGTTTATCAACTGGTCGGCAACTTTCGACAAATGGACCTTCTATACCATGGCATTCTGGAACCCTAAAAACTACCAACTATACAACTTTCAGCAGGAAGCCACCCTGTTTGGCGGGGCCGGTTTTCAACTTATGGCTGTATTTAATCATTAAATAAAATGGAGAACAACACCATCATCAACATCGACAACCTCACCAAGCGGTTTCCCATTGGCGGAGGTCACTTTACCGCCCTGGAGGAAATCAACCTGACCATCAAAACCGGTGAATTTACCGGACTGGTCGGACCGAGCGGATCAGGAAAAACCACCATGCTGAACATCATCGGATCGCTCGACGATCCTACCGAAGGGGACGCAACCGTAATCGACACCTCCATAAAAAGCATTGGTGCCAGGCGGGCCTCACTTCTTAGGAAAAAGCACATCGGCTTTATCTTCCAAACCTATAACCTGATGCCGGTCTATACCGTCTTCGAAAATGTGGAGTTTCCCCTGTTGCTCCTCAACATGACAACAGCAGAAAGAAAAAAAGCGGTACTGGAAGCTTTGGAATGGGTGGGACTCACTAGCAAGATAAAATCAAAGCCGAAGCAGCTCTCAGGTGGCGAATCCCAGCGGGTGGCCATCGCACGCGCCATGGTGAAAAAACCTGAAATGGTGCTTGCCGATGAACCCACCGCCAACCTCGATGCGGAAAACTCTCACCACATCCTGCAGACCATGGTGAAGCTGAATGAAGAGCTTAACACCACGTTCCTCTTCGCCACACACGACGACAAGGTGATACAGTACCTCAGAAGAATAATCCGGCTGGAAGATGGCAAGGTAGTATCCGATGAAACCGTAAAGCAATGAATATTAACAAGATGAAAGGAGGTCCACAATGTTAGCCATCAAATTAGCCATCAAAAATCTCCTGGGAGCCGGACTCAGAACTTTTCTGAATGTCTTTATCCTCTCCGTAGCCTTTGTAACCATCATCATGCAGAATGGTTTCATACAAGGCTGGAACAAACAGGCCAAGATCGACGTGATCAGCTGGCAGTACGGTCAGGGACAATACTGGCACGAAAACTATGATCCCTTCGACCCCTTCACATTTCAGGAGGCACATGCCCCGATCCCCGAAAAACTAAATTCAGCAAGGAAAAAAGGTGCCGTTGCCCCAATCCTCGTAACCCAGGCCACCATCTACCCGGAAGGCAGACTCAAAAGCATCATACTCAAAGGGATCGATCCCCACCAAAACACCCTCAGCATTCCAACGGAGAAGCTGGTTGCTGAAGGCGATGAAGTCCCGGCCATCCTCGGCTCACGCATGGCCATGAATATCAAGGCGGATATCGGCGATTACCTGCTTGTAAGGTGGCGCGATGCCAATGGCATGTTCGATGCCAAAGAGCTGAAAATAACCGGCCTGTTCAGCACCGACGTTCCCTCGGTTGACCTCGGACAGGTCTGGATCGCCCTGGATGAACTGCAGCAGATGACAGGCCTCAACAATGAAGCAACAATAATCGTGATCAAGGATCAAACCCATGCCGATATGGATCTCACCGGATGGGATTTCCAAGACCTCGACGAACTCCTCTACGACATGAACCAGATGATCAAATCAAAATCGGTCGGCAACGCGATCATGTACCTCATCCTCCTCGCCATCGCACTGCTGGCCATATTCGATACCCAGGTGCTCTCTATCTTTCGCAGACAAAAGGAGATCGGCACCTTCATCGCCCTGGGCATGACCCGCCGCCAGGTAATCGGTGTCTTCACGGTTGAAGGCACCATGCACGCAATACTTTCGCTCATCGTGGGCGCGATCTGGGGAATCCCGCTGCTGCTCTATCTCCAAAAAACCGGAATTCCCATGCCGGAAGGGTATGACCAGATGGGACTTCCACTCGGCGATTCGATCATCCCGGCATATAGCCTCGGCCTGGTAATTATCTCTGTGGTGATCGTAACTTTGACCACAGCGGTCGTTAGCTACCTGCCTGCAAGAAAAATAACAAAAATGAATCCCAATGACGCCATCCGGGGAAAAATTCAATAAAAAATTAAAACGATGCTACGTTTCTTTATAA
>CAYSMO010000231.1:0-4013 GCA_964432125.1 uncultured Bacteroidaceae bacterium | reverse complement strand
ACCATCCCGGTCTACCGGGCCACCGCCACACTGATCATCGAGGAGGATGAGAACAGGCAGGACATGATGACCGAGTTCAGGGCGGTCCGCTACTTCAGGCGACAGGCCGACCTGGCCAACGAGACGGCCAAGCTCACCTCCTACACCACGATACGGAGGGCGGTCGACAGCCTGCAACAGGAGATCTTCTGGACCGCCCACGGACGTATCAGGGTACGGCCCCTTTACCAAAGTGCGCGCTACCAGCTTACCATCCTCAACGACTCAGCCGACTGGTTCGTTGGAAAAGAGTGTTTCATCGACTACATCGATGAGCAGCAGTATAGGCTCTATATGGATGATGTCTTTGATACCATCCTGCCACTCAACCGGGATGTCCGGTTGTTCAATATGCATTTTAATATGCAGTTAATCGACGATTCAGGACACGAAACATATAGTTTCAGAATGAACAGCCCTGATGCACTTACCAGGCATTACAGGGGAAAGCTGCAAACAGAAACAAATGAAGATGCAGGATCCGTGATCACCATCAGGTCCCAGGGAGCTGTCGGGGAACGTGAAGCAGACTTCCTGAACATCCTCAGCCGCGAATATATCCGTGCCGGACTGGAACGAAAACAACAGATCGCGGAGAACACCTTTCTCTTTATCGACGACCAGATCGAGGTAATCCTCGACTCCCTGGACAGGGCTGAAGAACAGCTCCTTACCTTCCGGCTCACCAACAACGTCATCAACCTGAGTCGCGAGGGAGAGATCGCCTATGAACGGCTGAAGAGTTTTCACGAGCAGCGAACCCGGCTGAAGATGGATGAGAACTACTACCGCTACCTGAAAAAGTACATCGAGGAGCGCAACGATCCGCAGACGATCATCGCCCCTACCCTGGCCGACGGGGGAGGCGACCAGCTGCTCATCGCTGCCGTGCAGGAGCTGCAACGGCTCTACGAGGAGCGGGAGAACCTTGGATACTCAGTGCACAGCGACAACCCCGGTCTGGAGAGCATCAACAATCGGATCGCATCCACAAGGTTGCGGATCATCGAGATCGTGAAGGGACTAATCGAGAACAACCGGCTCACACTGGAGCAGGTCGATACCGAGGAGCAGGCAATCATCAACCAGTTGAAAACGCTCCCACTCAACGAGCAGCAACTGCTGAACATCAAGCGCAAATACGACCTCTACAACCAGTTCTACACCTTCCTGCTACAGCGACGCGCGGAGGCAGGCATCCAGAAGGCCTCCACCATCTCCAACGTGCGGGTGCTCGACCCGGCACGGCACGACCAACTGGAACCTGTTGGCAGTGATAAAAAGGTAACAATACTTATTGCGATCCTGCTGGGGCTAATCATCCCGGGAGGGATCATCATGTTGTGGGACCTGCTCGACAACCGGATCAGGGAGCGGGAAGATATCACAGGAAAAACCGAGCTACCCATTGCCGGTATCGTGGGCCACTCACCCCTGGGGGTTACGCTGCTCTCCGGCGATGTAACAGGCTCCGCCTTTGCAGAGTCGCTCCGCCGCATCCGCACCAACCTGCAGTTTATGCTCAGGGCCCCGGAGAAAAAAGTAATCATGGTTACTTCAAGTATTTCAGGCGAAGGCAAGACCTTCACTGCCACCAACCTGGCCACCATCTTCGCGATGAACAACCGGAAGGTCTTGCTCATAGGCTGCGACCTGCGGCGTCCGGCACTTCACCGGGTCTTTAATATCAAAAACAATAAAGGCCTCACCTCAATCATTACCGGTGAAGAAACATCCGAAAACTGTATTACCCGGACAGCCATCGACAACCTCTTCTTTCTTCCGGCAGGACCGGTACCTCCCAATCCGGCCGAACTGCTGGAGACAGCAGAAATGGAGGCTCTGTTTGAAAAGGTCAAAAATGAGTACGATTATATCATCCTCGACACGCCACCTGTTGCATTGGTCTCTGATGCGCTTATACTGGCAAAGCATGCCGATCTTACACTCTATGTGATCAGGCAAAACTACAGCCAGAAACACGTCATTGACATTCTGAACCAAATGGACAGTGAAAACCGTTTATCCTATATCACCCTGCTGATCAACGACATCAAACCCAAACGAAATATGGGGTACAATTACTACTACGGGTATAACAGGGGCTATAATTACGGGTATTACGACTATTCAGCATATTACACGGAAGAAGATAACAAATAATGCAGGGAACACTACTGATAACAGGAGGAACAGGCTCATTTGGCAATGCTGTGTTACGCCGTTTTCTGGATGATCCGGCGATCAGGGAGATTCGGATCCTGAGCCGTG
Organism: uncultured Bacteroidaceae bacterium; assembly: GCA_964432125.1. GTDB lineage: Bacteria > Bacteroidota > Bacteroidia > Bacteroidales > M55B112. The sequence continues at coordinate 1,703 of CAYSMO010000231.1, read as the reverse complement.
ATGAAAAGAAACAGGACGACATGCGTCGGTTCTACAACAACGCGAAGATCATGTACTTTATTGGAGATGTGCGCAACCGGAAAACCATTGATACGGCCATTCATGGTGTGGATATGGTTTTTCATGCTTCGGCCCTGAAGCAGGTCCCCTCCTGTGAATTTTTTCCGATGGAAGCCGTGCGCACAAACGTGGAAGGGTGTGACAATGTACTCACTGCAGCAATTGATTATGGGATTGGGAAGATAATCGTACTCAGCACCGACAAGGCGGTATACCCCATCAACGCCATGGGCATGACCAAGGCATTGAGCGAAAAGGTAATGGTGGCCAAATCGCGGAACCTTAGCGGCTCAGGAACAACACTGTGCGGTACACGGTATGGCAACGTGATGGCATCCAGGGGTTCGGTAATACCCCTGTTCATTGAACAGATCAAAGCAGGCAGACCAATAACAATCACTGATCCCGGCATGACCCGTTTCATGATGACCCTGGAGGATGCGGTGGACCTGGTCCTGTTTGCCTTTGATAAAGGAACCAATGGTGATATTTTCGTGCAGAAAGCACCTGCAGCAACTATTGAAGTGTTGGCAAAAGCATTGCTTGGGCTTTACAAAGCGAACAATGAGATCAACATTATTGGCACGCGACATGGGGAGAAAATTTTTGAGTCGCTCGTAAACCGCGAAGAGATGGCCAAGGCAGAGGACCTGGGCAACTACTTCAGAATACCTGCCGATACCCGCGATCTGAATTACGGGAAATTTTTTCATGAAGGATTGGTTGATATGGAGAAAATTGAAGAATACACATCACACAATACCGAGCGACTGGACATTGAAGGAACAAAGAAATTGTTGTTCAAACTCCCAATGATCAAACAAGATGTATTGGGAGAAGAAACAGGGAAGGTGTATGAACCCTGACAAAACCATTGGTCCATGTTAAAAATCGGCATTACCGGTCAATCGGGCTTCATCGGCACCCACCTCTTCAATACCTTGGGTCTCTTTCCGGATGATTTTGAACGGGTTCCCTTCCGGGATGATTTTTTTTGGGACGAAGCTGCACTTGCTGACTTTGTTGGTCAATGTGATACCATCGTTCACCTGGCCGCCATGAACCGTCACAACGATCCCGAAGTCATTTACCGGACAAACATTGAGCTTGTTCAAAAGTTAATTGCAGTGCTTGATAAAGCAGGCAACAAACCACACCTGCTCATCTCCTCATCCATCCAGGAGAAAAAAGACAATCTCTATGGGAAATCGAAAAAAGAAGGCAGAGAGATGCTGGCACAATGGGCAAAAGAGAACAATGCTCCCTTCTCAGGCTTTGTATTTCCCAATATTTTCGGCCCTTTTGGTGATCCCTACTACAACTCATTCATTGCCACCTTCTGTCACCAGCTTAACCACAATGAAACCCCGCAGATTGAAGTGGATGCCAGGATACCCCTGTTGTATGTCAATGAAGCCATCCAAACGATAACGGATGCGATCAAAGCGAGGAATACTGATAACAAGATTTTTGTTCCACATACCAGCGAATACAAGGTAAGTGAAATCCTTGAATTGCTAAAAGAATACAAAAATCAGTATATTGAAAATGGCATGATTCCTGAACTAAAAAACAGCTTCGAAATCAATCTTTTCAACACTTTTCGGAGCTATACAGACTTAAAAAAACGTAATCCGGTAAAA
>CAYSMO010000230.1:0-4030 GCA_964432125.1 uncultured Bacteroidaceae bacterium | reverse complement strand
ATTATGGATCGTTGCTCTTTTTGTGGAAGGGAAAAGAAGGATACCAATCTGCTCATTGCCGGGATATCCGCTCACATTTGCGACCGGTGTATTGAACAGGCTCACACCATCGTTGATGAAGAGCTTGGTTCGAACGGCGTGTTTGAGCTGGGCGACATTAAATTGCTGAAGCCTAAGGAGATCAAGAGCTTTCTTGACCTGTATGTGATCGGTCAGAATGAGGCAAAGAAATACATCTCGGTGGCAGTGTACAACCATTATAAACGGTTGATGCAGAATGACACCAAGGATGATGTAGAGATTGAAAAGTCGAATATCATCCTGGTGGGGGAAACAGGTACAGGAAAGACGCTGCTGGCGAGAACCATTGCCAGAATGTTGCATGTGCCCTTTACCATCGTTGATGCTACCGTATTAACAGAAGCAGGGTACGTGGGAGAGGATATTGAAAGTGTGCTTACCCGATTGCTGCAGGCGGCTGATTATAATGTGGAGGCGGCCGAAAAGGGAATTGTCTTTATCGATGAGATCGATAAGATTGCACGTAAGGGGGACAACCCCTCCATTACGAGGGATGTCTCGGGGGAAGGCGTCCAGCAGGGACTGCTGAAGCTGCTGGAGGGTTCTATAGTGAATGTTCCACCCCAGGGTGGCCGCAAGCACCCCGACCAGAAGATGATCCCGGTGAATACCAAGAACATTCTGTTCGTTTGTGGCGGGGCCTTCGATGGTATCGAGCGAAAAATTGCAAGTCGTCTGAATACACAGGTGGTCGGATACACAGCTGCCAAGGAGACCGACAGGATCGACAAGAAGAACCTGCTGCAGTATATTGCACCACAGGATCTGAAGTCGTTCGGTCTGATCCCCGAGATCATCGGCCGGCTACCAGTGCTTACCTACCTGGAGCCACTGAATGAGGAGGCTCTCCAGCTTATTCTTACCGAGCCAAAGAATGCCATTACCAAGCAGTATGAAAAACTGTTTGAAATGGATGGGATCAAACTTACCTGGGATAAGAAGGTGTTCGAGTATATTGTTGAAAAGGCGGTTGAATTTAAGTTGGGTGCCCGTGGCTTGCGGTCCATTTGCGAGGCGATTATGATTGATGTGATGTTCGAGATGGATTTCAACGAGGATAAGGAGGTACGGATCGGGATCAAATATGCAAAAGAGAGGCTCGAAAAATCGAATCTTAAAAGGTTGCGGGCCGCTTAATTGAAGTAGAGATTGAAAAAAATCTGGGTTGTATTCAGCGTATCCCTGGCGATGGTTTTCTGGGGAATCACATTTGTTATTTTTAAATATGCCAATGAGTCATTTGATCCCATTGCGATCATTTTTACCCGTTTGCTGATCTCCATTGTCTTTCTCTTTTCATTTGCCTACCTGTCGGGTCGCATGATGCGCTTTCGCAAAGGTGATTTCAAGTGGTTTCTCTTGATGGCACTATTTGAGCCATTCATTTATTTTCTGGGTGAGTCGTTCGGTCTGTCGATGGTCTCGCCCACCGTTGCCGCCATCATTGTGTCCACCATCCCTTTGTTTGTTCCCGTTGCCGCCTTTTTCCTATTGAAGGAGCGGTTGTCTGTGACCAATATTCTCGGACTGGCGCTCTCTTTTGCCGGGGTGGTGATGGTGATCATGGCGACTGAGGGACGGCTGGCAGGAAACATCAAGGGGATCATGCTGATGTTCGTTGCCGTTTTCGGGGCAGTGGGCTATACGATCATTGCCAAGCGGTTGCTGGATCACTACAACGGGATTTTTATCACCGCGTGGCAAAGTACACTCGGGTTGCTCTTTATCACCCCGTTTTTTCTAGCGCTCGAACTTCCCCATATCGATTTCTCAGCTATCTTGCCGCAGAGTATCTGGGCACTGTTGTACCTGGGTGTTTTTGGTTCAGGCGTCTGCTTCATCCTCTTCGCGGTCGGGATCCGTGAGTTGGGTGCCTCCAAGGCGAATGTGTACGCGAACCTGGTTCCGGTGGTAGCTGCCATCGTCTCCTTTTTTGTACTAAAAGAGGCGATGCCACTCATGAAGATCATTGGTATTGCTGTGGTGTTGGCAGGTTTGATGCTTTCACAACGAACTGCAAAAGAGCGCCCCAATGCAAAAAGATGGCGGAAATGGATCTGGATGCCCAGGGTATAAAGGTGGCGGTTATGAACAGCTGTTCGATAATCATACAAGGCGAAGGCAAGGGCCATTTTTCACAGGCCCTCACCTGCTGTAGCATGCTTGAAAAAAGGGGGCTGCAGGTGAAACGAATCTACCTGGGGCGCAGCCTGTTCAAGCCCCTTCCCGCATATTTTGAGTCATCCCTCCCCGCACCAGCCCGCTCCTTCCTGTCCCCGAACTTTATTCGCACCCCCGACCGCAAGGGGATACGGATCCTTCATTCGCTTGTCCTGAACATACTGGCAGGACCCGTTTACCTGTTTGAAGCATGCAGGACCGGCATCATGATGCGCCGGGACCGGAGCGACACAGTCATTAATTTTTATGATCCGGTGGGTGCCCTGGCGGGGCGATGGTGGAAAAGGGGCTCGAAGCGGGTGGTTATCTCGCACCATTTCTACCTCTCCCATCCCGACTTTATCCATCCCCACGGACTGGAGAGCGCCTATTTCTGGTTACAGCTCATGAACAGAATCATGATGCGGTCGGCACACCGGGTGATCGCACTGTCGTTCCGAAAAGGAAAAGATGCAGGCAGGATTGCTGTGGCACCGCCGCTGATCGATGAGAGAGTAAGGCAGGGGGTGTACAGTGCTGGTGAGCGTGACCTCTGCTATTTTCTCAATCGTGGTTTCGTGGAAGAGATGATGGGCTACTACAAGAATCATCCCGAACGGAAGGCAGATATCTTTACGGATGAACCGCCTTCAACAGAAATACCTGCGAATGTTGAACTGCACACCCCTTCCCGGGGGGGATTCCTCGTGGCTATGCTGCGCTGCAGGAGGATGATTTGTACTGCCGGATTTGATTCAGTAGCCGAGGCTTTTTACCTGGGTGTTCCCGTGTTCCTGATTCCGACCGTGAACCATTATGAGCAGTATTGTAATGCGCTCGATGCTGCCCGCACAGGCATGGCTTTTCAGCTGGAGGAGTTGTTGGACCTGGAGGAGCTTCCAGATTTGGATCAGCTTTCAGACCCGAATGAGGTGACATTTGTGCCTGCCGGTAACAGGAAATACAGGGAGTGGTCGGATTCATTGGAACATCGCCTGTTGGATCTGCTGGTAAGGTAGACCGGGTGCCATATCCTGCCGGATTGCGTTCCCCTGGTAAGCTAGCGAAGATTATTTTGCTTTCGGTCGCACTATTTTATTATCTTGGGCGTTATGTTTTTAGCTGATATTAAATGAAGAAGATTCCGGTCATAGGTCTGCTCCTGCTTTTTTCGGTCGCTATTGCGGCCCAGCGAGGTGGTGAGAGTGTTTATAGCTTTCTTCAGCTGACCAATGCGGCGCGTGTTTCGGCGTTGGGGGGTGAGAATGTATCGCTCAGCGACGATGACATCAACCTGGTTTTTCATAATCCTGCGCTGCTGAATAGCAGGATGAACCAACACATGAACCTCAATTATGTGAACTATTTCGCTGGGGTGAATTACGGTTATGCCTCCTATGCGTTTGAGCAGACGGGGATCGGAACTTTTGCCGGGGGGATCCATTATGTGAATTACGGAAGTTTTGAGCGAATTGATGAATATGGGGTCTCGGATGGATTTTTTCGTGCTTCGGAATATGCCCTTAACCTGGTCTACTCACGGTCCATCATCGATTCAGTGCTTACAGTAGGGGTGAATGTGAAGCCGCTATATGCAACCTATGAACAATACAGCTCTTTCGGATTGGTTGCCGATGTCGGTGTGTTATACAATAACTATAGTTCCAACACTTCTGTCGGACTGGCGATTAAAAATGTTGGAACGCAGATTGTCTCATTCAGCGGGACAAGGGAGCGGGTGCCCTTTGAGATACAGGCCGGGTTGACCCAGGGACTTGCCCATGCGCCC
>CAYSMO010000229.1:2588-4047 GCA_964432125.1 uncultured Bacteroidaceae bacterium | reverse complement strand
TTTTGTCATCAAATTGCTGACCACCTTTCCCCGGGTGCCGCCTTCACTGCATCCAAAGTCTTAAAGTTCCATAACAGCGCGGGGTCACGGGGGATCGCCGCCTCCGACCGTCCGGTGAATTGTGCATCACCGCGGAAGTTTGGCCAGCAGTCCTGCGCCATAAGCGGAGGACTTACCATAAGGAGTAACGCTGCTACCGTAGTCAAAAAAACTGGAGTTTGCCAATGCCTTCTGCTTAGGCGATTGTATAGCAACGCTGCTACAGAATTCATAACTATTGGAACCTGCCAGCTCATTCTGCCTGGACGACTCCATAGTAATGCAACTAAATTAGTCTTAATAATTCCTTTGATGCCTCTCATTCTTCAAAAGCTCTAAACTCTGAAAATGTATTATCTGCCGGTTCTCTGTATTACTCTTCAAATCAAATACCCTTCCAGGGATAATTCTCTTATTCCGAATCAGTTGCACCGCGAAAACCCGGCATCATTCAACGACCCAATCTTTCTGTCCAGAAATTCCGATAGCTACATTGACAAACTCTATCTCATCTTCCCGGTTCCCAAATCATTTCCGGTTGCCCGGTCAGCCCCACCTCACCGTTTCGACAATGAACCTGTCGGACACCCCTCGACCACCTGCTCCGCCACCTCAGCCAGTCCGTTGCTCAGCGCCTCACCGAACGGTACCCCGATCACCACATCAAATCCCCTGCCAATAAAGCTCATCCCGTACTTCTCCTTGTGCTCCTCCGTAATATGCACGCAGATCCCGCACCTGATGCACTTGTTCGGCTCATATATAACGAAATCGTGCTGAATATGTTTTCGAACCAGCATGCGCTCCTCCGACCAGTAATGTTTCTGGTTGGCCCTGTACTCATCCGAAAGCAATCGAAGCTTGCAGTCGACCAGATCACGGCAGTCACAGTGCATGCAACGCGCCGCCTCCGCCATCACCTGCTCCCGGCTGAGCCCAACCGAAAAATCTTCTGGCTCAATGCGATCGCCCGGTACCGACTCCTTCATATACTCCAGCACCTCCTCCTCCAACAACTTCCCGAACCGCGAATTGAATAGCACCGGTTCACCTTTAATTTCCTCCCCTTTCAAAAACTGATCGATACTAAAAGCCGCCTCTTTTCCCTGTCCGAGTGGCCTGATCGCCATTTTCGACTGACGTACCGCGCTCCCGGCAGCGAACACTTTTTCATGGCTGGTTGTATAGGTGGTTTTATCAGCCACAACCCCCTTTTCACCCATTTCCGGTCCCCAGTCACCTCTGCCATTCTCTCCTCCACCCGCCGCGATCAGCACGGCATCATGCTCCTCCACCAGTGTGCCGAACAGTCCACTACCGACCTCCACCTCCTGGTGAAACTGTGCGCCCAGATCGCGGATAATCTCCACTTCACGCGCCAGGACCTCCTCAGGTAAAATCCCCTGCTCCACCTCCCGCC
>CAYSMO010000229.1:0-2578 GCA_964432125.1 uncultured Bacteroidaceae bacterium | reverse complement strand
TTTCGCAACCGCTCTTCTCTCCCCCCACAGCGACCAGCACCGCATCGTGCTCCTTTTCCAGCTTATCAAACAGCGCCTTGTCGACCTCCTGCTGAAAAAATTGCACCCCAAGGTTGCCGATGATTGCCACTTCGCGGGAAAGCACCTCTTCGGGCAGGGTTCCCTTCTCCACCTCGAGCCATAGCTTTCCCCCGGGAAGAGCGCGCCTGTCGTATACATTGCATTGGTGACCGCGCAATTGAAGGTAGTAAGCAGCAGCGAGACCCGCCGGACCAGCACCAATCACGGCGATTTTTTTACCTGTTGAAGGCGCTTTGTCGGGCAGGAACGGTGCTCCACCCTCCAGGTCATGATCGCCCGCATACCGCTTGAGCAGGCAGATGGAGACGGCCGAGTCGACCTGTTTCCTGCGGCAGGCCCCTTCGCAGGGGGCGGGACAGATCCGTCCGAATACCGCCGGGAGAGCGATATCCTGCTTCACCACCTGGAGCGCTTCGCCGAATTTGCCTTCAGCCAGCAACCGGTTCATGAGGGGGATGTCCATGTGTGCCGGACAGGTGATCTGACAGGGCGCTTCGCAATCGCCCACATGCTCACTGAGCAGCAGTTCGAGGGCCATGCGGCGCGACTCCTCCACCTCTTCGTCGCGTGTGATTATATCCATCGACTCCATCGCCTTTACCGAGCAGGAGGGGAACAGCTTACCGGTCTTCTTGTCCTTCACCATGCAGATCATGCAGGAGGTGAAGTGTGGCTTGCCCTCGCGATAGCAGATCGAGGGGATATCGATGCCTTTCATCCGGGCAGCGCCCAGTACAGAAACCCCTTCGGGAACATTTATCTCTATATTATCAATCTTTATTTTTGGCATACAAATTTCAATTAAGTGCCTGCTGGAACTTCGCTTACCAGCTCAGCGAAGCTAAAACTCCAATTACGTTATGCTTGTCCGAACCGAGCCTGTTGGCCCGGCGAAGCCAAAAATTAAATTGGCTTCCATTCAATTCCTCAACTACCACCGGGCTCTTTTCAATTATGGAGCTATCTCTCATCTCTCTATATTCTAATAATAGGCACTTAGGCTACAAAACTAACCAACATGTTGTTCGTATTCTATTCCAAAGCGATATTGGTGAAAATTTCCCGCGTAGCAGTATTAATTTTCAAATTTTCTCATTTTCTCATTTTCAAATTAACATAGTATCCTCCGAACAAACCTGGCGACAAACGAGCACATTGATAGCAATTTTCATCTCTCTATATTCTTATAACAGCATCCTCCGGACATACCTGGCGACAGCCGTCGCATTTGATGCAGAGGTCCAGGTTGATTTCATGTTTCTCATGGGGTTGGAAGGGGATCGCATCGACCGGGCAGTCCTGCGCGCAGAGCGTACATCCGATACAGTCGTCGGTGATCTCGTAGTGGATGAGCTCCTTGCATTTGCCGGTCGGACAGGTGCCATTGATATGGGCCACATATTCGTCACGGAAAAAGGCCAGTGTGGTCCTGATCGGGTTGGGTGCCGTTTTTCCAAGTCCGCAGAGGCTCCCCTTCGTGGTCCACTCTGCAAGCTTCTCCAGGTCCTCCAGGTCCTTCATCACACCCTTTCCTTCGGTGATTTTCTCAAGGATCTCCAGCATGCGTTTCGTACCGATACGGCAAAAAGTACACTTGCCGCATGATTCATTCTGCGTGAAAGAGAGAAAATATTTGGCCATATCGACCATGCAGTCGGTATCGTCGAGCACCACCATACCACCCGATCCCATCATCGCCCCCACCTCGGCAAGCGATTCAAAGTCGATCGGCGTCTCCGACATGCTGGCGGGGATGCAGCCTCCCGATGGACCGCCAATCTGAATCGCCTTGAAGGTACGACCGTCGGCCACGCCGCCTCCGATCTCCTCCACCACCTCACGAATGGTCATCCCCATCGGCACCTCGATCAGTCCGCCCCTCGCCACCTTTCCTGCGAGGGCAAACACCTTCGTTCCGCGCGATTTCTCCGTTCCCACGTTGCTGAACGCCTTTGAATTGTGCCGCATGATATAAGGGATCTTGGCCAGGGTCTCCACATTATTTATCAGCGTAGGCTTGTTCCATAATCCCGATACAGCAGGGTACGGGGGACGCATCCTCGGAAAACCGCGCATTCCCTCGATAGAGGCGAGCAGGGCGGTCTCCTCGCCGCAGACGAAAGCACCGGCGCCCTTGTAGATTCTGAGATTAAAGCTGAAGCCGCTATTGAGAATATTTTCACCCAGGTAGCCCTGCTCATAGCAGAGTTCGATGGCCTCCTCTATCCTTTTTACTGCCAGCGGATATTCGGCACGGATATACATGATCCCCTCATTGGCACCCACAGCATAACCAGCGATGAGGACCCCCTCGATGATCCTGAAGGGATAGGACTCTAGCAACATCCGGTCCATAAATGCACCCGGATCGCCTTCATCGCCGTTACAGATCACGTACTTCTTATCACTTTTCTGGATGGCCACGGTCTGCCACTTTGTTCCTGTAGGAAAACCGGCCCCTCCCCTGCCCCTGATACCACTGTCAATTATCTCATCG
>CAYSMO010000228.1:0-4049 GCA_964432125.1 uncultured Bacteroidaceae bacterium | reverse complement strand
ACTTCAACATATGCCCTGTTCCCCTTGTCAGAAAAAAGACCCTCCATTATCTCCAGATGAAATTCCTTCAATCGCCTGTACTCCTCCTTAAGCCCCTTCTCATCCTTTCTGACAAAAGCCTCAATAATCCTTTCCAAAGCATTTGTGCTCTTCCCCATCGCCGAAACTACAATGACAATCTCATCAGAATACCTCTTCAGGATATTCAAAATATTTTTCACGGCAGCAGCACTTTTAACGGAAGCACCGCCAAATTTAAAGACAAGCATAGACTTTTGATTTAAAAATTAAACTAGTCTTTGCAAGAAAACGCCAACTACTGCGTTATTATTCGCTGCGCTCATGAGCTAAAGGTTCTCGTTTTTGAAGCAGTCATTTACGAACAGTAAACTTCTTTGCTTCAAAAACTTCGCAACCGAAATACTGAAAGTTTTGAGCTCATGACCGCAGGGAATAACCCTTGTATTTGACGCTTTCTTATCAAAGACTGAAACTTAGTTTTCTTTCTGACACTAATACTGCAAAAATAGTAATAGTTTGGGATTTGAAAACAGGAATTTACTGAGGGGTACTATCAGGCAGGACCACCTTCCGGGTAGCTGACCTTTTCAAAGCGCAGGCCAGTCATCATCTCATACGCCTCAGCTGTATCCAGCATCTCGAGGTCATCCTCCTCATACAGCCAGGTTACATTGAACGCATGCTCCTTATCGGCCAGAAAACGGATCTTTCGCAGAATCTCCATTAGATACTTGGAGCTGCTGGTATTGAACAATTCAAGGTTAATCTTCAGGTCGGTTCGCTCGGCAGGATGTTTCATATATTCTTCCAGCCAGTCCATAACCGGCTGAAAAAAGTCACGTGCATTTTCAGGATTTGACCTGCCTTCAAGCAACATGGTTCCGTCTTCACCATTCAGCAAAATGGTGGGGGTTTTGGGAGTACCGGCTATTTCAAAATTTTCCATGATTTGTCTCTTTTACTATACAAATATAGCAGATAACTTAGTTATGATGCAAATACCAAAGCAAGATAATAATTTTATAGACTTTTTATGCATTACAAGATACAAAGAAGTTGGAAATAAAAACAAACACCCCGTCGATTGTTTGCTATGATGAAGAAATACTGCTAAAAAATCCTTTGCACACTAAAAGATCAATGGATTTGTTCTAAATTAGCATCCCAATGAAAGAAAAACCTTCACATTCCCCATTTTTTTTGTTTCTTTTGTAGTTAGAAAATTTACCTGAATGTTCTCCATAGGACTATTTTCCGCATATCTGCCCTATATCATGATCGCCATTTTCTCTGGCGCCTTCCTGGGTATACATTCCATTGTAAGGGCAGAACTGCAGGACAATCCCGTGGAAGCAAAGATCACCGTCAGGAAGCTTCATTCCGGCAATACCTTCCACAAAACGAGTCAGCAAAAAGACACATTCTATTACGACCAATATGCTGAGCAAACAGAAACCGGTCCTGCAATTCCTGAATATGCCGGAGCAGAGAGCATCTATACCGGAACAGAGATAGCTGTACCGCGATCGTGGTGCTGTGCCTCCCTTTACTGCCGTCCCCCGCCACACGTCTGATTTTCATCCGAACACAGCACATCATTCGATGATCCTCCACTGATCAGCCGTTCTTACGGCCAATGATCCTGGCAGGATAGATTTCATTTTCAGAACAAATAATTAAACCTCTCATCAATGAAGAAATATTTCTCAGCGATGCACAGGTTAAAAGATACATATAAATGAACATCAGAAGTTTACTCATTCTCCCAATATTGCTGGCATGTCAGATCACGGCACAACCACAAAAAGTGATCATCCTCACAGACAGCACCGAAGTGCCTGAGCTGAACCTCGATGAGGTCGAGATAAAGGCCTCCAAGGACAACCAGGGCCTTAAAAAAATGCCGGCTTCGGTAACCCTGCTTTCAGCAAAAAGGATCGCAGAAAATGAGGTCCGTTCACTGGCCGATATTACTTCCCTTGCCCCAGGTTTTTTCATGCCCGACTACGGGTCCAAGCTCACCTCCCCGGTCTATATCAGGGGCATCGGATCGCGAATAAACAGTCCGTCGGTTGGCCTTTATGTCGACAATGTTCCCTACTTCGAAAAGGCATCCTACAACTTCGATTTTTTCGATGTGGAGCGGATCGAGATCCTGAAAGGTCCGCAGGGAACCCTTTACGGCAGAAATGCCATGGGCGGGATCATCAACATTGTAACCCGCTCACCACTCAATCACCAGGGAACGACACTTGCACTGAGCGCCGGTGCATATGGTGTGCTGGGCGCATCAGCGGGCCACTATAATAAAATTGGTGAAAATTTCGGCTACTCCCTCTCTGCCAACTTCATGCACCGCGACGGCTACTATACCAATATGTTTCTCAACGACAAGGTCGACAGGGCCAACGCTGCCGGCTTCCGCAACAAGCTTACCTGGCAGGCCGGCGACAAGCTCTCCATCGAGAATATCGCCTCGTTCGAAAACAGCCGGGAAGGAGGCTACCCATATGCGCTCATTAACGACTCCCTGCAAACACCCGAAGAGATCAACTACAACCAGCCCAGCAGTTACGCCCGCTCACTCTTCTCCGATGCCATTCTTATCAATTTCACGGGTGAACGCATGGAACTGCAGGCTACCACCGCTTACCAATACCTCGACGACCGCCAGGAGATCGACCAGGATTTCACCCCCGATTCGCTCTACTATGTTGTGCAGGACCAGAAACAGCACATGGTTTCTCAGGAGCTGATCGTCCGATCGCCCAAAAAGAATCACCGCATCAACTGGCTATTTGGTGCCTATGGCTTCATTCAACGGTTCGACAAGCAGGTGGATGTAGATATATACCGGAGCCGGATGACCATGATGAAAACATACAACACCTATATCAACGGCGCCGCCCTCTTCCACCAGTCAACCATCAACGATTTGATCTTCGAAAATCTCTCCCTCACCGCCGGGATCAGGCTCGATTTTGAAAAGGATGTGCTCGATTATCTCTACGACAGGGAGATTGCAGGGAATCTCGCAGCCATTGAAGATACCATCTATCCGCAACTCGCCTACATGGAGGTGCTGCCGAAAATTGCGCTCAACTACCGGTTCGACCGGAACAGCATCTACGCGGTGATCGCCAAAGGCTACAAAACAGGAGGCTTCAATTCCACGTTTTATAAGGATGAAGACCTCTTTTTCGATCCGGAGTATAGCTGGAACTACGAAATCGGTATGAAATCATCGCTGTTTGGAAACGCGGTGTACACCGATCTGTCGCTGTTCTATATCGACTGGAAGAACCAGCAGATCTACCAGCCGGTCTTTTACCGCGACAACACACCGGCACCGGGCTCAGTCCTGAAGAATGCCGGTCGGTCGGTGAGCAAGGGAGGTGAGATCACGGTCAAAACCATCCCGCTCCACGGCTTCTCCCCGGTCCTCTCGTACGGCTACACCCACGCCACCTTCACCAAACATGAGATCGATGAGGATACCGATCACACCGGAAACTATATTCCCTATGTGCCCCGCAACACAGTGACCGCCCAGTTGAACAAGGCGTTCAGGATAAAAAATGACAGGTTTCTTGACAGCATCAACCTCAACCTGCTCTACCGCGGGATGGGCGATATATACTGGAACGAGGAAAACACCTTTAAAACAGATTATTATGGACTGCTCGATTTCAAGGTTTCATTCATAAAGGAGGACCTTTCCTTTGAAATCTGGGGCAAGAACATGCTGGGTGCCGAGTATGAATCGTTCTACTTCCAGGCCATCGGGAACCAATATGTGCAGACCGCCAAGCCTTTGCGGTTCGGATTAAACCTGAATTATACATTTTGAAAAATTACAATGACCGAATCGAAAAACTGGACCAAGTTTCCGACCCTCTTCAGCCTCTACATCGCGCAGTCGGTGCCGATGAGCTTCTTCTCCACGGTGGTACCTGTGATCATGCGCCAGGAGAACTACTCCCTCGAGTCGATCGGACTGCTGCAACTGGTGAAACTGCCCTGGATCA
>CAYSMO010000227.1:0-4050 GCA_964432125.1 uncultured Bacteroidaceae bacterium | reverse complement strand
CCGTACGTGCAATGGCGCCAAAGTTCCGCACATCGGTCACCTGATCAAGCACCAACACCAGGGGTGTCCTGCCGCTTTCAAAAATCTGCGGTAATATAAACTCGATCTCACCGTAGGCGATTTCCGACAGGTAGGCAATTACCCCCTGGTGGTTCTTCATGGTAATGGCATTGAGTTTCTCTGCCGGCACGTGCTGAAAAGGCACCTTCTCTGCTATGAGCCTGCTGCGCAACTCGCTCAGCAGCCCGCTGGTACCGCGCGATCCCCTGATAAGTACTTTCTCCAGCTCCCTGCCTGCCTCGAGGGCCTCCGTTACCGCATGGATCCCGAAGATAATCTGATCCTTCTGTTTTTTTATCATCTGTTGAATGAATATACCTTTCCCGACCGCCACGAACTTACCGCAGCCGACCAATGCTGTAATGATTCGGTGCTCTTCGTCCAAACCAGGTCGTGATTGGAATGGGTCCCGGGTCTCCGCTCAAACACGAACTCAACCACCCTTCCCTGTCGACGTGCAATATAATACCACCGCTGCTCCGTCCCTGTGTCTCGCATCCTGTCGGGCGGACCAAGCAATATGAAGATCATCCCACGGTCGCTCTTCCACCCCTCCCTGGATTCGGTGAAATAGAGGTTCGAATAGAGTACGCGGTTGTAGTAAACACGAATCAATTCCTTTGAGCGCTCCATCGACGAGGTGCGCAGAAGCCAGAAATCATCCACTGCCCGCTTTCTGTTCTCCTGGTTGCGCATGCGGTTGTATTCGGTCATCGTGGAGATATAAAAAAGCGGCTCCATCATGGCCGTCTCGGTCTCCACCTTTGGAAAACCCTGACCGAAATTATGAACTGAAACACCTTCTTTGCTCAACGTGTCGACCCTGAAGTGGTACGTCCCCCGGTCGGGAAGCGTGTAAACAGTACTTTCTGAATATGCCAATGCAATGGTGGTATCGGTTTCGAAGGGGAAGGCTGAACGAGAATCGACCGTTACCGGTGGCCTGGGGATGTGGTCGGGTGTGCTGAGGTAATCGATAAATATGGTGTCGTATCCGGGAAGACGATACTTGATTCTGAACACCTCTCCCGGAGCAATATAGCTCCGGAACCTGGGGTAGCCGGTCGTTGCAGAGACAATGCTGTAGTTCTGTGCCGACAATGGACCCTTTTTGTCAACAAACTTGTACATCAGTCCCAGGGTACCGCGCTGCAGATCGCGTGCCTCCAGCCTGATCAGGTACTGTTTTCCCGCAGGCAGGTTCAGTACCTTCGATGAAAAGAAACCTGACCTTTCCTCAGCCTCGCGGTCAAGCTTTACCTCGAACTGGGCTGAATCGCTCTGCGCGGCAATTCCCCCTTTCTCATCCAACTCATAGATAATGTAAGTAATCCCCACCAACGCCCGGTATTCCGCCTGATCATTCGCCTGATTAAACAGCAGTTCACCAGGGAACAGGTGAATGTACATGGAGGTCATGTTGTCGCTGATATGAAAAAATCGGTAATCAGCATTCAGGGAAAACTCGCTCGGATTGTAGAGTGCAGCATACTGCTGAGCGGTAGTTGGCCTCTCTTTTGTAGTGGCACACCCGGCAAGCAATGCTCCCAGAAAAACCGCCCATGTGATATGTCGTATTGTACCCATTTTACAGCATTACAAAATACGCTATTTCATCCACCTTTCAAACTCTCCAGATCCGACAACGCCAATTCCCAGTCGGCCATCAAACGATCCAACTCCTTCCGCCTCCTCTCATAGGAGAAAAACAGCGATTGATCGTCTATATTGCCCGGATCGGACATTTTCTCATCCATCGCTTCGATATCAGCCTCTGCCTTACTAATTTCCTCCTCCAGCCCCTGAACTAGACGCTCCGCTTTCCTTACTTTTTTGTCGTACTCCTTTTTCTCTTCGTAAGACAATACTTTTCCGGCACCATCCTTCCTCCGGACAATTGCTTCGCTGTTCCTCTTACCCTTCGCTCTTCCGTTTCCTTCGCTGCTCCTGCCCGGCACTGGCTTACGCTCAATCTCACGGATCGAGGAGATCTTTCTTTTCTCCAGAAACTCAAAGATTCCGCCGGCATACTCCCTGATCCCCTTGTGCCTGAACTCATATACCTTGTCGACCAGTCCGTCGAGAAACTCCCGGTCGTGCGATACCAAAATCAACGTTCCGTCAAACTGCAGCAGCGCATTTTTCAAAATATCTTTCGACCGCATATCCAGGTGGTTGGTGGGCTCATCAAGAATCAGCAAATTGAATGGCTGCAGGATCATCATCGCCATGGCGAGGCGCGACCGCTCACCACCCGACAAGACCTTCACCCTCTTGTCGATATCCTCTCCCCTGAAGAGAAAGGCGCCGAGAATATCCCTTATTTTTGTACGTATATCTCCCACTGCAATCGCATCGACCGTCTCAAAGACAGTTTTCTCTTCATTCATCAGCTCGTCCTGGTTCTGCGCAAAATAGCCCAGTTCCACGTTATGACCCAGCTTCAGCGTGCCCTTGTAATCCAGCTCTCCTACGATCATGCGTGAAAGCGTGGTCTTACCCTCGCCGTTACGGCCCACAAAGGCTACCTTCTCTCCCCTTTCGATCACCAGGTCGACACCGCGAAGTACTTCGTTATCGCCATATGACTTGCCGAGCCGCTCAGCCTCCACAACCACCTTGCCCGACCG
Source organism: uncultured Bacteroidaceae bacterium (assembly GCA_964432125.1). Taxonomy (GTDB): domain Bacteria; phylum Bacteroidota; class Bacteroidia; order Bacteroidales; genus M55B112. The sequence continues at coordinate 1,360 of CAYSMO010000227.1, read as the reverse complement.
CTTCGATGGTGGGAACTTCAGATTCATGTCGAGCCGGTCCTCCTGCTCCACTTCGATCCGGTCGATCTTATTGAGCTGCTTCACGCGCGATTGCACCTGCACCGCCTTGGTGGCCTTGTACCTGAACCGGTCAATAAACTTCTCGGTATCCTTGATCATCTTCTGCTGGTTCTGGTAGGAGGCCATCTGGTGCTCGATCCGCTCCTCTTTCAGGTCGACATACTTCGAATATCCCACCTTGTAGTCGTAAATCTTACCGAGCGACAAATCGAGTGTTCTGTTCGTTACATTATCGAGGAACAGGCGGTCGTGCGAGATCACCAGCACCCCACCGGGGAATCCGGAGAGGTAGTTTTCGAGCCACTGGATCGAGTCAATATCCAGGTGATTCGTTGGCTCGTCAAGGAGGATATAATCTGGCTTGCGGAGCAGGATCTTCGCCAGCTCTATCCGCATCCTCCACCCACCGGAAAACTCCTTCACCGATCTTTTCATGTCCTCCGGTTGAAAACCGAGTCCGATCAGCGTCTGCTCAATATCGGCATGGATGGCATGACCACCCTCCATGTTGAATCGGTCGTTCAATGTTCCAAGCTTCTCAATCAGCTTCATATATTCGTCCGACTCATAATCGGTCCGCTCGGTCAGCTTCCTGTTAAGCTCCTCAATCTTCGCCTCCATCTTTAAGATATGGCTGAACGCCTGAAGGGTCTCATCGTACAGGCTTCGCGATCCCGAATGACGCATCTGCTGAGGCAGGTAGCCGATATCGGGATTGCCCGACCGGACAATAGTGCCCTCATCCGGCTGCTGCCTGCCATCGATCAGGTTCAGGATAGTGGTCTTCCCTGCCCCGTTGCGGCCGACCAGGCCTACGCGATCGCCCTTGTTCAGCTGAAACGAGATATTGTCGAACAGTGTAAATGCTCCAAAACGTATGGTAATATTGTCTATTGAAATCATAATTCCTCTATCTGTGCTTCTGCAAGTGTTATGGCAGATTCATGCCCTCTCGTCAAACCCTACAACGGCTGTTTTGTTGTTGATCTTTCGAACAAATTTGTTTCGTACTTGTATCTATATTTGTATTATAAACCCTTAACAATGAAAAACATGATAACAGGATTGATCATCGGGATTGTCTCCGGCGCCGTTATTGCGCTGCTGATCGTTTTTTACAGTTCACCCTCCATAATGCTTAAGGAGAACAAAAGTAAGCATGATTTTCAAACTACGATGGAAGAACTCGAAAAATCGATTGAATCCGTGGGTTGGAAAATACCTCACGTGAATGACCTGCAGGCCACGATGCATAAATTCGGTAAAGATGTGCGGCAGGTCAAGGTCTACGAGATCTGTC
>CAYSMO010000226.1:0-4050 GCA_964432125.1 uncultured Bacteroidaceae bacterium | reverse complement strand
GTTGATTTCTTGTTAATAAAAACGAAAACTTTTATAGTTATCGGTAGCTGATTTCTTTCTAATTTCATTCACCAATTTCGGTTCCGCCTGAGGTCCTTTTTAAGCCAGGTTTTTTAATGTGGGAATATGAATATCGTGATAGGAGGACCTCTTTGCATTAATCGACAACTGAGCGATTTTTAAAGCACAAACAGACAGACGCTTGCAGAGCGAAGGGATATTTTGTTAATAACTCTGTGAGAAGGAAGGGAACAGGTTTACTAATTTGGATGTTGAATTGTGTGTCAGGAGCCGGAATATGAACTAACCATTTAACGAAAAGAACAGAATGTCAGAACAGGAGGTAACACAAAAGGGACAAGCGACCATTGAAAAGGGTACAAAAGAGACCAGGGAAGAGAAGGGTAAAAACCAGGTAAAGAGAAAGACCTATACAAATGAGGAGGCATTTGCATCATCACTGGAGTATTTTAAAGGTGATGAACTGGCTGCCAGGGTCTGGGTGAACAAATATGCCTTAAAGGATTCATACGGGAAACTCTATGAGCGTAATCCGGATGATATGCACCACCGGCTTGCAGCAGAGATTGCGCGTATTGAGGAGCACTATCCCAATCCGCTTTCCCACGAAGAGCTGTACGATCTGATGAAGGGATTCAAGTATATTGTTCCACAAGGTTCCCCCATGACCGGTATCGGAAATAACTTTCAGATTGCCAGCCTGTCGAACTGCTTTGTGATTGGTCACCAGGGTCCTTCCGACTCCTACGGCGGAATCATGAAAATCGACCAGGAGCAGGTGCAACTCATGAAACGCCGCGGTGGTGTGGGTCACGATCTTTCACATATCCGTCCTACTGGCAGTCCGGTTTTAAACAGTGCTTTAACCTCCACGGGTGTGGTGCCTTTTATGGAGCGCTATTCCAACTCTACCCGCGAGGTGGCACAGGATGGAAGAAGGGGAGCACTGATGCTGAGTATCTCGATCAAACATCCCGATGCAGAGCATTTCATAGATGCGAAGATGGAATCGGGAAAGGTAACCGGTGCCAATGTATCGGTACGGATTGATGACGAATTCATGAAATCTGTTGTGGATGGTGTAACCTACACCCAGCAATACCCGATTGAGTCAGATAATCCGGTTTATACCAAGGAAATTGATGCAAGAAAACTGTGGGAAAAGATTGTTCATAATGCATGGAAATCGGCAGAGCCGGGCATATTATTCTGGGATACCATTGCCACAGAGTCAGTCGCCGACTGTTATTCCGACCAGGGTTTTAAAACCGTATCAACCAACCCATGTGGTGAGATACCACTTTGTCCGTACGACAGTTGCAGGCTCCTGGCTATAAACCTATATAGCTATGTGGAGCAACCTTTTACCGATAAGGCGGTGTTCAACTGGGAAAAGTTCCGGAAACATGTGGGTTTGGCCCAGCGGATGATGGATGATATTATTGATCTTGAACTTGAAAAAATCGAGGCGATTTTAGATAAGATCAGAAAAGACCCTGAAGATGAGGAGATCAAACGGGTGGAGATCAACCTTTGGGAGAATATTAAAGCAAAGGCCCTTGAGGGTCGAAGAACCGGGGTAGGTATTACTGCAGAGGGCGATATGCTTGCGGCCCTGGGACTCAGGTATGGCAGCGAGGATGCTGTAGATTTTTCCGAGGAGGTGCATAAGACCATTGCCGTTGAAGCATACAGGTCGAGTACTACTATGGCGAAAGAGCGTGGTCCGTTCGGTGTATTTGATGCACGCAAAGAGGTCGATAATCCGTTTATTAATCGTCTGGCCGCTGAAGATCCGGAAATGGTTGAGGAGATGAAACAATATGGCAGGAGAAATATCTCTCTTTTAACTATTGCGCCTACCGGAACCACCAGCCTGATGACGCAGACCTCTTCAGGTATTGAGCCGGTATTCCTTCCTGCCTATAAGCGGAGGCGAAAAGTGAATCCGAACGACAAAGATGCTACGGTTACCTTTGTGGATGAAGTCGGCGACAGCTGGGAAGAGTACAATGTATTTCACCATAATTTCCTTACTTGGCTGCGGATTAATGGGTATAATCCGGAAGAGGTAAAGCGTTACAATGATGAGAAGGTAGATGAGCTGGTACAGAAGTCACCCTACTTTAAAGCCACTTCGAATGATGTCGACTGGGTATCGAAGGTGAAGATGCAGGGCAGGGTGCAAAAGTGGGTCGATCATTCCATTAGTGTAACGATCAACCTTCCTGCCGATGTTTCTCAGGAGCTGGTGGGTGACCTTTACGTGAAGGCCTGGGAGAATGGTTGCAAGGGGGTAACAGTATACAGGGATGGATCGCGGTCGGGGGTTTTGGTTGCTTCGACAGAAAAGGAGCGAAATGCAGATTCTGCTTTCCCAAAGAAGCGTCCGGGGGTAATTGATGCCGATATACTACGGTTCAAAAATAACGAGGAGGAGTGGATCGCTTTTATTGGGCTGATTGACGGACGTCCTTACGAGATTTTCACAGGGAAGAAGGAGGATGATAACTTCCCGATACCCAGATCGATCCGGACCGGAAAGATCATCAAGACCAAGGAGGAGAGTGGGATGACACGGTACGATTTTGAGTATGTTGATAAGTATGGGTACAAGGTTACAATGGGTGGATTGTCGCACCAGTTTCACAAAGAGTTTTGGAACTATGCCAAATTAATTTCCGGTGTGCTGCGTCATGGTATGCCTGTTGTTCACACCGTCGATCTGGTCACCTCGCTCCGTCTGGATGATGATAATATCAACAATTGGGTGGCCGGGGTTGCCAGGGCATTAAAGAAATATATTCCTGACGGCACAGAGGTGAAGGGTAAATCTTGCGAGGATTGCGGATCAGGAAACTTGATTTATCAGGAGGGCTGCCTGATGTGTACTGATTGCGGCTCTTCGAAATGCGGGTAGTTGTAGCAGAATACTCCGACAAGGTAAAGCCGGCGATTCGCCGGCTTTATTGTTATATGACCTTTAGTTCTTTCCCTACTTTCTTAAAAGCAGTCACAGCTTTTTCCAGGTGTTCCCTTGTGTGAGCCGCTGAGAGCTGTACGCGAATTCTGGCTTCGCCTTTTGGCACCACGGGGAAGTAGAATCCGATCACATAGATCCCTTCATCAAGCAGTTTGGACGCAAACTCCTGCGACAGTTTTGCATCGTAGAGCATCACTGCACAGATGGCAGAGGCTGTTGGTTTGATATCGAATCCTGCCGCCTTCATCTCTTTCAGGAAATAGTCGGTATTGGCATGGAGGCGGTTCTGCAATGCTGAGGTCTCCGACATCATATCGAACATTTTGATCCCGGCTCCCACCACTGATGGTGGCAGGGAGTTGGAGAAGAGGTAGGGACGGGAGCGTTGCCGGAGCATCTCAATGATTTCCCGGTGGCCGGTGGTGAATCCGCCGATAGCACCACCAAACGCTTTGCCGAGCGTTCCCGTGATAATATCTACTTTGCCGCGACAGTTGAACAGTTCAGTGACACCCCGGCCCGTTTTGCCAACCACACCGTGGGAGTGGCACTCATCCACCATCACCATGGCGTCGTATTTTTCGGCCAGCTGTAGTATTTGATCCAGTGGTGCCACATTGCCATCCATCGAGAAGATACCGTCAGTAACAATGACTTTGAAACGCTGAGCCTGTGCCGCTTTGAGCTGTTCTTCGAGGTCGGTCATGTCGGCATTTTTGTACCTGTAACGCTGTGCTTTGCAGAGGCGTACTCCGTCGATAATGGAGGCATGGTTGAGTGCATCAGAGATGATCGCATCCTCTTCGGTAAGCAGTGGCTCAAACACCCCACCGTTAGCATCGAAGGCAGCTGCGTAGAGAATGGTATCTTCGGTGCCAAAGAATTCTGCTATCTTCTTTTCGAGGGTTTTGTGGAGATCCTGCGTGCCGCAGATAAACCGCACCGACGACATACCGAAGCCATGGCTGTCGAGTGCCTCTTTGGCGGCGGTGATCAGCTCCGGGTGGTTGGAAAGACCGAGGTAGTTGTTGGCGCAGAAATTGAGG
>CAYSMO010000225.1:0-4056 GCA_964432125.1 uncultured Bacteroidaceae bacterium | reverse complement strand
CCGGAGTGTCGGCAACCCCACTTGTGGTATACAGAAAAAAAGCTCCTGCTTCATATCCCTCTGCCAACGCTGTAACCTGGGAAGAACTGCGGGCTCCACCGATAAGGCCAAAATCATCGGTTAATATATATCTGGCATCAGTAACCATCCGTGTAATCATATTTTGGTTTTTGCTAAACACAGCATTTACACCCCATTTTACATTATTTGTTATTGTGCGATAACCGAGTGAAAGTTCAATCCCTTTGTTGGTCATATCTCCAACGTTAAGGGTTACCGTTTCTGGATTTCCCGAGGCACTGCCGCTAGCTGAAGCAGGAATAGTCACCGGGAACAACATATCGTTTTTTTGGGTATTGTAGATTTCTGCTGTAAATGTCAATTTATTATTAAACATAGCCAGATCAATTCCCCCGTTCCACTGAACTGATGTTTCCCATTTTACCTCTGAGTTAGCAAATTCTTCCTGGATTGCACCAAATGACAGGACATCTGAGGCATCAGGACCAAACGCATAGTCATTGCCAAAATTGATACCAGCAGTATATGAATAACTTGGGAATCTATTGTTTCCCACCGTTCCCCGACCAAGTCGTATTTTAAACAGGTTAGCCGTATTCTTTATTGGTTGCCAAAATTTTTCATCTGACACATTCCATGCACCAGATATAGATGGGAACAGGCCCCAGCGGTATTTTTCAGCAAATTTGGATGATCCATCGTAACGGGCACTAACATTCAACAGATACCGTCCTTTATAATTATACAAGATCCGACCGAGGGTACCAATCTGCTTATTACGAAAATTAAATCCCGAACCTACTTCCGGATTAATGGAAGCCCCTTGCAGTACTTTAATTGAATTATCGAGAACACCCTCCTGGCGTGCAAAAAACTGGTCCGACATCTGATCTTCTATTGTATATATTGCCTGAATGGTAAAATGATGATCATTAATATCTTTTCTGTATCTCAAACCATTTTCAAACAGTAGATTACGTCCCCGAATAGCTCGCATATGGACAAAACTTGATGAAGGATCGGAAAGGAGTTTGCCAAATTGGCTGTAAATTTCCTGGTAAGGACTAAACCTATGTTGGTAAGAATTATTTGAATTTAAACTAAATCTCGCATTGACTTCAAGCCCTTTGGCTATCTCATAATTAGCACTCAAGTTGGCAAATGATCTACTGGCAACAGTTTCATCTGTGTTTTTAAAGCTTTCAATAACCCAGTTCAACCGGTTTGTCTCATCTCCAATTTGGGAATAAATTGGACCATCATCGTCTAAATCGAGTGTGGGCTGGGTTGGGTAATATGTTATTGTTTGCGTAATAATACCCCCTGGAGACCGATCAATACTTTCATTGGTCATCCCAATACTGGCATTAATCCGCCATTTACCTTTCTTGTATGTTGTATTGGCACGGGTATTAATGCGGTCAAATGCAGAGTTAATAATTACTCCATCATTGGAATAAATACTTGCCATTACATTGTATGTGATATTATCGGTTCCACCAGAAATATTTACATTATAGTCCTGAGTTGCCGCATTGTCGATGAATACAAGTTCCCTTAAATCTGTATCATTAAGGAAACCTCGTGGTGATTGTGCCAGGTTTAGAATAATTTCATCATCAGGAGTACCAGACACATTTCTGATTCGAACCATATTGAAATAGGTTTGTTCAGCAGCATTCATTAATGGGGTGGCTGATGTAACATTCTGAATACCATAGCGTGCATTTACATCAACCTTCAGGGTTCCAGCTTTTCCTTGTTTAGTTGTAATAAGAATAACACCAGCGGCTCCACGGGTTCCGTAGATAGCTGCTGATGCCGCATCTTTTAAAATATCAATAGTTTCAATTTGGTTTGGATCAATCCCGGGATCACCGTCGAATGGTACACCATCAACCACGTACAATGGTTGATTTGAACCTCCAATGGAAGAGAGTCCCCTGATGAGAACTCCGGATTGCGCACCCGGCGCTCCTGAAGATGCCGTAACATTTACTCCGGCTACCTGTCCCTGCAAAGCAGAGGCAAGATCAGAAGTAACAGTATTGGAGATATCTTCTGCATTTAACTGTGCAACAGCCCCTGTTAGTTCTTTCTTTTTAACCCCGCCATAGCCGATTGCTACAATTTCATCCAGGACTACAGCTTCAGATTTTAACTCCACGTTAATTTCGTTACTGGTAACTGACACCTCTTTCGATGTCATTCCTAAAAATGAAAAACCTAAGACATCACCCATTTCTGCACCAATGGAATAATTTCCATTAACATCAGAGATTGTTCCCTTTGTTGTTCCTTTAACAAAAATGGTTACTCCCGGGAGTGGCTGGCCATCTTCAGCACTTATTACAGTACCTTTTATCGTTACTGTCTGTGCCTGTGCAGTTATACTGCCCAAATAGATTAGCAATAAAAACACAAATCTTTTAGCCTGATTAAGTTTCATAAGTTGTGTTAGCATTTTTAGTTTCATATGCATTAATTAAAGTTTGAATTGGTATTTGATATGCAGCTATTAAAGCAATGATGAAAATTAAAAATTAAATGGATGCCGGTGTTATCTCAGGGTAAATTTTGTGTATCCAGTAATTAATTATTGTGTTTCAGTTCCCGGGATAACTTACATTACAAAAGAATTTTCAAATGTTATTTTTTTGTAACATTTCTTCTGCATATTTAACAGGTGGAATATTGTATGTTTCCTTAAATAGCCTGCTAAAATGGGTACGGCTTTTGAATCCGGTTAGTAAATAAACTTCATTTACTGACAGTTTTTTTTGCACTAATAATTCGGCCGCTTTTTTCAGACGGTAAGTTTTAAGTAATTCAAATGGAGTTTTATCGGTTAATACCTTCACTTTTTGATAGAAATGGGTCCGATTAAGGTACAATTCTCTTGCAAAATCATCCAGGTTCAGTTCTTGTTTATGGTAGTTTTCAGCCATTAATTTGTAGAGTTTTTCAAGAAACAACATGTCTTTTTTGTTGTCTTCCCTTTTTTCAAGAATCACTGGCAAATCAATTTGAAATCGTTCCCGAAGCAATTTTCTGCTTTTCAATAAACTATTAATGCTTGTTATTAAATGCTCTACGTTGAATGGTTTGATAATGTAGGAATCTGCACCTACCTCCAACCCTTTAATATGATCTTCAATTGTTGAGCAGGCTGTTAGTAAGATTACCGGGATATGACTGGTCTTGATATTTGATTTCATTTTTTTGCATAGCTCAAACCCATTCATCTCAGGCATTAAAATATCACTAATGACTAAATCCGGCCATTCATTATCCAATGCCTCAAGACATTCCTTTCCATCTTTGAATGATTCTACTTCAAAATAATTGGTTAAAATTTCGGATATAAAATTTCGGATATCAGAATTGTCTTCAACAAAAAAGATTCTTGATCGGTAGGTATCCTTATCGAATTCAATCTTAGAGATATCGACCTCTTTTGTGATAATTTTTTTGAGATTTCGTTCTTTTTCAATTCCAAGAAGATAATCTTCACTTGCATCTTGTTCCTGCGATTTTTCAGTTGTTAGAATGGGTAATTCAACTGTAACAGAAGTGCCTTCATGTAATTTGCTTTCAACTGAAATGAAACCATAATGCATATCGACAAGTCGTTTTGTAAAGGCAAGGCCAATTCCCGATCCACCAATATATTTACTGTGGCCGGTATTTGACTGGTAAAAGCGACCAAAAATATTAGGCAGGTCCTCACTGTCAATTCCTCTGCCCTGATCTTCCAGCTTTATAAAAAGATTGTCATCTTTGGTAAAGTAAATCAATGATATTAAGTCTCCTTCGCTTGTAAATTTAAAAGCATTACTGAGAAGGTTATTGATTACGATTTCCAACTTTTCATTATCGGCCGACACATAAATTTTCTCTTTTGTTCCATCTACCGTAAGTATTTTTTTATCCCTGTCGGCTTTAAAATGAAAGTCAGTCAGTAATGCGTCAATGAAATCATTAAAACAAAAAACGGAATAATGGATTTCCAAAAGATTAGCATCTGCCCGTTGA
>CAYSMO010000224.1:0-4107 GCA_964432125.1 uncultured Bacteroidaceae bacterium | reverse complement strand
CCAATTTTTTCACTCCTCTCGTCAATCAGGGTGCGAATATCGTAATTATTTAGGAAATTTGAAACTTTTTCTGCATAATCATGATACTTTTCACTAATTGGCAAGATTACTGCCTGGTCGGGCGTTAACCACAAGGGGAATTTCCCTCCTGTATGTTCAATGAGTACAGCTACAAATCTCTCCATACTACCGAAAGGGGCTCGGTGGATCATAATGGGTCTGTGCTTCTGGTTATCCGCCCCAACATATTCCAGATCAAAACGCTCAGGAAGGTTATAGTCTACCTGGATGGTCCCTAACTGCCATTTTCTGCCGATGGCATCTCTCACCATGAAGTCGAGCTTCGGTCCGTAAAATGCAGCCTCACCATATTCCACGATTGTTTCCAATCCTTTCTCTTCTGCCGCTTCTACGATCGCTTGTTCAGCCTTTTCCCAGTTTTCGTCACTACCGATATACTTTTCACGGTCGTTTTTGTCCCTGAGCGATATCTGGGTAACGTAGTCTTTGAAGTCGAGCGCATTAAAGATATGGTGGATGATATCAATTACCTTGATGAACTCCTCTTTCAGCTGATCAGGTCTGCAGAAGATATGGGCATCGTCCTGTGTAAATCCGCGTACCCTTGTCAGCCCATGAAGTTCGCCGCTCTGCTCATAGCGGTATACCGTTCCAAACTCTGCCATTCTCACCGGAAGATCGCGGTAGGAGTGGGGTTTTGCCCTGTAGATTTCACAGTGGTGTGGACAATTCATTGGTTTCAGCAGGAACTCCTCTCCCTCCTGGGGAGTAGATATGGGTTGGAAGCTGTCTTTTCCGTATTTTTCATAATGTCCGGATGTAACATATAGCTCCTTCAGACCGATATGAGGTGTGATTACCTGCTCATAGCCGTGCTGACGCTGAACTTTCTTCAAAAAGTTCTCCAGGCGTTCACGCAGTTGGGCACCTTTGGGCAGCCAGAGAGGAAGTCCTTGCCCAACTCTCTGGGAGAAGGTAAAGAGTTCCAGCTCTTTTCCTACTTTCCTGTGATCCCGTTCCTTCGCCTTTTCAAGTTTTTCAAGGTAATCGTCGAGCAGACTCTGTTTCGGGAATGTAATGCCGTAAATCCGGGTTAGCTGCTTGCGCTTTTCATCCCCCCGCCAGTAAGCTCCGGCAATGCTGAGTAATTTGATTGCTTTGATGGGAGAGGTGTCGGGCAGGTGCGGACCGCGGCAGAGATCAACAAAATTTCCATGTTTATATAATGAAATGGTACCATCTTCAAGATCTGAAACAAGCTCTATCTTGTACTCATCCTGTTTTTTTGAGAAAAGATCCAACGCATTCTTTTTGCTGATCTCCTCCCGCTGGTACGTGCTCTTTTGCGAGGCAAGCTCCTTCATCTTTTTTTCGATCTTCGGGAGGTCAGCATCGGAAATAACCACGTCATCGCCGGTATCCACATCATAGTAGAAGCCATTCTCAATGGAGGGGCCAATGCCAAATTTCGTTCCCGGATAGAGCGCTTCGATCGCTTCAGCCATCAGGTGGGCGGATGAGTGCCAGAATGCATGTTTGGCCTCATCGTCCTCCCATTTATGCAGTTTTATGTCGGCATCCTCCTGTATGGGCCGTGTGAGATCCCAGATTTCATCATTTACCGATACTGCGAGGACCTCTCGGGCCAGGCTGTTGCTAAGCGATTTGGCAATTCCTAAGCCGGTTACCCCTTCTTCAAATTCCCGAACCGATTGATCCGGAAGTGTAATATTGATCATATCTTCATATAGTTTTTCAGAGCGCAAATTTAGTAAAAAATGGGCAGTATTTACGCTGTGTAACGCTCTGATAGGTAAAACGGTTCAGTGCCGCCTCTATACCAGGGGTTAACAGCAGTTCAATACCGGGGTCAAAGGATCTCATTCATGGACTAACTCCCGGGCATTCAGTGCAGCAGCTGTGGCTCATTTAAGGATTCGACTATGAGGCAAATGCGATCCAATTTCTTTGGAAAGTTGGGAGCCATTAACCCCTGACCAAATGGGATTCTACTCCCTGGGTCAGATATGATTGAACCTGGGTGCAGATGTTGTTGGATATGTTGTTAAAATTCAATCGATTAATGGTTTAATATAGTCTGCTTCGTGGTGAAGAAATTATCATGAGCTTGATTCACTGTCGGTCCAGCAATGGCTGAATCAGATCTTCCCGGTCGATTTTTAACAGCTCCTGCCTGATCTGCTGCCGGTACTCCTTTTTATACCAGAAGAAAAACATGACCTGGCTGCTTTTCTCTTTTTCTGTTTTTGCTGTAACGACCTTTTCGAGGGTATATGGATCGTAGCCTGAATAGTACATCACCGTTGCCAGGGTCATGGGGGTGGGGGTAAAGTCCTGCACCTGTTCCAGTTTAAAACCCTGCTTTTTTGTGACAACAGCGAGTTCGGCCATCTCTTCCGGGGTGCATGCCGGATGACTCGATATGAAATAGGGAATCAGTTGCTGATTCAATTCTTCGTCGGCATTGATCCTTAGGAATTCTCTGTACAGTTCATCGAATAGTCCGTACCCAGGTTTTCTCATGATCTTAAGCACATTGGGATCTGTATGTTCCGGTGCCACCTTGAGTCTGCCCGATACATGGTTCTTAACCAGGTCCCTGAAATACTCCCGGAAATGATTTTTTCCCTCCTCCTGTTCCAGGAAATCGTATCGGATCCCACTGCCCACCGTAATCTTTTTCACGCCCTCGATTTTTGAGGCATCCTTGTACAGGTCGATCATCGGGGTGTGATCGGTATTGAGATTTTTGCAGATAGTGGGATGAAGGCAGGAGGGGCGCCGGCACACCTCGCAGATTTTCTCATTGATACCTTTCATCTTGTACATATTGGCTGATGGTCCGCCAAGATCACTGATATACCCTTTGAAGTCATCCATTTGAGCAACCTGCGCTACCTCCCTGAGAATGGATTTTTCGCTACGACTCCGGATGAACTTGCCCTGGTGGGCCGAGATGGTGCAGAAGCTGCAGCCACCGAAGCACCCCCGGTGGGTATTCACTGAGTGTTTGATCATCTCATAGGCCGGGATGGGTGGTTTTTTGAAATATTTAGGGTGGGGCAGTCGCGTGTAAGGAAGGTCATAAATCTTATCAAGCTGTTTTTCAGAGAAGTTGCCGAAGGGTGGGTTGACAACTACAACCTGACTGCCGCAGGACTGTACAAGCAGATCGGGGTTGGTTACATTCGAGGTGATTTCGATCTTTGCAAAATTTTCAGCGAACCGCTTTTTGTCTGACAGACAGATTTCATGGCTATGTAATTCCACGAATCCGCTGTTATTGATTATTGCGGAAAGCTCTGTTGCTTCTCTGGCAATTACAGTCTGCCGCAGATCCGTAATCTGTTCGAAAGGTACGCCTTTATCCAGCAGTCTGGCAAGCTGCAGGATGGCTGGTTCACCCATTCCATAAACGATCATGTCTGCGCCCGATTCGAGCAGAAAACTTTTTCGGAGGGAGTCCTGCCAGTAATCGTAATGGGTGAGCCGGCGCAAGGATGCCTCAACGCCTCCCAGAATTACAGGCGATTCCGGGAAAAGCTCTTTCAGCGCCCGGGTATAAACAATGGTGGGATAGTCGGGTCTGAATCCGCTTGCATTACCTGCCGTATAGGCATCCGTCGATCTTCTCCGCTTCCGGGCGGTATAGTGGTTCACCATGGAGTCCATTGCTCCTGCCGACACGCCAAAGAAGAGCCGCGGCTTTCCAAGTTTTTTAAAATCCCTCAGATCGTCCTGCCAGTTGGGCTGGGGAACGATGGCCACGCGGAACCCGGCCTCTTCCAGTACGCGGCCGATTAATGGTATGCCAAAGGAGGGGTGATCGATATACGCATCGCCGGTGAAGAGGATCACATCCAGTTGATCCCATTCACGTGCCCGAACCTCCTTGACTGTTGTCGGAAGCCAGTCGGATATATTGTATCTCTTTTCTATGGTCTGTTTACCTTTTATCCTGAATTATTCATAAATTTTGGTAACAATATTGTAATATTCAGAATAATTCAGGTTACATCCATTAAACATTGAAAAGCCGTCAATGTTTATATTATGCTCTTATTC
>CAYSMO010000223.1:0-4173 GCA_964432125.1 uncultured Bacteroidaceae bacterium | reverse complement strand
GTCATCCTTTCTGACGTAGGTGAACTGATCGATCTTATTAAAGACCATGATCACCGGTTTCTCTCCGGCACCCAGCTCATCCAGTGTATTTTCAACCACCTCGATCTGCTCCTCGTAGTTGGAATGAGATACATCAACTACATGGACAAGAATATCTGATTCGCGGGTCTCATCGAGTGTCGATTTAAAGGATTCTACCAAATGGGTAGGCAGTTTACGAATAAAACCGACGGTGTCAGAAACCAGAAAAGGAAGGTTACCGATCACCACTTTTCTGACCGTGGTATCAAGTGTGGCAAATAGTTTATTTTCGGCAAATACATCCGATTTACTAAGTTGGTTCATCAGGGTCGATTTACCCACATTGGTATAACCCACGAGCGCCACCTGCACCATCTTTCCCCTGTTCTTCCGCTGGTTACTCATCTGGCGGTCGATCTTCTGTAATTGCTCCTTCAGCCGGCTGATCTTATCCCGGATTATCCGCCGGTCAGTCTCAATCTCCGTCTCCCCGGGTCCGCGCAGTCCGATTCCTCCACGCTGTCTCTCCAGGTGGGTCCACATACGTGTAAGTCTGGGCAGAAGATATTGGTACTGAGCAAGCTCCACCTGCACCTTGGCATGGGAAGTCTTTGCGCGCTGGGCAAAAATATCGAGGATCAGGTTGGTGCGGTCAAGGATTCTTACTTTCAGTTCTCGCTCAATATTCCGGAGCTGCGTAGGTTGAAGTTCATCGTCAAAAATGACAATATCAATCTCGTTTTCCTTCACAAAATCGGCAACTTCCTGCAACTTTCCGGAGCCGATAAATGTTTTAGGATTGGGTGTATCGATGCGCTGTGTGAAAAAACCTGCCGGCGTTGCGCCGGCAGTTTCTGATAAGAATGCCAGTTCATCCAGGTATTCCTTCGTCTCCCCCTCAGTCTGATCTTTGCCAATCACCCCGATAAGCACGGCCGAAACCGCCTGTGGTCTATGGTCCCAATAATCTCCCATTTAGTTCACTCCTCTCAATGCCAACATTCGATCCTGTACAGCAGAACCAAGCTGGTCCCAACTCAATTCACATACCGCTTACCGATGTCAAGCACAGTGTTCTGAACAGCAGGCTTTGCATTTTCAACGGCCAGTTTAACGAGAACTGTTTCAGATGGAAAAGGCAGCGCCTCATTCTTGGTCAGATCCCGGGTACCGATCTCCACCGCCTCAGGATTTCCGATCAGGTCGTACGATACATTCTCAAACTTGCTGCTGGCATTGAAGGGAACCTTGGCGAGTGAGCCCCGTGGTTCTCCTCTGATAGATATAATCTCAACTTCGCCCCGAATATCACAGGTTTTTAACTTTTCCTTCTTCACCATGGTAGCAGTTACATCCTTATATATTTTAATATCGTTACCTGCGGTATCCTTCATTACATTTCCTGCATTATCCAGGGCATAATCAAATTCCTTCGTGCTTTTTCTCTTAAAATCCTCCTTCGACTCCTTCTCGATATTATCTGAAACCTTAATCGATAACACACGCACAAACATTTCATAATCATAATCAATCTCACGGTCAACATGTTTGAAATGATATTCAATCCACTGATCTCCTTCAAGGGTACGGGTATCAAAGGCGATCAGATGCTCCAGGTCAATCTGTGGTATGCCAATATTAGGATCCCTGTTTTCAGGAACAACAATTACCCTGCTGATGCCTTTCATACGGGCTTCGTAGATTAGCAGATCAATGTTTTCAAATTTGTGTCCGCCATATTCATTGGCTCGAATCAGCTGCTGGTGGGCCTCCCTAAAATCCTGTTTTGAGAGAGCATTGCTCATCAATCGTCTGCCGGTATTATAAAATTCCTCTGCAGCCTTGTTCTTTGATGCTACAATTTTTGCATCATAATCGGTATACTCATAGTTGTAAGTTTTACCATCAATCGTAAGGGGAGTAACGGTACGCACCTTGCTCTGCCGTTCCTTCAGACTGGCATAACGGGCAAAAAGCTCGTCATAATACCTGGGATTGTTCTCCCTCTCCAAAAAGGCGATTCTCTCAAGGTCACGTTCATTGGCAAGCTTATAGGCCCTATCCATAGCCTGTGCATCCTTTGCATTGGGCTTGCGCATCAGCTTTTTTGTAGTCTTATGAATTACCTGGTCGTAATTACCCCGTTGAAGATTCCGTGTAACGGAACCACAGGATGATAAGATTAGGGCTGAAAGTAAAAGAGGTACAATTCTTTTCATGGGTTAAGATTTTTGTTCGGAGGCTAATTTAGAAAATAATTTATGTAATCCCACATCGGTTATAACAAACTAAAAAAGGGAGTAACCTTTTCAGACCATCCCTTTATGAATTATCAGCATTCACATGAACAGGGGTTATGCATATTATGCAATTTACATCTAAGCTTCGCTGAACTCGCTTTACTTACTGCAATACAAAGTTGATAGGAAAGGTAAACAACACCTTAACCGCTTTCCCCCGCTGCCTTCCAGGGGTCCATGGAGGCGATGCCATTACCACCCTTACCGCTTCCCGGTCGAGTGCCGGATCGACACTTCTGACAACCACTGCGTCAACCACTTTCCCTTGTGCATTCACTGCAAACTGAACAATAACCCTTCCACTGATACCATTTTCGGCTGCAATTTCCGGGTATTTGAGGTTAGAGGCAATGTACTTCCTGAATTCAAGCGCCGGATCTCCTCCATTAAAGGTAGGCATATCCTCCACGATGTAAAAAATCTCCTCCTCATCGATCTGCTCCTCCTCATCATCAATGGCGAAGTCATATCGTGTGTCATCATCCACCTCCATATCGAAATCGAAGTCGTCTATCTCCACATCATCCTCAACAATATCCAGCACCTCTGCAACTTTGGGTGTCTCGGGCTTGGGCTGCTCTTTAGGAGGCTCCCTCCTCGTGACGATCATCTCATCTTCAAACTCAATCTGACGAACCATTTCGGTATCATCATCATCCCTTGGTTTTGTTGTCCACTCAAAACCAATCAATATGATCGACAGTGCAACCACAAGTCCAACCTGGATAAAAATACCCTTTTTATTCTCCAGGTCTGCCTTTTTTGATTTCTTTGGTTCCATAATGATTATTTTTTGCGCCGTTAAAATTAACACTATTTTAATTGAAAATCAAAAGAGCTGCCAACCTATTCTAAAATATTCTCATTCTAAACAGACGCTTTTAATAACAACGACCAACAGAGAGTAAAAAGTATCTGTCAACAATACCACCATTTTGTGTGCCTCCTCTAAAGCATGAGGCTAGGTCCCGCATAAGCTCATGACAGGTATTGTTCTCGAATATTATCATCGTGCCACTGGACCAAATTGATAATAACTCGTTTTATTCTTCTTTTGCAATAAGGATGCGTTCCCACATAAAAATCTACAATAAATTTGCCAAAGTGTCCATTTTCAACAAAAAAGTGATAATTTTGTGATCGTTTTGGGGTATTAACCCCGGCAGCAACCGTTCTTCATTAAATTATGGGGCATTAGCTCAGTTGGCTAGAGTGCTTGACTGGCAGTCAAGAGGTCACCGGTTCGACTCCGGTATGCTCCACTCAGATTATCAAGGGATTACAGATTTTACGATTTGTGATCCCTTTCTTTTTTGCCAGCTTTTTGCCAGCAGATTGGTAAAAAGGATTGGTGGAAACTAAGACCTTTCTAAGCTTCAAATTCCCGGAGACCTAAAATCAGGAATAACGAGATGATAGAGACAGAACCAATAGTGCATAATTTAATTATTTTTTCGCTGTGTGAATGCCTCAGTTACCATTTTCCTTCGACGCCTTGAAACGGGGATGATGACGCTTTCTGAAAGGACAATAGACCAGTCAGATTTTTTTTGGATAGATTTGACACAGGCTGTATTGACCATGTGGGTTTTGTGCACACGAAGGAAGCCCAGGTCGCATAACAGGTCCTCGAATTCTACAAGCGTTTTTGATATAAGGATCGATTCGTGGTTTCTAAAGTAAAGTCGGGTATAATTGCTTTCGGCTTGCAGCCTGATAATCTCATTTATGAGAACAATTTCTGTTTTCCCGTCGTGGTTTATTCCCAATCTTTGAAAAGCCCTGTCATTGGAGAGGTTTTCGATGAGAATTTCCAACTGTAGAACTTTCCGCTCAATCTTAGAGCGGTTTG
>CAYSMO010000222.1:0-4176 GCA_964432125.1 uncultured Bacteroidaceae bacterium | reverse complement strand
CCGGATCGGCAGGACCGGCAGGGCAGATGCCAGTGGTATGGCGTTGTCGTTCTGTGACCAGGAGGAGAAACCTTATCTGAAGGATATCCAGAAACTGATCGGTCAGCAGATTAGCGTCGTAGAGGAACACCCGTTTCTTGATTTCGGTGTTGATGAACCTGTACGGGAGAGATCTGACAACAGGCAATCATCATCACCTCGACGGAATGTTGGCAACAGCTATAATCGGGAAGAAAACAGTGGGTACAAACGGAAGAGAAGATACCGCAGTTATAACAGCAACAACAGGTAATATATTCTCCCTGAAAAATACGGGGACGATGATTTACCTGTTTTTGTCATGACCCGGACCCGGTTTGCTCTGGAACAGTCAATTTCAAAGCGGCGAATGATTGTTTTTATGTTTTTGCCCTGATTATTATCCGTTTTGTTCTGGTACCTGTAATCGATTTATGGGGGATGTTTAAATTGACACCCCCTTTTTTAAATTACCTGTTTTGAAAATTTTCCCTCTGCCCGTTGCTATTCTTGTATATAACCATGATTGTGATGAAAATCAGAAAAAATCCGAAACAACCGATGAGCAATAAATTTTAATGAAGCTGCAGTAATGAGCAGAAGCGGGTAGAGCCTATCCACTTAAGTGAATTATAGTATCTGATAAAAAGAGTATACGGACGCTACTTCTTGTGATTATTCATGGAGTAAAATGAAGCTCAAACAAAAAAGATATCGATACATTGTCTGTTCTTCCTTTGCAGTTCTATTTGAAGTGATAAACGAATACCACTGTGGCTTCGAATGCCGGTTTCTTGCTGTCTTTGATCTCCAAAACCACGTCAATCTCGGCCTTTGAAAGTCCCCTGAGATCCTTGATCGATTTTAGTGTTGCCTTTACCCGTACCTCACTGTCGACAATTACTGGCTGAATGAACTTCAGCTTTTCCATACCGTAGTTGACCAGCATTTTGATGTTGTTGACTTCAACGATCTGCTCCCAATGATAGGCGAGAATTGAAACACTTAAATAGCCATGGGCAATGGTGGCGCCAAACGGGCTCTCCTTTTTGGCTCTTTCAGGATCTGTATGTATCCACTGGTGATCGAGCGTTGCATCTGCAAATTTGTTGATCTGCTCCTGCGTGATCTTTTGCCATTGCGAATATCCCAGGACCTCACCTGTTTGCTTCTCAAAGTCTGCATGACTATTAATGATCAGTTTTCCCATCTGGTTGTATTTTATCTAAACAGTTGAATCTTAAATATTCAATCCCTGATACGTTTATATCAGCATTGGTATTAAGGTTGCTAAGTTAAAAAAAGGAAGTCAAAATGAATACTATGAATTCAATTTGTAACAATTCTTTAATGTCGGACATGCCTTCTACAGACATGTCACCCCTAAAGGGGTTGGGGTTGTTTCGGTTGGACATTCGTTCTACAGACATTGTGCTCCTCCGGAGCAATCTCAGCTCCGATAGGAGCTAAATGTCTGTAGAAGAGATGCCCACATGGAACCCCAGCTCCGATAGGAGCGCCATGTCTTTTTATGATTTTAATCAATGTTTTCAAAAAACAGTGATGCAGAATGGGTACTGATCACCATCTTATCAAACTGGAAGATAAAATCCTGTCCAAGGTTACCGTAGACCTTCTCAGGATCCTTATAAAGCGATTCCGTATGTACTTCTGTGCCGCGGATCGTTACAGCGCTTTCAGCCACGCTAATATTTACCGAATCAATGATATATGAGGTGAACTCTTTGCTGCCGCCCAATCCGCCGATATTATATGTGTGTTTCTCACATGTTGAGTCAATTTTCTCAGTATGCTTGACATAATATGGCTTGTAGAACGAACTAAAAGCAGCGCCGGTATCGAAATACCAGGGCATCGTGTCGTTCTCGATGACTACAGAAATAATCGGATCAAGGTCATCAATTGCCAGGTTTTGGTAAGAATATGTAGACTCATGCTTCGGTATAAAAACAGAATCGTTTTGTATCACATGAAACTCACCAAGCGATTTCAGGATGGGAAATGCGATGGCCCCGTTAACAGAATAGTCATAATCAGGTAAAGTAAGGTCCTTATCATCAAACACCCAAAAGACTGAATTCTTCACTATGATTGATCCCAGAAACAACTCTTCAACAACAGCGAGATCACAGACCACTACATTCCCGGTAATTCCTTCCACTTCAAAATCCACCTTTAGAATATCGATCCCAAGACTTTCCGCAATGCTTCTCCTCATGAAGGAAAAGCTTGATCCGGTGTCGAATAACATATTCAAAACCGTATCCTTTACTGATACCGGAATATTAACCAGTCTCATTTTATCCGTGATTAAACTTATCCCGCAGTCGGAACCCTTTACCACTTCCTGTACAGGGGTTTCAGCGAGGGCCAAAAGGATTTTTCGTTCGTTCTGCAGGTGCTCATAGGCTGGGGTATCGATGAGATGCTGGTAGTTGTTAATCAGTAGGGTGCATGAAGCAAGCGCACCATCGTAATTATAAAGATTATGATGATTCATGTACCTTGTCTTATGTACATTTCTCAGTTCTGTTTCTGAAAGCCTATTTTCAAACCTGTTGAGAAGCTTGTTGATGTTTGCATTTGAAGCCTTGTGCTGATAAAATGCATTCTCAGTTAATGCACTGAAGTAGATGTGATATTTCTTCGTTAGTAGATTTCGATTTTTTTCAAATGTACTTTTCAATTGAAAATAGTCCTCATCCTCATAATAATTATGCAGTTGCTCTGTCATCAATAGACGATTTGTCTTTCTATCCTGATTACATGCAACAGATAATACCGCCAGGAAGATCAGTATGATCAATCTGGTTTGAAATATGGAATCCCCCGGTTTAATTAGTTTATAAGCTTTTCTGATCGCAATATACAATTTGAAGATACACAAGATAATTGTATTTCAACTATTTTGTCAACAGGTCACTATCAAAATTGTTTGATCCGAATGGCAATTCATTCTCTTGTCTGACTTTTTTGAATGACTGTTTATCCTGGATTATTCATGCATTTAGTGTTGTGTAGCTACAACTTACAGGACCTGCTGATGAAGTCGCCTATTTCAAAGGGCTTGTAAGGAAGTAGATCTGCCAAAATTTGTGAATAATTCAGGTTGTATACTACCAGGAGATAATTCTGTCTGAATCAAGTCAGGAAGATGATAAAAAAGAAGATCCATATAATTCTCTAAACCAGATAAAGAATTGATTCAGCAAATCCTTATTTTATTTGGAAATCAGCTTAATGTTAGATAATTTATGAACTTTTAATGATATAATCAGTCTAGTTGTTAAAAGATGATTTATCATGAGAATTACATATGCTGAAAAGGCCATCGAATGTATTACTGGTAATATTGTGAAGCAGCAGGATATTACCGCGACTGTAAATGCTGCAAATGCACAGCTGCAGATCGGCGGTGGGGTGGCAGGGGCCATTCACAGCGCAGCCGGACCCGGACTTGCTGAAGAGTGCCGTCCAATGGCGCCAATCCGACCGGGCGAAGCTGTAATATCGGGCGGACACAATCTACCAAATCCTTATGTGATCCATTGCCTGGGACCGGTTTATGGAGTCGACAAGCCGGAAGAAAAATTGTTGGCCGACTGTTACAGGAACGCACTTTACCTGGCCGATGAAAATGAAATTGATTCGATCGCATTTCCTTCAATATCTACGGGTGCATTTGGTTACCCGGTAAAAGAGGCCGCAGATGTAGCAGTTGCTACAATAAAGGAGTGCCTGAGTGAGCTGCATCATGTTAAAAAAATCAGAATCGTTCTTTTTTCAGATCAGGACCTTGAAAAATATACGAGAGCAATCGAAGTTGCCTTTCAATAGTCTTTGCAAGAACCGCTTCGCTACGGTTCTTATCAAAGACTGAAAATAACTTAGTTTTCTTTCTGGCAATAAATAGGTAACATACAAATAAAACTCAGGTCAACAGATTGCATACTAGCAGGATGCAATCCAACAGGATACAGTCCAACAGAATACAGATTAACAGAAGACAGAGCAACAGGATACTAAGCAACAGGATACTAAGCAACAGAATACATTATATGATACATTATTCAGGAACATATACCGATCAGTACCAACTCAGCATGGCACTGGCATATTTCCGAAAGGAGAGAAATC
>CAYSMO010000221.1:0-4215 GCA_964432125.1 uncultured Bacteroidaceae bacterium | reverse complement strand
CTACCTTCCGGTCCTGGGGGAGTTCAACAGGAGCTGGTCGTATAAGACTTGCCCAAGTCGCAAAGTTAGGAAGTTTTTCAATGAATACAAATGAAAAATGCAGGTGGAATAAAAACAATTCGTCCCGGCAGAATCTGTTTCAAGGCACATGCCTTTGACAAATCTCACCGGGACGTAATTGCTAATCTGATGCAATATCAGATTGACAGGACGAATGAATAATCAAGTTGATTCTGCATCAGGTTAACTGAAATTACGCTACAGCTAATCTTTACGTAAGAATCATTCTGTTCCAGCATACTAAAATGCAATATTTGTAACAGATAACTACTTTATAACTTCTGCGGCAAACCACCGGTCAGGCACAAAACGCTGCCTGGTGATACGATCCAACACTCATCAGGTATTCTCCGGGCGTAACTTTCTTACGGTCGCCCCGGTGCGCCAGAGCTCCGATTCACGAAGTTCTGCAAGTTCAGCATCCAGTTTCACCCGGTAATCGTCCTTGCTGTTGGAGTCGATGGAGGCCTGCGCCTCTTCACCTGCCTCAACCCTGGAGTATAGTTCCGAAAAGACCGGCTTAACAGCATCCCTGAATTTTTTCCACCAGTCGAGCGCTCCCCGCTGGGCCGTAGTGGAGCAGTTGGCATACATCCAGTCCATCCCATTCTCGGCCACCAGCGGCATAAGGCTCTGTGTGAGCTCTTCAACAGTTTCATTGAAAGCCTCTGAAGGGGTGTGTCCGTTTTCCCTGAGCACATTGTACTGTGCAGCAAAAATACCCTGGATGGCACCCATCAGCGTTCCCCGTTCACCGGTAAGGTCGGAATAGACCTCGCGCTTGAAAGTTGTTTCGAACAGGTAACCTGATCCCACGGCAATACCCAGTGCGACAACCCTGTCATGGGCCTTTCCTGTGGCATCCTGGAAAATTGCATAACTGGAGTTGAGTCCCCGGCCTTCGACAAACAGTCTGCGCAGACTTGTTCCCGATCCCTTGGGAGCGATGAGAATTACATCGACATCCTTCGGTGGAACAATTCCTGTTCGTTCCTTGTAGGTGATGCCGAAACCGTGTGAAAAATAGAGTGCTTTTCCTGCAGTGAGGTGCTTCTTTACATTGGGCCACATAGATATCTGACCGGCATCTGAGAGCAGGTATTGAATAATTGTAGCCTTTTCGCAGGCCTCTTCAATCCCGAACAGGTCTTTTCCCTCAACCCATCCGTCTTTTACAGCCTTATCCCATGAGGCGGAGTTTTTTCGCTGACCAATGATCACATTGATCCCATTGTCCTTAAGGTTCAGTGATTGTCCCGGACCCTGAACACCGTATCCGATCACAGCAACAGTTTCATTTTTAAGTACTTCCTGTGCTTTAGAAAGTGGGAATTCTTCTCTTGTCACGACATTTTCATCAACGCCGCCAAAGTTTATTACAGCCATTATTGTTTAATTATAGGTTAATACTTCTTCTTCATTTTCGTTGTGGTATTGCTCCAGTTCTTTCAGGTATGCGGAGATCTCCTTGATCTGCTTGGTAAGTGCGATGCGACCCGACCTGGCAAACTGCAAAATACCGTAAGATTCCAGCTCCCTGAAAAGTTGTTGTGTTTCCGATTTATGCCCGGTCTTCTCAACAACGATATATTCCGGTTCAACAGTAAGGATACGGGCATTGAATTTTCTAATCAGCACCTCTACATCATCTCCGTATGCAAAAGCTTTGGTTGGCACCTTATACAGAGCGATCTCCTGGTACACCAGTTCATCTTCTGTGTGATAGAAGGCTTTGAGAATACCAATCTGTTTTTCTATCTGTTTCGTAACGGTTTGTACCATCGCCTCAGTTGTGGTAACCACAATGGTAAAGCGGTAAATCCCCCGCACCTCTGATTCTGAAGTGTTCAGGCTGTCGATATTCAGGTGCCTGCGCGTGAAGATCACTGTGATCCTGTGCAGCAGTCCGACCTTATTCTCTGTAAAAATGGTTAATGTATATTCCTTTTTCATCTCTTTGTGTTTTTTTAAAGGCACCCCTGGCAAGAAACTTCCCCTTTTGGTGAGAAGCTCACCCGGTTCAACCTTCATTGGGTTTATATCATCCTATCAGTCAAGTCGCATTTCAGAAACAGTACCGCCGGCAGGAATCATAGGGAAGATATTCCCCTCTTTTTCCACTTTTACCTCCAATACGAAGGGACCGTCAAACGCTATCAGATCCTTCAGCTCCTGCTGCAGATTTTTTCTATCAGACAGCTGTTTTCCCGGCACGCCAAATCCTTCAGCTATCTTCAGGAAATCGGGATTGACCAGTTCTGTGTTTGCATAGCGGCTCTCAAAAAACAGCTCCTGCCATTGTCTTACCATTCCCAGGAAGTTGTTGTTCAGCAAAACGATTTTTACCGGCAAATTGTATTGGGCGATGGTTCCCAGCTCCTGAATGGTCATCTGAAATCCACCATCACCAACAAAAACAACAATGGGCCGGTCAGGTTTGGCAAAAGCAACTCCCATCCCGGCAGGAACTCCAAATCCCATGGTACCCAATCCACCGGAAGTGATCCATGAATTCTGTTTCTGGAAACCATAATACCTTGCAGAAGCCATCTGATGCTGTCCAACGTCAGTGACAACGATTGCTTCGCCTTTAGTTATCTCGGAGAGGGCAGTAATAACTTCACCCATATGCATCTTTTCTCCTTCAGGGTGAATATCCTTGCTGATCACCTTTTCATATTCGATCTTATTCAGCTCGCTGAATGTTTCGAGCCACTCTACGTGTGAGTTACTATTGACCCGGGGAATTAGCAGTTCGAGTGCCTGTTTGGCATCTGCATTGATGGCAACATTTGTTTTAACATTCTTGTCAATCTCTGAAGGATCAATCTCAATATGAATCACTTTTGCCTGCTTTGCATAGGTTGCCAGGTTACCGGTAACCCTGTCGTCGAACCTCATCCCGATACCGATCAGCAGGTCACACTGATTGGTATTTACATTGGGAGCATAGTTTCCGTGCATTCCCAACATCCCTGTGTAGAGGGAGTGGGTGGTTGGAAATGAGGATAATCCCAGCAGGGTACAGGCCACAGGCAGACCAGCCTTCTCAACAAATGTTTTGAACTCCTCCTCAGCCCCTGAGATGGATACGCCCTGACCAAGAAGTACCAGCGGACGTTGCGATGCATTGATCAGCTCTGCTGCTTTTTCAACATCACTCATTCGTGGCTTGGGTTTGGGAACATAGCTCCTAACGCTATTCAATGATTCATAGTTGAACTCCAGCTGTTCCATCTGTGCATTCTTGGTGATATCAAGAACGACAGGACCCGGGCGGCCTGAATTGGCGATAAAGAAGGCTTTGGCTACTGCTTCAGGAATCTCCTCCGCTGAGGTGATCTGGTAGTTCCACTTGGTAATCGGCATCGAAACGCTAACGACATCTGTCTCCTGGAAAGCATCTGTTCCCAACAAACTGGCACCTACCTGTCCGGTGATACAAACCAACGGTGTAGAATCAAGCATGGCATCGGCCAGTCCGGTCAACAGATTGGTAGCACCCGGACCTGAAGTGGTAAAGCAGATACCTGGTTTATGTTTAATGCGTGCATAACCCTGTGCAGCGTGGACAGCACCCTGCTCATGTCTCACCATCACATGCTTCAGCTTGTCTTCATAACTATACAAAGCATCGTAGACCGGCATAATTGCTCCGCCGATGTACCCAAAAATGGTATCAACATCCTCTGCCACCAATGCCCGCAACAATGCTTCCGCTCCTGAAATCTTCTGCGCAACATTCTTCTCTGTTGCTTCACTGGATTTTGTCTTTGTTTCCATAATTTAAGTGATTAGAATTGAGAGTTCAGAGCGGGAAATGAATCCCTTTTATCTGCTCCCAGGTTATTATTCATCCTTTTTATTTTACAATTCTTACTGCACCTTTGTCTGCCGATGTTACCATCGACGCATAAGCCTGCAGTGCCTTACTAACATATCTTTCCCTGTTGGGTTCCCATCCGCCGGGCGAGGCATCGCGCCCTGCCCTTCTGGATTCAATTTCTTCATTGTCGACCAGCAGATTGATCGAACGGTTTGGGATACTAATTTCAATTACATCCCCATCATTGATCAGTCCAATCGCACCACCATCTGCTGCTTCCGGAGATATATGTCCGATGGAGAGTCCGGATGTACCCCCGGAAAAACGTC
>CAYSMO010000220.1:0-4217 GCA_964432125.1 uncultured Bacteroidaceae bacterium | reverse complement strand
CGATGAAACCCATGCCACCTGCCTGGCATCGGATGCTGTCCTTTTCGGTGCCATCGGCGATCCGAAATATGACAACGATCCGAAAGCAAATGTGAGGCCGGAGCAGGGACTCCTCGCCATGCGAAAAAAACTTGGCCTCTATGCCAACATCCGTCCGGTGGCAACCTTTCCCTCTCTGATCCACAAGTCACCTCTTCGCCGCGACCTGGTTGAGGGAGCTGATTTTGTCGTTGTTCGTGAGCTCACCGGCGGGATCTACTTCGGCGAGCCGCGTGGCCGCTCTGAAGATGGTGAAAAAGCGTATGATACCTGTGTCTATTCGAAATCGGAGGTAAAAAGAATCGTTGACCTGGCATTTGATTATGCACGCAAACGGAACAACAGGCTGACCGTTGTCGACAAGGCCAATGTGCTGGCCACATCGCGCCTGTGGCGTGAAACGGTACAGGAGATGGTGCCTGACAACAGCGATGTAGAAGTGGATTATATGTTTGTCGACAATGCAGCCATGCAGATCATCCAGTGGCCAAAGAAATTCGATGTAATGGTTACCGAAAATATGTTTGGGGATATTCTCTCCGATGAGGCCAGCGTGATCACCGGCTCTTTGGGACTCCTGCCGTCTGCCTCTGTCGGTATTCATACCTCAGTGTACGAGCCGATCCATGGCTCCTATCCACAGGCAACAGGGAAAAACATCGCCAATCCGCTTGCTACGATTCTTTCAGCAGCGATGCTGTTGGACGGACTCGATCTTACGGATGAAGCCAATACTGTCAGAGAAGCTGTTAAAAAATCGATGGATGAAGGCATTGTTACCGAAGATATTGCGGAAGGAAAAGCTTACAGCACCAGTGAGGTGGGCGACTGGATCGCAAAGGTCATCTGATAGTCGTTTACGAAAGCTTCTTCAAGTGTGGCTTTTTTCCCTTTAGCCATTGTGGGTGTATCGGGTAACGACAGGTTCAGAAACACGGCCAACGAAACTCACTCCTGCGCCACAATAAAAAAAAGGTGTGTACCATCGAATTCGACATTCAATAATTTGATTTGTAAGGTATGGCGAATAAAGAACTACATCACGCGAAAAGCGACAGGGAAAGTGAGCTCCTTAATTCAGCTTGCGATGCCATAGAAGCAAATATTTAAAATACATTCAGGGTATACCCTGGCAAATAGTTACGCTATAATTATACTATATTTGAAATCGATGGGATCAGATTATTTAAGTACTCCGGGAACTTCTTCGGAACTGCAAAATTACCTTGCTGAATACTAAATAGGTATTTTGGCTGTTTATTATAAGTGCTAGTTTCAAATAGATAAACTTCATTAAAGAATCGCCAATGTTTATTAAGATTTTCGAAACCACTATAATATCGATTGGCAATCACTTCTTCAGGGACATAATGCCCTCCATTTTCTACGCGAATTTGAACACGCCGTTTCGCTTCATCAATAGAATTAAGACAAAAGAATATGAGCCGCAGATGATAACTGTGCTCCTTAAAAAATGATGGCCAATGCAATGGGTCTGCATTGAAATTAGTCTCATAAGTGAAATCTATACCTAATGAAATAGCCCCATTTATTGCGTTCTCAAAATCACTCCATGCCAAATTATGAGCCATCTGGACACGCAAATCTGAGTCTATTAAGGAATTGTAATGCTTTAAGAAAACTTTGTCATAATCAAATGAAGGAGTATTCCGTGTTGTTACAGCATTTGAAAAAGAAGATTTCCCAGATCCATTACATCCAGCGATAATTGTTAAATGAGGAGGACGCACTATTATTTAAAATGAGCGGAAATAGTAGGTCTGGTGTTGAGTTTGCCATTTTTGAGATTCTCTTCATAAACAGATATCTCTTTACGAATTCTAGGCATTTCCTTAGAAAATTCTTTCTCAACACCCCTTATAAAGAGCAAATGGGATTGTTTTGTATTCATAATGCAAATTTAGTAAAAACCAATATTTTTATCAAGTTTTTATTTATTAATTAATTAAAGTTTCGCATTTGTTATTTAATCACATGATTTCAACCAATTATAAGTTGTCTATATGTGCTATATATTAGTATTTCAGCATTTTATATTCTCTATTTTCGGTTATGCCGCAGCTTAGTGGTTCGTTTGTGCTGCGTGCTACAGGCATTGGGCTCTGGAGCTGGAAAATGCAGCCTCGGAGCTGGACATTGCAGCTTCACTAAAGGGGAGCAGCTACTCTATCTCTTTGCGTTCAGAGGCATTGATGAAGAGAATTTGACCGATCTTTTCATATCCCTCGAAAATCTCTTTGCCTTTGAATTTCAACAACTCACCCGTAAAACCAATGATGGTCAGACCGGCATTTTCCGATTTCTCATTGATCTCCTCACGGAAATCCACATCATCTTTACCCTCTATGATATCGATATTTTTTGCAGTAATAGGAAGACGTCCCTTTTTGATCAACTCCTCAAGATTATTTCTTGTCTCCTCTTTCTTCTCGGGTTTGCAGATTTCAAATATCCGGATGTTGGATTTTTTCCAGTCGGGATGACCCTGGATAATAAAACTCAACAGGATCATCAGGTGCGAATTGTTGTAATCCACCGACCGCAGCCAGACGTCAATACTCTTCTTATAGTTAATTGATCGCGGGGAGCTCCCCAGGATACCCACATCGAAATTACCTGCGTTGATCAGGGAAAAGTTATCAATGATACTGTCAAGGTTGACCGTATTATTGCGGTCATATTCCAGGAGTAGCAAGTTATTTTCCATCCCGGAAATACCCGGAAGTTGTATCGTCTGTGCTATTGCTGAAGTATAGGAGGGCGAAATAAGGGTGTCAATATACACATGACTCCCCATCCCCCGGTATTGGTCGATCAGCTTCATCAAAATTGTCTGTGATTCCTTGTGGGAGGTTTTTGAATAATAGTCTTCTATCAGGTGAATATAGGTGCCAAAACCAAACCGGTGACTAATCCAGTTGAGCAGTTGAAACGAATCCTGTCGCTCAAATGAATCCTTTGAAATACAAACAGCACTCGGTCTCCACTCCTTTGATGTGCGTGACTTCCGGCTCTGTTGCAGGTAAACCTGCAGTGTGCGGTTCAACTGCATGAGCGCGTTGGTAAAGATTGAAACCAGTCCTTTCCTGGTACTATGGTAATTACTGATGTATATGTACAACAGCACAATGAGTATAATCGCAATAAAGGCATACAGCGAATTGATCTTAAACATCACCCATACAGCAGTCACAAAACCAATCAGGGAAATGTACCATCGTGACCTGAAACTGGGTCTGTAGGATGGTGATGCTCCAAAATGATACAAAAAGGAGATTAGGCAGAGGGCCCCGTAGGTCACCATAAAAAACATGGAGATAATTCCGGCCACTGTATTTACATTGCCCAGTGCGACGAAAATAAATGCGATAACAACCGTAATGAGGGTCGCATTAAATGGTTCATTGGTCCTCCCCCGCCCCCTGGCAAGGAATATATTCAATTTTCTCGACGGGAACGACCGGTCACCCGCCAACGCCTGCAATGTCCTGGGAGCAACCATGATTGAACCGATCGCTGAAGAGATGGTGGAGGCAGCAAGCCCCAGTGGAATAACGAAACTACCCCCCAGGGCAATTTTGGCCATAATCAGTTGGTTCTCCGTAAGGTCATCAATGGTGGCTGAAGAGGCCAGCTTATATACAATAAAGAAATAGATGATCATGCCTGAAATGGTACCCAGCGTTGTCCCCAGCGGAATGGATTTGGATGGATTTTTCAGATCGCCCGACAATCCTACTCCGGCTGTCATCCCGGTGAAGGCAGGAAAAACAATGGCAAACACAACGAAGAAACTATTCATATTGCGTGCCTCGAGATCGAACAGGGAAAAACTGTTTTGAGCAGCAAATTCGGTCTTTCCTGCAAAAAACAGAACAAGGGAAATAAAAAGTATGACCACAACCACATAGAGTAACTTCACACCGATGGTGGCCCCCTTTTTGAGAATGACCAGGGCCAGCAAAAACATGGCAGGAATGCTGATCACCTGTCGCGGAAGGAAAAAATCAAACCGAGATCCAACCCAATTGAAGAAAAACTCAAAAGCTTCAGTGAAGGCGATAATATAGAATGCCACGCTAATGGCCTGCGAAAGATAGAGCGCAAATCCGATGGTTGCCCCGATATTCAATCCGAATGACCTGGAGATGATGAAA
>CAYSMO010000219.1:0-4230 GCA_964432125.1 uncultured Bacteroidaceae bacterium | reverse complement strand
AGAACCGAATCGACGGTATTCTTTAAGTGCGAGAATTTTCAGCGCATGGGCGCCTTTAAAATGCGGGGAGCCACCAATGCGATCCTGCAGCTTTCAGAAACTGACCGGGCAAAAGGGGTGATCACCCACTCATCAGGAAATTTCGCACAGGCACTTGCCCTGGCTGCCTCCACACTCGATACCAAGGCATATATTATCATGCCCTCCAATGCTCCGCGTGTGAAGATGGATGCGGTAAGGGATTACGGTGCGGAGATCATTGAATGTGCTCCCACACTGGATGCAAGGGAGGAGACCTGCGAGAAGGTAAGGGCGAAAACCAATGCGGTTTTCATTCATCCATACGATAACATCAACGTCATCCTTGGTCAGGGTACGGCCGCCTGGGAACTTATCAAAGAGGTAGGCGAGCTGGATATTCTGCTTGCACCTGTTGGTGGCGGGGGACTGATATCGGGGACAGCCATTGCGCAGCACTACCTTCTTCCCGAATCGCAGACCATTGGGAGCGAACCATTTGGAGCGGACGACGCCTATTTATCCTTGAAAATTGGCAAGATCCAGCCGTCTGTCAATCCCATTACCATTGCTGACGGGTTGAAGACACAGCTCGGAAACCATAATTTCCCCATCATTCAAAAATATGTCAGCAACATCATACGCGTAGAGGAATCAGAGATCATCGCTGCAATGAAGTATATCTGGGAACGCATGAAGATTGTTATAGAGCCCTCCAGTGCTGTAGCCGTGGCAGCGCTCTTCAGAAAAAAGGAGCGTTTCGTGAAAAAAAGGGTCGGCGTGATCCTGTCGGGTGGCAATGTTGATCTGTCGAACTTGCCATTTTGAATGTAATCGTGGAAGTTGTAAGAAAAAATGATTTTATTTCCTGGCGTTAAAAATATTATTTTCAATTGGTTGGAAAAATAATATCGGAAGCAACCAAAAAAAAATGAAAAATGATACGATATTTCCCGTTCCCGTCACATTAACAGAGAAAAAACGATGGCACAAACAGACTTTATTCATGTTTTAGCGCGAATGGACAAGATGATCCGAATGAGATCCACAGGCAGCCCTGAGGATTTCGCGGGCCGCCTTTCTGTTTCGGAAAGATCATTGTATAATTACCTCTCGGTAATGAAAGAGTTGGGGGCACCCTTGCGGTATTCCCGAATTTCGGAAAGTTATTATTATTCAGATGAGGGGCGATTTGGTTTTGAATTTGAAAAAAAATATGATCTGAACTATGCGACCTGATGATCAAATAGCAGAAGGGATTGCCTCTCACGACAGTGAGACCCTTACATACATTTACAAAGAGTTATATCCTTACATAGAGGCATATGTGGTACATCATGGAGGCACAGAAGACAATGCAAAGGATGTTTTTCAAGATGCAATGCTCACTATTTACAGGAAGATTATTGAGGAAGATTTATCCCTGTCCTGTAAATTCGGTACATACCTGTATGCAGTAAGCAGAAACATCTGGATACAGAATCGAAAAAAGCACTATCTGAGGATAAATAAGTTAAAAGAGATGCCGGTAGTGGCAGAGTCAGCACCTGGTTATGGATTCGATGAGATGGACGACACGAAAGAGTTGTTTTATAAACATTTCCGAAAACTGGATCCTGATTGCCAGAAGTTACTGGGATTGTATTTTAACGGTGCTACCCTGGAGGAGATCAGGGATGCATTAGGGATGGCCACGGTACAGCATGTCTCAGACAAAAAGTACAGATGCAAATTAAAATTGATGGAGCGTATAAAAAATGATCCGGATTATAGAAAATTGAAAAAATGAATAATATAGAACCAATTATCAAGTACCTTTCCAATGAGATGGAGGCAGAAGAGCAACAGAATTTTGAAAATTTGCTTGCTTCTGATCCTGATCTCATGGAAGAATACAGATCCATTCTCCGGGTCTGGGAAATAACGAAAGAGAAGTTAACACTCGACGATCTGCCTGAAGGGGAAGACAGGGAGGAGTTGATTGCATCTATTATGGCAGCGTATGACGTCCAGCATTATGGTTCCGGGGAATCCACTGAGGATGAACGCAATTTTAAATCCCGGTTAAAAGAGGTTATGGCGGACAAGGATTCTGAAAAGAATAAAAAAACCGGGAACAGCTTCCCTTTGAATTATAAAACAGGTTTGCTGTTGGCTGCAGCCATCGCTTTGCTGTTTGTGATATTCCGTCCCTCGGAAAATTTAAATGAACTCGCTATCTCTTACTACGATCCTTCCAATGATCCTCTGCTCGAACTCTACTCACTACAAACAAGGAGTGATGATACCAAAGCCCTGCAACTGGTTAAACAGCGGGATTATGAAACTGCCAGGGACCTTTTTGAAACAAACCAGGAAACGATAAATGACAATAGTGGTGCTGCGTTGTTTTACGCGATCACCTGTTACGAAACCGGGGACCCGGGTAAAGCCTTCGATCTGTTAACAGAATTATCCAGGTCGGCACAGGAAGATGTTTCCTATCATGCAACCTGGTATCTTGGTCTGTTTTATATTGATCAGAATAAAAAAGAGAGGGCCCTCCCCTATTTAGAGCGTTTATCAGAAAAAGAAGGCGTTTTCAAACGAAAGGCACAGAAGCTCATTCGAAAATCGGACCAATAATACCTATGGTTGATAACCTGCTCCCACCGGAGCGCATCTCACACCTTGTTTCAATCGAAACTTCAGTACCGTATCGGTTTGATAAAAATTACTTGCTAAAACAGTCTCTTTATCTACAAACCAGTCAATTAAAATTTAATTTTATTTATCCTGTTAAGATGTATAAATGGTCTGACTGATAACCCTTTTTTCTCAGCTTGAAAACAAGGGAGGTTGGACTGGGTTTTGATACCATATAGACATGGTTGTTTGTTTGGGGGAGGATTATATTGTTATTCACTTGTGGTCGCCTTCTATTATTACACATTTATGGATAACTTTGTCCTGCTAATAGATACATTATTGCCAATGCTGAAATGGTAACAGCATTCTATCATTAAAAACAATCTTAGTATGGACGTGCAGAGCAAAACCAAAGAAGAACTTATTAAAGAGTTAAAGGAATTCCAAAAGGAGCATGATGCCTTAAAGGTTTCTTATGAAAGGGATGTTAACGAACGTATGAAAGTCGAAAAAGAATTACTAATTGAGCAACAACGCCTTACCAATATTCTTGAAGGAACAAACGTTGGTACCTGGGAATGGAATGTTCAAACAGGCGAAACCGTTTTTAATGAAAGATGGGCTGATATGATCGGATATACGCTCAATGAAATTTCACCTGTGTCCATTGAAACCTGGATGAAATATACCCATCCGGATGATTTGAAAAATTGCCATAAGGTCCTGGAAAAACATTTTAAAGGAGAATTAAGCTATTATGAAACCGAATTGCGCATGCGGCATAAGAACGGAAGATGGATATGGATGCTCGATCGAGGAAAGGTTTTTTCCTGGACAAATGACGGAAAACCATTAATGATGATGGGAACTCATCAGGAAATTACCACGCGCAAACAGGCGGAAGAGGCACTAAAGGAAAGTGAAAACAGATTCAAAAAGCTGTCATCTTTTACGTTTGAAGGAATTGTTATACACAATAATGCAGTTGCCATTGATGTCAATCCGAGCCTGGTTAAGATGCTTGGTTACGAAACAGATGAAATTATTGGAATGAATTTATTCAAACTAATTCATCCTGATTTTCATGAAATAGCCAAAGAAAATCTAAAAAAACAAATCGCAGCACCCTATCAAATAATTGCCATACGAAAAGATGGTTCCACTTTTTATGCAGAAATTGAAGCCAGAAATATTTCGTATAACGATGAATACTTCAGAGTAGTATGTGTAAGAGACATCACCGAAAGCAAACAGGAGGAAAAAGAACTACAAATCAAAAATCGCATTTCCAATATTTTCATTTACTCCAAACACGAAGATTTTTACAAGGAGGTTTTAGACATTTTCAGAGAATTTTTTGTAAGCGAATATGGGTATTTTGGCTATATAAATGAGAAAGGAGACCTTGTATCTGAGTCGTTGACAAAAGATATATGGGATGAATGTCAAATTGAAGATAAAAGTATAATTTTTCCCGGAGACAAATGGAATGGTTTGTGGGGGAATGCACTAAAAGAGAAAAAGACCCTGTATCAAAATGGAAACCTGCAATTTCCCGGGGGACACATCCAACTTCGAAACGCA
>CAYSMO010000218.1:0-4231 GCA_964432125.1 uncultured Bacteroidaceae bacterium | reverse complement strand
TTGAATGGAAAAGTCTTTCATACAATGATAAGAAACAATATCTCCCTTGCCGAAGCGCCTGCCATGGGTATGGATATTTTCAGATACGACAGAAAAAGCAATGGTGCTCAGGACTATATGAGCCTTTCTAAAGAGATAATTAAAGAATTCAATTAAACCTGAAACTATGACAAAGAAAAATTTCAAAAAGGAATTTTCTGATCTGCTTGGTGAGAGCAAGGCCCCTAAGAAGAGTGAAGGAGCAGTATCCGGAAAAGCGAAAGCCACAGAAACTCCAAAAGTAAAAACAATGTTGCTGTCCGATTTAACCGTTCAGACCATTGAAAAGACAAAAGCGGAGATCGATCATGGATTGGCTCAAAAGATGAATGTAGAGCTCATCGCTGAATCCATTGAGTCCATCGACCTGAGCTATCTGCAACTGCTTCTGTCCATCAATAAAACATACCAAAACAAGCAGGTCTCTTTTTCTTTCAGGGGTGAGATGCCTGGCGAAATACGCAAATCACTGGATGATGCAGGATTCTCAAAACTTGTGTAACTACAAATAGCAACATCGGCAGATAAAAATACAATTATGGAGCAGTTTAAAAATAAGTTTATAGAAGAGGCATTTGATCTGATTCAGGACCTTGAAAAATCGGCTCTGGAGATAAGCTCGGACCCTGAAAACAAGGAGCATATCGAGGTGATCTTTAGGGCCATGCACTCACTCAAAGGGGGCAGTGCCATGTTCGGGTTTGAGCTTATAGACTCCTTCACGCACCAACTGGAAGCCACATACGACATGGTGAGGGCGGGAAATCTGAAGGTTGATCAGAAACTCCTCAACTTAACATTTAAAGCCATTGATCACATCAAGGTTCTTCTCGCCGATGATGATCATCTGGATGAAGAGACACGCAATCAGCATGACCTGTTATTGCAGGAAATTACATCGATCTTAAACAAAGAACCGGGTGATGGACCAAAAGCGTCCAATCCTGTTGAAGCAGAAGCATCAACTTCAGAAGCCGGAGCCACCTATTTTGTACGTTTCATCCCGAAGAAAGAGATCATGCAGAATGGCACCAATCCGATTAGAATCGTCAACGAACTGGTCGCTTTGGGTGAAAATATCACATTTGCCTTTACAGATGAGATCCCTCCCTACAACGAACTGGATGTGCTGGCCTGCTACACATCCTGGACGGTACTTCTGTATACTGACTCCTCAGTAGATATCATCCGAGATGTATTTATGTTTGTCGATATGGATTGTGAGCTGACCATCAAAGCAATTGGCAACAGCAACCTGATACAAAATAAAACCTTCACTGATAGTTTACAGGAATGGTATCAAAAAGGTGATGGCCCCACCCTCGAATTGATTGAGCAGTGGACCGAAAAAAACAAGAGCAGCGATCAGCTCCCAAAGTCGACTGAGAAAGCCGATACCGTATTTAAAAACCGCGAACAAAACATATCAAGTATCCGCGTACCCTCAGAGAAGCTGGACGAACTGATCAATC
The DNA here is from genome assembly GCA_964432125.1 of uncultured Bacteroidaceae bacterium. Lineage (GTDB taxonomy): Bacteria > Bacteroidota > Bacteroidia > Bacteroidales > M55B112. The sequence continues at coordinate 2,720 of CAYSMO010000218.1, read as the reverse complement.
TGGTTAGTGAACTGGTAACCCGGCAGGCCAGTCTGACACTGGTTTCAGACAGGATTAACAACAAGGAGCTGATTACCATTGCCGAGGATATTGAAAAAATTACACGTCGTTTGCGCGACAATACGTTTGGAATCAGACTCATCCCCATCGATAACATGGTAACCCGGTTCCAAAGACTGGTAAGAGAACTCTCTCAGGAGTTAAACAAAGAGATTGTTTTCCAAACTGAGGGCACCGATACAGAGCTGGATAAAACGATTATTGAAGGCCTGATCGATCCATTGATGCACATCATCAGAAACAGCATCGATCATGGTATTGAATCAGCAGAAGAGCGGAAGAGTCTCGGCAAGCAGGAAAAAGGAAAAATCATACTCAAGGCCTTTTACTCAGGCGCGAATGTATTCCTTCAGGTTTCAGACGATGGTAAAGGGATAGATACCAACAAGATTTTCAATCACGCAGTTACCAAAGGACTTGTATCAAGCGATCAGGAAATGAGTGAAAAAGAGATTCTCGATCTCACCTTTTTGCCAGGGTTCTCCACCGCAAAAAATGTAACCAAAGTTTCAGGAAGAGGGGTCGGAATGGATGTTGTGAAGCGGAAAATTTCCGACCTGCGTGGGGAAATAAGCATTGATACCCAACTGAATGTCGGGACAACCCTTACCATCAAGCTGCCCTTAACCTTGTCGATCATCGACGGGCTCCTGGTGAAGATAGATGAAACCTTCTTTGTTATCCCACTGGCTACAGTCGACAAATGCTTCGAGTTCAAGCATGAGAAACTGGAGCATGCCATTAATAACCTGATCTACATTAACGATGGACATATTCCATTCGCCTACCTGCGAAAAGAATTCGGGATAGAGACGACCCCTCCGGAGATAGAGCAAGTGATTGTTGCAGAGTATGGCGATACCCTTTTCGGACTGGCAGTGGACCAGGTAATTGGTGAATACCAGGCCGTATTGACATCATTGGGCAAAATGTTTAACGGCCAGGATATTATCTCAGGAGCCACCATCCTGGGCGACGGCACAGTAGCACTGGTAATGGATCCCAACAAGATCATCAGTGAATTCAGCTACCAGATGGAAGATACGATCAAGGAAGTATAAAAATAATAACCAAAAAAACAGTAAATGACATGAGCAACGAAAACGCCGCAATCCAAACATTTCTCTCCTTCCAGATGGATGAGGAGGTGTTTGCAATCAACGTCTCCAAAGTACTTAATATACTGGAGATGAAGCACATCACCAAGGTTCCGAAGACACCGAAATTCCTGAAAGGAGTCATCAACCTCAGAGGAACCGTACTCCCTGTAGTGGATCTGAGAATCAAATTCGGACTTCCCGAAAAAGAGACCACTGTCGACACAAGCATCATCGTACTCAATATTGAGAAGGATGGCGAGACACTTTTGCTCGGAACGCTTGTGGATGCAGTGAGGGAAGTCCTCGAACTTAAGATGGATGAGATCGCCCCCTCACCCAGTATCGGAACCAAGTACAATTCAGGATACCTCCAGGGCATGTGGAGGGTAGATGAGAATTTCATCATGATCCTGGATATCGACAAGGTCTTCTCTGCTGAAGACATCATCGATTTTAAAGAGCAAATCTCTGAAGCAAAATCGGCAGAACCAACACCTGGTGAGCCCAAAGCCAAAGAGCTTAAAAAAGAAGAAATTGAAACCAAATAACTAAATAAAAAACAGAAAAATCATGTTTAACAAATTAAAAATCAAAAGCAAACTGCTGCTCGGATTCATTTCGGTGGCAGTTGTCGTAGGCATTGTAGGCTATGTCGGCTACAATGGCATGTCCAAAGGGACAGAAAGCATTGAAGAGATTGCGGAAGTACGACTTCCCAGCATTCAATCACTGCTGGTAATTCTGGAAGGAAAAACCGGTGTATGGGTGGCAGAACGTGGATTAATCAACAGGAATATGATGGATCCGGTAGTAAGAAAAGCCCAATACGATTACATCACCCAAAAGTTTGAAGCAATTGATGAGGCCTGGAGCATCTATGCCCCGCTACCTCAAACTCCGGAGGAAACTGTAGAATGGAACCAGTTTGTAAAATTATGGGATGACTGGAAGGCTGATCATGAAGAGGTGGTAAGGCTGTCGAAAGAGAGAGACAGACTGGTTGCATCAGGTGTTCCTGAAGATGACGTAAGGGTTGAAACACTACTTACCCAGGCGTTCGAAGCAAGTCTGGTGGCCCGTCAATCATCTTTGGAAGCAGAGGAGGTTCTGCACAAGATAATTGATATTAACACAACTGTCGCCCAGGAGTCAAAGGAAGAGGCATATGCAACCGCATCCAATTCGGCCATGTTGCTGATCATATTTATCGGGATCGGTGTAGTGCTCGCTATTGTCCTCGGATTTGTTATTGCATCCAACATCCAGGGAATCATCCGCTCTATTGTCTCTCAAACCAAAAACCTTGTGAATGCAGCTGTGAACGGCAACCTGGACAGCAGGGCCAATGTGAAGGAGACCAATGAAGAATTCCGTGAGATTACACAAGGCATCAACGACACCCTCGACGCAGTAATCAATCCGCTGAATGTGGCCGCTGAATATATCGACCGCATTTCAAAAGGTGATGTACCTGCAAAAATTACAGATACCTATAACGGTGATTTCAATGAGATCAAGAACAACCTGAATGGATGTATTGATGCCGTGAATCTGCTTGTT
>CAYSMO010000217.1:0-4268 GCA_964432125.1 uncultured Bacteroidaceae bacterium | reverse complement strand
CAAAATCGATTCCCATTGGAAAATCCTACAAGGAGAAACTGATGAAGGATATCAACCTGATCATCAAGTAATTTCTCCTTGTGTAGTCAAAATTCCATGACGCTATCCAACCGGCAACTGTTCTTAAAACACGTGGGTCAAACCTCCTCCAATCCGTTTCAGCTTGAAATCGAGTACGCGGAGGGGATATACTTCTTTACCCCCAAACCCGGCAGCAAGCGCTATATCGATCTGGTTTCCGGTGTCTCTGTCTCCTCGCTCGGTCATGCCCATCCTGCCATTACCGAAGCCGTGAAGGCGCAGGTAGACAAGCACATGCACCTGATGGTCTACGGCGAATTCATCCAGTCGCCCCAGACACAATACGCGCAGTGGCTCACTCAGCATCTGCCTGAGAAACTCAATGTAGTATATTACGTCAACTCCGGCAGCGAAGCGATCGAAGGTGCCATGAAGCTGGCGAAAAGGGCGACCGGTCGACCGGAGATTGTGGCGTTTAGCAAAGCCTATCATGGCAGTACGCACGGTGCACTTAGTATCCTGGGCGATAAAAAATTTCACTCCGGGTTTCTGCCCCTGCTCCCAGGAATCAGTCATATCGATTTCAATGATGAAAGCGCTCTCGGGCTGATCACGAAAAATACGGCAGCGGTCGTTGTGGAACCGATTCAAGCGGAGGCTGGGATTATTGAACCGAACAACGGTTTTCTTAAAAAACTTAGGGAGCGATGCCATACCACTGGCACCCTTCTAGTGCTTGACGAGATCCAGACCGGTTTTGGTCGAACAGGGAAGCTGTTTGCCTTCGAGCATTATGGAATCGTACCCGATATTGTTTGCTTTGCCAAGAGTTTCGGAGGCGGTATGCCATTGGGTGCTTTTGTGAGCAGTGAAACATTGATGCAGACACTTACCCACGATCCGGAGCTCGGTCACATCACCACCTTTGGAGGTCACCCGGTGAGTTGTGCGGCCGGACTTGCCACACAGAAATATATTGAAGAGCAGGGGCTGATTGAGCATGCGAACCGTATGGGCGAAATTTTCCGGCGGCTGATGGATCACGAAGGCATCAGCACCATCCGTGGAAGAGGACTGTTTCTGGCTGTGGAATTCAATGAAAGGATCTCCGGTGAGCGACTGATGAAAAATATCTTTGAGAATGGCATTGTTCTCGACCAGTTCCTGTTTTGTAACAATGCATTCAGGATCGCACCCCCGCTTATTATTACTGAAGAGGAGGTGCATGAGTCATCCACCCTGTTGCTGGATGCCCTCGACCGGTCGCGGATATAAGAAATTGTGTTTTTTTTCGTTAGTCAGATATGATTAGAATCTTTGCCATAGTAATGATGCTTCTTATCTCGTTTGAGCTTCTATCTCAGGAGAACGAGAGTTATTATGAAATCGTGGAGGCTGAGAGAGAACTAAGAAAAATGTTCGATGAGCTCTACCAGGTTGAGGTCACCGGCACAAACATGGATCTCTTCCATGCCATCGATTCGACCTTTTATGAGGCGCTACAGCTTCCGGGCTCTTTTAACCACCGGTGGGGCAGCCTCGATATGATCGGAAAACTTATTTCTGACGATGGACTGGTAAAGGTCTTCTCCTGGGTCTATATGGCCAGTCGCGATGAGTACCAATATACTGCATTCATCCAGCTGCAGGACAGAAGGGGCGAATCCGAAATTTTTCGCCTGAACCCTGGCGATGCGGAGAATATAATGTCGGAAGATTACCCGCAGTCAGTCGACAACTGGCACGGAAAGGTCTACTATAGCATCCTTACCAACGAATATAAAAGGAAGACCTTTTACACACTGCTGGGAGCCGACTTTAAGGACACAAAAACTTCCGCGAAGACCATTGAGGTGCTTGCCATCCAACGCGGAAAGCCGGTTTTCAGGGACGATCAGTTTTTAGACGGCGGAACGGTCAGGAACCGGATCGTAATGGAGTATTCGGCCGAACTGACCATCTCGGTGCAATTCGATGAGCGACTGGGAATGATTGTTTTCGACCATATAGTCCCGTTGCACCCCCTCTACCATGGCCATTACCAGTTCTATGGTCCGGACGGCTCATACAGCGGATATAGGTTCACTGAGGGAATCTGGGTGCTGGAGGAGGATGTGGATGCAAGAAATTAGCCGGCTGTCTGCGGCGCTTTTTTCTGTCAATTTTTGCTTTTCTCTGTGCGATATATGACGGTTTGTCAGTTTATACCCATTGGCATATTCTTTGGGAATACCCTGATCGGTTAGAAACTGATTAAAATTTATATGCAATGCAGAAAGGTAAGATTAATGTAACTACGGAAAATATTTTTCCGATCATCAAGAAATTCCTCTACTCGGACCATGAAATTTTCCTGCGCGAGCTGGTTTCCAACGCGGTGGATGCCACACAAAAGCTGAAGACGCTGGCATCGGTTGGCGATTTCAAGGGAGAGCTGGGGGATCTGACGATACGGGTCGATGTTGACAAGAAGAAAAAGACCATCACTGTATCGGATGCCGGTATTGGGATGACCAAAGAGGAGATTGATAACTACATCAATGAGATCGCGTTCTCCAGCGCCGAGGAGTTCATGGAGAAGTACAAGAAGGAGAGCAATGCCATTATTGGTCACTTCGGACTTGGGTTTTATTCATCCTTTATGGTGTCTGAGCGTGTTGAGCTGGTTACTAAGTCATGGAAGGCAGAGGACAAGGCGCACAAATGGAGCTGCGACGGGAATCCTGAATTTCAGCTCGAAGAGGCTACCCGGGAAAGAAGGGGTACCGATGTTGTCCTGCATCTTGACAAGGATTCGGAAGAGTTCCTCGAGGAGCAGAGGATCAGTCAGATGCTCAATAAATACTGCCGCTTCCTGCCAGTAGAGATCGCCTTTGGCAAGGAGAAAGACTGGAAGGATGGAAAAGAGGTGGAGACCGACAAGGACAACGTGATCAACGATACCAAGCCGCTCTGGACCATTCCGCCTTCAGAGGTGAAAGAGGACCAGTACACATCGTTCTACCGGGATCTCTATCCGATGGCTGAAGAGCCGCTGTTTAATATTCACCTTAATGTGGATTATCCGTTCAACCTGACAGGGATTCTCTATTTTCCGAAGATCAGCAACAATATTGAGGTACAGCGAAACAAAATTCAGCTTTACTCCAACCAGGTGTTTATCACCGATTCGGTTGAGGATATTGTGCCCGAGTTTCTGACCCTGCTGCATGGGGTGCTTGACTCGCCCGATATACCCCTGAATGTTTCAAGAAGCTACCTGCAGAGCGATTCCAACGTGAAGAAGATCTCTTCACACATCATGAAGAAGGTGGCCGACAAGCTGGAGGAGATCTTCAAGAATGACAGGGCACAATTTGAGAAAAAGTGGGATGCCCTGAAGCTGTTTATTAATTATGGTATGATCTCGGAAGAGAAGTTCTATGACCGTGCAGAGAAGTTTGCACTGTTGAAAAATACCGATGGGAAGTATTTTACTTTCGAGGAGTACGAGAAGCTGATCAAGCCGGAGCAGACCGACAAGGACAAATCTTTGGTTTACCTGTATGCCACTGACAAGGATGAGCAGTACAGCTATATTGAGGCTGCCCGCAACAAGGGATATGATGTATTGCTCTTCGACGGTCAGCTCGACGTCCACTTTGTAAACCATGTGGAGCCCAAGTTGAAGGATGCACGTTTTGCCAGGGTCGATTCGGACATTATTGAGAAGCTGATTCCGAAGGATGATGATAAGGAAGATAAGCTGACAGCCTCCCAGAAGGCTGATCTCACCCCGGTGTTCCAATCACAGTTAGAGAAGAGCGAACATTTTATTGTCAGCTTTGAGGCCATGGGTGAGACTGGTCAGCCTGTTGTGATCACCCAGAATGAGTTCATGCGCCGGATGAAGGATATGTCAGAGATGGGCGGCGGCGCCTCTTTCTACGGCTCCATGCCCGATTCCTATAACCTGATTGTCAACTCCGACCATCCGCTGGTTTTGAAGATTCTTGAGAAGACTGATAAGAAGCTGGGCAAGCAGGTTGCCGAGCTGCGGGAGAAAAAGAACCAGCTGAGCAATGAGCGTTCAGCCATAGAAAAGGCTACTGAGGGGAAGAAGGATGAGGAGGTTCCGCAGGCCGATAAGGACAAGATGGAAGAGTTGAAGAAGGAGATTGATAAGATTGAGAATGAGCGGGTTGAGAAACTCAAGAAATATGGAAAGAGCGAAAAGCTGGTGAAGCAGCTGACCGACCTGGCGCTGC
>CAYSMO010000216.1:0-4341 GCA_964432125.1 uncultured Bacteroidaceae bacterium | reverse complement strand
TAGTGTTTGCAAGAAAACCTTTAATAAATTGATATAAAGTTAGTTATTGTTAAAAACTTGTTTGAATCTACCGGGGTTTTACCTTGTCTATTTTGCTGAAATTACAGATATTCAGCTTATTAACCAACCGAGATTCGCATATTTCGGATAATACTTCAAACAAGTTTCAAATATGAGAAAGCGATTCGAACAGCAAATGTCCATTGGCACGATTCCCATCGGAGAGACAAGAATCACGACCAAGAAAAGAAGTGGTCCTCTTCCGGCTTTGTGCGCAGCACTGAAGGAGATCTTCACTTCACCGGAGTGGAATGAACAGGTATTTGCGATCCTGGAATCAAAGATCACAGCGGACAAGAAGCGTACAGGCCGCCCGGGTATGGATCTGTGGCAGATTTTTGTTTTATCCCAGGTTCGTTTGTGCATGAATATCAGCTATGATGACCTACACGATCTGGCAAACAACCATGCACTTATCCGCCAGATTATGGGTGTAGAGAAGGGATTTGGGCATGAGATATATGAGTTTGAATATCAGAACATTGTTGATAACGTAGGTCTATTGGACGACGAGGCTGTACGTGAGCTGAACCAGGTGATTGTTGAATTTGGGCACGGGGTGTTTAAAAAAAAGAGGCGGCAGCCTTATGTTGCAAGACCGATAGTTTTGTCGTTGAGAGCAATGTACATTTTCCCAAGGATTACAACTTGTTATGGGACAGTGCCCGTAAAAGCCTTGATATGGTGGGTAAGTTCCAGAAGAAGTAGCCCTGGATTCCCGGATGGAGAAAGAAGCATGATTGGTACTGCCAGATGAAAAACTCAATGAGGGCAGTAGGCAAAGCCTGTTCCTCAGGAGGCAGAAATAAGGAGCAGCGGATCAAGCAGGCAGCAAGGTATTATTTGACAAAAGCCCGGGCATTACAGGATAAATTGAAGGACTCAAAATTTCCCCAGCTGGATGAGATGGACACGTTGATCCTTTTATGTCTGAACCGGTATATCGAATTTTCGGTTAAGTTCATCGACTTACTTGATCGCAGGCTCCTGCAAGGGGAACAGATCCCTCATAAGGAAAAAGTATTTTCCATTTTTGAGGGTTATACCGAGTGGATCACCAAAGGGAAACTGAGTCCAAACGTTGAACTGGGTAAAAAGCTGGCCATCACTACTGATCAGTACAACCTGATTGTGGACTATCGGATTATGGAAAATCAGTCCGATGTTGAGATGGTAAAGCCCATTGCCGAGGAGCTGCTCCCCAGATATAATGTAAGAAGCTGGAGTTTTGACAAAGGCTTTTGGCACAAGAAGAACAAGGCCCTGTTGGAAGAGCATGTCGACAAGGTGGTTATGCCCAAGAAGGGAAAGTGTAACAAAGAAGAACAAGCCGAAGAGAGTCACCGGAGCTTTAAACTGCTGAGGAACAGACACAGTGCTGTAGAGTCGAACATCAACGAACTGGAATACCGTGGCTTAGACCGGTGTCCGGATCGTGGGTATGGTCATTTCAAGCGATACATTGGCCTGGCTGTAGTAGCATAAAACCTTCGGCGGATCGGACAGGAGTTGATTGCCGTACGACGGAGACAGCAAGAGGCTGAAAGAGAATATAAAGCAGCGGCCTAAGTGCCGTAAATGTAATACAGTTCTAAAGGTTCTCCTGGGAGAGGTATGCTCTGAAGCTAGAAATTATGCGCATATTTTCGACTTTGGCGTGAAAAAAATGCCGAGACTAAGAGTGTGATCTGATTTTTTAGCCGAAACCGGACTCCACCCCTCAAAAGGGAATGAACTTATAGGCGATGAAATTGAAAAACAGGGAGTTTTCTTTTAGACACTAACTAAATTATCGAGAGTGAGGTTTTCAATATCCACATATGCCAATTCCGTGCAGCAAGAGAATACAAAGACATCTCTTACTGTAAATAGCCTTCGGATACCTATATTCAATCCTTCAATTCGGGCAAGCTCCTCCCGGGTAAGGCATTCCCTCTTGACAGGCTTTATCTTTGCTGAAAAGTTGATAAAAGGATCTTTGTTTAGCCAATCATATCGCCAAACGAGCTCAGATTTGCCGAAGAGAATGCAGGCAAGTATTTCATATATAGAGTTTTTAGGTTCCGTTCTGATCCACACATATATGCATTGCATGGCAACCTACACGAACTATGCAATTTGGAGCCGTCGAATTTCATTGCGAGGACAGTATGAAATCGACAATGGAGTTAGTATTTGCCTTTTTCCGGGATCACGTGCCTGACCCCTCCAGCAGGATCATCCATGTCTCCTGAATAACGGGGGATAATATGGATATGAACATGATCAATGGTCTGCCCGGCTTCCTTACCAACATTGAATCCCACATTGAATCCATCCGGGTGAAACTTTTCATCGAGGAATGAACGCATTTCTTCTACCAGCTTCCAGAGCCCGGCTTTCTCCCCATCTTCCAGGTCAAAATAATCAGTTACATGCCTATGGCTAATCACCAGTACATGGCCCGGGTTTACTGGATACTTGTCATATATCGCATAGCAGTGCTTCGATTTCTGGATCACCTCCCTGTCAGGTGAGCAAAATGGGCATGTTTCCTTCTTCATATTCTCTCAATTACGTTCCAGGGAGAAAATCCTCGGTCCTCGATCAAATGGTGGCTTAACCGGACCAACTGATCATAGGAATTATTTTTCCAGTTCTTTTGGCTGAAGGCAGTGTTCCCAAGAAGAGCAACCTGGATCTCGCTGCGAAACTGCTCCGGGAAAGTACGCATCAGGGCATCCCAGTAAAAAACGATCCGTTCCTTTACCAAAGACTGTCTCAGCAAGTCAGTGGTCGGAATACGGTCGCTCTTGCTTATATTGATCGCCCCCCGGGACGGTAGCAGATTCCACAGATCGTTGTTCCGGATGGCCACGAAGGGTATCATATGATCGATATGCATCCCTTTACCAACTGATTTGCCAGTCCACACGCATTGCAGGCTTTGGTCTTCCAGAATCCTGGAATAATAACTTTTCGATTGTACGATGTCACGCTCGTTAAATTCCCGTTTCAAAAGCGAGATCATTTTACCGGTACTCAAATCAGGATCTTTGGAAATGCCGGAGGTAAACTCGGCCCAGCGGAATATAAGCGAATGAGTTCCTGTAACAAAACTCCCCACTACTTGCATAACATGGTACATTTCAACTGGAATAGAGAAGGTGCCGAAATCTCCAATGACAGATCCGGTATTCAGCATTCCTTTATACCTTGATCGCCTTGCATCCCTGTTATACCGATAGATCTCCCCCCCTCTACCGATTGCGCTGCCTATGTAGTGCATGGGTTGACGAATGATCGTGTCCCTGATTTTCCTTACCAAAAGCAAGACCGCCTCGTATAGATCACTTTTGTTGATCCCTCTTTTCAGATCATAGAATAATGGGTAGGAGTTATCTGAACCGGGATAGAAGGATATAAGCTTTTCAAATTCCCTCCTGAATGCTATAGTACGGTCCGGGCTATCTCCATGCTTTTGCGGAATAAATACCGGGCTACCAATGATCGGATAGTAATACTCGATCCATTTCAGGATCAGCAGGCCCAGAGGGAAAGAAACTGCATCGCCGGAGATCACTTTATAATTGTCATTTTCCTGGATGATCTCAATACTACCCCGGAGCAAAGCATACTTGTAAGTTGCATCCTTGCTGTCGCGCTCAATAATCTTTGCAAGATCCTTTATAGAAAATTGGGACATGGTTTAGTTGCTTCCTAAAGATAGTTTTTTCTAATTTCAGATTATAGTGTACCTCTCCACTTTGGCCGTTAGGGTTAACGCTTTCATCTGTACCTGCTTTATAAATCAATGACCCAAGGAATTATTCACCTTATCGAAGACACGCAAAAACACGATTGCCTGCAATTCTGCAATGAATATCCCGTCAATTAAATCTTAAAAATCATAGAAAACCGTCATTAAGTACATAGCCCCGGCCCGGCGGGTGTAGTTCAACATGTACTCATCACGGGGCCCTGCAGGCCGCTTAGAGTCCTATTTATTAGCTACTTTAGCCCCGTTTCCCGATCTTTTCTCAAATATAGTTCCCCTTTTTCAAGTCAATCGAGGGAGAGATTTTTATTTGTTTTTCTTTCTTCATTTTCTTGTTATCACTTTAGCCGTGCGTCGGCTTTTGCTCTTTGCTACCGCAGGAACGAGGATGGCAATGTGCAAAATAGCATTGGCGTTCTATTCAATGAACTTCTGAAATTTTCTCCAATGTTTTCCTAATTCTCTCCACACATCATTAAAGTCCGGTATTTCGGTCATTTGATTCGCCAAATGATCTTTCCAGT